>NZ_FOWG01000006.1:0-513830 GCF_900115375.1 Variovorax sp. PDC80 | reverse complement strand
AGGCGACGTAGGTGTGGCCCGTGATCCAGCCGATGTCGGCGGTGCACCAGAACACGTCCTCGGGGCGGATGTCGAAGGTCCAGTCCATCGTCATCCTGGCCCACAGCAGGTAGCCGCCGGTGGCATGCTGCACGCCCTTGGGCTTGCCGGTGGAGCCCGAGGTGTAGAGGATGAACAGCGGATGCTCGGCATTCACCGGCTCGGGCGCGCACTCGGTGCTCTGGCCCTTGAGCGCCTCGGCGAAGGTCTTGTCGCGGCCTTCCACGCGATTCCAGGCCGAGGGCGTGCGCTCGAACACGAACACGGTCTTGATCGACTCGCAGCCGCCGAGCGCGATGCCGTCGTCGACGATGGCCTTGAGCGGCAGCTCCTTGCCGCCGCGCAGCTGGAAGTTGGCGGTGATGACCGCGACCGCGCCGGCGTCGATGATGCGTTCCTGCAGCGCCTTGGCCGAGAAGCCGCCGAACACCACGCTGTGGGTGGCGCCGATGCGCGCGCAGGCCTGCATCGCGATCACGCCCTCGACCGTCATCGGCATGTAGACGATGACGCGGTCGCCCTTCCGGATGCCGGAGGCTTTCAGCGCATTGGCGAACTGGCTCACGCGTGCGAGCAGCTCCTTGTAGGTGACCTGGGTGACGGTGCCGTCGTCGGCCTCGAAGACGATGGCGGTCTTGTTCTCGACCGGGGTGCCGATGTGGCGGTCGAGGCAGTTGGCGCTGGCGTTGAGCTCGCCGTCGCCGAACCATTGGTAGAACGGCGCGTTCAATTCATCGAGGATCTTGCTGAAGGGCTTCGTCCACTGCAGGTGGCTCTTGGCCTGGCGGCTCCAGAAGCCTTCGAAGTCCTGCTCCGCTTCCTTGCACAGGGCGTCGTAAGCGGCCATGCCGGAAATGCGGGCGCCTTCGGTGGCGCGGGCATCGGGCGGGAACACGCGGTTCTCGACCAGGACGGATTCGATGTTCTTCGTGGGATGGCTCATGGTGTCGGGTTCGAGGGATGGAGGTATCGGTGCGGCCTTCAGTGGCCGATCGGCAGCATCGGCAGGACCACATGCCAACCGGCCAGCCCAAGGGCACCGGCGACGGCGATGCACAACATGGCCGTGCACAGCTTCGTGGTCAGGCGGCGTTCGCGCGTGCGCAGCACGAAGGACATGCTGAAGGCAATGCTCGTGAGCGAGGCCAGCACCGCGCCCGTGCCGGCGGTGGTGGCCGACAGGCTGCCCTGCGACGCGAGCGCGGCGGCCGCGGCCACGGCGCTCGCGCTCGACATCAGGCCGCCGACCACGCTCACGAAGTAGAAGCCCGCATCGCCGAACTGCCGCTGCGTGAGGCCGCCGACGATGTGCAGCACCAGGAACACCACGCCGTACTTGAGCGCCAGCGGCAACGAGAACGGCAGGTCGAGCTTGATCTCGGGCACGTCGGGCACGGGGCCGCGCGTGGCGCGGCGGTAGCTCCACAGCACCAGCACCGCGCTCGCGAGCATCATCAGCGCGAAGGCGCCCGAGGCGCCCAGCAGCGCGAGCGGCGCCAGGATCAGCAGCAGCCCGGCATTGCGCACCACCATCGCGGTGGTCGCCAGCAGGATGCCGCGGTAGGCCGTGCCCACGTAGGCACCGCGCGTGGCGACGACGCGCGAGGCCATCTCGATCACCGTGAAGTTGCTGTTCACGAGCCCGCCGAGAAAGCCCGAGAGCTCGGTGCCGCGCGTGCCGTAGAGCTTCCAGAGGATGTAGTTCACGAAGCCGATGCCCGCGATCAGGATCACCGTGACCCAGGCGGCGCGCGGCTCCACCAGGTGCCACGGTCCCACGGCCCCGGCCGGCAGCGCCGGATAGATCACGATCGCGAGGATGGCCAGCAGCAGCGCCGAGCGCATCTCGCTTTCGGTCAGCCCGGCCGAGAAACCGGCCAGCCGTTCCTTCCACGCCAGCAGCGCGGTGGCCAGCACCATCACGGCCGCGGGCGAGATGGTGTGGCCCTGGCCGCACAGCACGCCGGCCAGGCAGGTCACGAGCATGGCGGCCGAGGTGGTGAGCTCGGCGCCCTGCCCGGCGCGCAGCGTCTGCACGTTGAGCAGCACCGCGAGCACGCCGACCAGCGCCAGGCACAGCAGCGCCACCGGCATGCCGAGCAGGCCGCCGAGCGCGCCCAGCATGCAGATGAAGCCGAAGGTGCGCAGCCCCGCCTCCTTGCCGCGGCGCTCGCGCTCCAGCCCGATCAGCAAGCCGAGCGCCAGGCTCAGCGCCAGCCGCACCAGGATCTCCAGGTAGGGCCACTCGGCCCCGGTGGTCATGGGGATGGTCTTGTCGGGCATGGGTCAGACCGCCCGCGGACCCGGCACGCAGTCGTCGACCGCGAAGCGCGCCAGCGTCGAGATGCCGCTGTCGGGCTGCGCGACGTCGTCGAGCACGCGCAGCGAGGTGAGCCAGCGCCCGGGCGTCACGTCGGCCACCGCATAGCCGCGCCTGTCGGAACGCGCGAGCAGGATGTGCGGGTTGTTGTCGGCGATCTCCTGCGCGCGGCTCTGCGCCGTGCCGCTGGCCGAGGCGATCGAGGTGCCGCAGAACTCGCTCGCGATGACCGGCGACTGCGGCCGCGAGAAGTCGGCCAGCACGCGGCTGACGTAGTTCTGGTGGATGTCGCCGCCGAGGAACACGGTGTTGCGCGCGCCCGCGCCCTGCACCGCGTCGAGCACGCGCTGGCGGCTCGCGGGATAGCCGTCCCAGGTGCTGGGGTGGTAGCTCTCGGCCGGCAGCGGCTTGTAGTTGCGCTGCGCGAAGATGGTCTGCTGCGCCACCACGCTCCAGCGCTCGCCCAGCGCGGCGTCCTGCGCCAGGCCCTGCTCGAGCCAGCGCTCCTGGTAGCTGCCGAGGATCGAGCGCGCGGGGTCGCGCAGCTCGGGGCAGCCGGTGGGCGTCACCGAGCTCGGCGATTCCTCGCCGGGCACGCGGCAGGGCTGGCGGTCGCGGTACTGGCGCGTGTCGAGCATGTGGAAGCGCAGCAGCCGGCCCCAGGCATGCCGCTCGTAGATGCGCAGGCCATCGAGCGTGCCGAGCCCGCCGAGGCCCTGCGTGAGCACCGAGGCGCGCAGCGGCATGTTCTCGTAGAAGGCCTGGTAGCCGGCGCCGCGCCGCGCGAGGAAGTCGCCCGCCGCGCCGGTGCCTTCGAGGCCCGCGTAGTCGTTCTGCACCTCGTGGTCGTCCCAGGTCACGAGCCAGGGGCAGGCGCGGTGCGCGGCCTGCAGCTGCGCGTCGGTCTTGTAGAGCGCGTAGCGGTCGCGGAAGTCGGCGAGCGTCTTCGCGGCCGGCAGCGTGTGCGTGCGCACCAGCTGGTAGCTCGGCGGCTTCTTCGGCATCGCGTATTCGTAGACGTAGTCGCCGAGGAACACGATCAGGTCGAGGTTCTCGTCGGGCATGTGGCGGTAGCCCGCGTAGTGGCCCTGCTCCCAGCGCTGGCACGAGACGAAGGCGAAGCGCGTGCGCCCGGGCATGGCGTGC
The DNA here is from genome assembly GCF_900115375.1 of Variovorax sp. PDC80. Lineage (NCBI taxonomy): Bacteria > Pseudomonadati > Pseudomonadota > Betaproteobacteria > Burkholderiales > Comamonadaceae > Variovorax > Variovorax sp. PDC80. Next base: position 510,325 of record NZ_FOWG01000006.1, on the reverse strand, counting down.
AGTGCCGGCGCGGTGCGCGTGCGCGCCGTCTGCGTGACCGCCTCGCCATGCATGAAGCGGTAGAAGTACCAGCGGTCCGGCCGCAGGCCCGACACCTCCACGTGCACCGCGTGCCCGAGCTCGGCCAGCGCGTTCGCCTGGCCCGTGCGCACGATGCGACGGAAGGCCTCGTCCTCGGCCACCTCCCAGCGCACGGTCAGCGAGGCGGGCAGCGGCAGGCGCGGCGTGTCGAAGGGCACGGTGCCGGGCACCGGGCCGTCGAGCAGCCGGGTCCACAGCACGAAGCCGTCGGGGGTCGGCGACCCGCTGGCGACGCCGAGCGGGAACAGGTCGCGCTGGGCCAGCGTGTTCGACCAGCTCCAGCGCGGCAGGGAGGTGGCGGCCGCGGCGGCCGAGGCCAGGCGGATGAGATCGCGACGGTGCATGCTTGTCTCCAATCGTGGATTGTGGGGGTGGTTGCGCGGGACGGGCGCGCTCAGAACGCGTGCCGGATGCCGAAGTTCTGGCCGCTGGCCGCGTGGTCGGCGAGGCCCGCGACATCGCCGCCGACGGTCAGCGCGGCGCCGCGCCGGTTGCGCACATGGGCAACGGTCGCATAGAGCGCGGTGCGCTTCGACAGGTGGTGCACGTAGCCGAGCGCAATCTTGCTGACGCGCGAGCGGTCGCCCGGGTAGCGGAAGGCCACCTGTCCGTAGCTCGCGCGGATCTCGCCGGGGCCGACCGGCACCGTCACGCCGACCGTCGCGCCTTCGAAGCGCTTGGGGCCCAGCGGCATCTGCACCCGGTCCTGCGCATACAGCGCCTCGACCGATGCCACGCCGAAGTCGTAGGCCACGCCGAGGCTGGCCGAGCGGATGTCGCGCGGGCGTGTCGTCGGCGCCTTGGCTCCGCCCATGGTCCGGCTGTAGGCCGCGCCCACGCGGAACGCGCCCTGCCGGTAGCCGAGGCGCCCGCCGAGGTAGCGCTCCGCGTCGCCGCCGTCGACCGCCTCGGGCAGGCCGTACTGGAACTGGCCCGAGAAGCCGCCGAGGTCGCGCGGCAGGAAGTAGCCGACCGAGTTGCTCACGCGCACATGCGAGCTCTGACCCGCGTTGGCGCTGCCATAGAGGACGGCGCGGCCGCGGTAGACGATGCTCTCGCCGACGCCGTTGGTGACCCAGGGCCCCGAGAAGTCCGACTGGATCAGGTAGGTCGGCGTGTAGTCGCGGCCCAGCCGCAGCTCGCCCCAGGGACCGGCCAGGCTCACGGTCGAGCGCCGCGCGAGGTCGAAGGACGTCGGGTTGTCGACGGCGAGCGAGCCCTCGAGCCAGAAGCCCGCGCTCAGGCCGCCGCCCAGGTCTTCCTGGCCGCGAAAGCCCAGGCGGCTGCTCGCGAGCCCGTCGGAGGCCAGCGCGGTCTGGCTGCCCTTGCCGTGCACGCGGTAGTGGGCGACGCCGGTGTCGATCAGCCCGAACAGCGTGACGCTCGACTGGGCATGGCAGGCGCCGATGGCGAGCATGGCGCCGCCGGCGATGACGGGGGTGAATCTTCTTTGTCTCTTCATCTTTTTCTTCGAGTGGTGGGGGTGACCCAGGGATGGCGACGCGCAGGCGGGCCCCTCACGCGCATGCGTGACGAATCCATCCGGCATCGGGGGAGCGAAAGACGCGGCGCGTCTACTGCAATGCGCGTCCCTGCATGCCGTCCGCCGCCACGCCGAGGTGGCGCAGCACGGTCGGCGCGATGTCGATCAGCGACGCGGGTTGGCGTCGCTCGCCGGGACGAAGCCCTCCCCCTCTCAGGTAGAGAAAGGGATGCTGTTCGTGCTCGCCCAGTCCGCCGTGCTGTGCGCAGCCGACGGGCGATGAATCGCTGAACGGGCTCAGCAGCGAGACGCTGCGGCCCGGCACGCCATGGGGATTGGCGCTCGCGTCATGGCGCAGCGCCAACGCCAGGCCGAGCGGGCCTTCGGTCGGCAGGCCGATCTCTGCCAGGGCCGGGCCGGCGAACACGCGTCCCGTGAAGTCCTGGTCCTGCAGCCACCGCACGAGCGCCGGGATCGCATCGCGCGCTTCGTCGGCGAAGTACAGCAGCGCGGCATTGCCGTTGGGCGCCACCACCACCTCCTGCGATTCGCGCGAGCGCTTCCAGCCGGCCTCGACCAGCAGCGCGTCGAGGTCGATCTTGCGTTCCACCGTCTCCATGCCGTGGTCGGAACAGGCGACCAGCAGGATCTCGTCGCCGGCCGGATCGAGCGCCTCCACGGTGCGCCGCACCTGGTCGACGCAGGCATCGGCGTGGGCGATCATCGCCAGGTGCTCGCCCGATCCGAGCGGCACGCCGTGGGCCGTGTGGTCGGGCTCGGAGAGCCACAGCACGGCCAGCGCGGGCGCGCGTTCGCGCAGCACCTCGCGGCAGAAGCGATCGGTCATCGCCCGGTCGCCCGCGGCGCCCACCTCGATGGCCAGGCCGTCCGTCAATGCGACACCGCCCGGCCCGCGCGACCCGGCGCGGTGGTAGACATGGCCGAAGCCGTCGGGGTCCTGCAGGTAGGCCGCGCCCGGCGACACGTTCGACATGACGATCGCACCGCCCTGCCGCGCCAGCCGCTCGGCCCAGGTCGGGCGCCGCAGGGTGCGGCCCGTGGCGCGGCGCAGGCGTTCGAGGAAGTCGGGCTTGCCCACCGACAGCCGCACCAGCGCGCCCTGCTCGCGCAGCACCATGGTGTTGCCCAGCAGGCCGTGGGCGGCCGGCAGGCAGCCGGTGGCCATCGAGGCCGAGCTGGTGCGCGTGGTCGAGGGAAAGACGCCGCGCGCCGAAACGAAGTCGGCGCCCTGCGCGCGCAACGCCGCGAGCGCGGGGGCCACGTCGGGCGTGACCAGGTCCGCGCACAGGCTGTCGCAGACCACCACGACGGCACGCCGCCGGCTGCTCATTTCGAAGCGTCCCGGGGCGCCGGGAGCGTGGACTTGTCGAGGTAGTCGTGGAAATGGACCGTGACCTGGTCCGCCGCGAGGAACACCACCGCATAGGCCGGCGGCTCGTGGCTCTTGGGCACCGGCGACATGGTGTGCAGGTCGAACGGCACCTGGTGGTTGAGGCCGCGCATGGTCGAGAACGGAATGCCGCGCCAGCTGCCGCAGACCGGCCGGTGCACGTGGCCGAAGAACAGGTGGCGCAGGTTGCGCCGGCCCGCCACCAGCCGCGCGAAGGGCTCGGGGTTCGCGAGGCCGATGCGGTCGAGGCACGGGATGCCGATGTCGAACGGCGGGTGGTGCATGAACAGGTAGACCGGCCGCTCGCCGAGCCGGTCGAGCTCGGCCGCGAGCCAGGCCAGCCGCTGCTCGCAGTACAGGCCGCCGTTGCGGCCCTCGTCGAGCGTGTCGAGCAGCAGAAAGCTCGCGTCGGCCAGGTCGAAGCGGCCCTGCACGAAGCCGTGGCCGTCGCTCGGCCCGCCCGGGCATTGCGCCGCCAGCAGCGCGCGGATGTCGTGGTTGCCCACCAGCGGGAAGCACGGCATGGGCAGCCGCGCGAGCTGGGTGCGCAGCGCCGCGTAGGCCGCGCTCTCGCCGCGGTGCGCGAGGTCGCCCGTGATCACGCAGCAGGCCGCGTCGCGGTGGTGCTCGAGGATGTCGTCGATGCAGGCGGCGAGCCGCGCGTACGGGTCCAGGCCGTGCAGGATCTCGCCGGGCGCGACGAGGTGGGGATCGGTGATGTGGATGAACTTGGTCATGCGGCAAGGGTTTCGGGTGAGGCGGTCACGGAATGCAGGGCGGTGGCCTGCAGCAGCAGGCGCGTGTAGTCGTCGGCCGGGGCATCGAAGACCTGGCGCGTGGCGCCGGCCTCGCGGACCTCGCCATGGCGCAGCACCACGACGCGGTCGGCCATGCGCCGGACCACGCCGAGGTCGTGGCTGATGAACAGGTAGGCCGTGCCTGTCTTGCGCTGCAGCTCGAGCAGCAGTTCCAGCATCTGGGCCTGCACCGACACGTCGAGCGCCGAGGTGATCTCGTCGCAGACGATCAGGTCGGGCTCGGCCGCGAAGGCGCGCGCGATGGCGACGCGCTGCTGCTGCCCGCCCGAGAGCTGGCGCGGGTAGCACTCGAGCAGCGCCGGATCGAGGTGCATCGCCCGCATCAGCGCCTGCGCGCGTTCGCGCAGCGCCGGGCCTCTCAGCCCGGTGAACAGGGTCAGCGGCCGCTCGAGGATGGCCGCGATGCGCTGGCGCGGATTGAGCGAGGACAGCGGGTCCTGGAACACGATCTGCACCCGCCGCCGCAGCGTCGGCGAGCGGTCGGTGGCCTTCGCGGCCAGCGGCTGGCCGTCGAAGTGCAGCGAGCCGCCCGAGGGCGCCATCAGCCCCGCGACCAGCGAGGCCGCGGTCGACTTGCCGCTGCCCGATTCGCCGACCAGGCCGAGCGTCTCGCCGCGACCGATCGCGAACGACAGGCCCGCCAGCGCGGGCCGCGCCGTGGCCTGCGGCGGCTGGAACCAGGCGCGGCGGCGCGCCGGGTACGAGAACGCGAGGTCCTTCGCCACCAGCAGCGCGTCCTGCGCCTGTTGTTGCTGCGGTTCGCGCGCCGGCGGCTCGGCATCGACGCGCGGAATGGCCGCGATCAGCTGCCGCGTGTAGACATGCGCGGGCGCGCCGAAGATGCGCGCGGCCGGCCCCTGTTCGACGATGCGGCCCTGGTGCATCACGATCACCTGGTCGCACATGCGCGAGATCACGCCAAGGTCGTGGCTCACGTAGATCAGCGAGGTGCCGAAGCGCTCGCGCAGGGTGCGCACCAGCTCGAGCACCTGGACCTCGGTGGTCTTGTCGAGCGCGGTGGTCGGCTCGTCGAGCACCAGCACGCCCGGGTCGCCGGCCAGCGCCGCGGCGATCACCACGCGCTGGCGCTGGCCGCCCGAGAGCTCGTGCGGAAAGCGCGCGCAGATGCCCTTCGGATCGGGCAGGTTGGTGGCCTCGAACAGCTCGAGCGTGCGCGCCCGCGCCTCGGCGGCGCCGCAGCCGCGCAGGTGGCGCACGGCCTCGTCGACCTGGTCGCCGATGCGCATGTGCGGCGTCAGCGAGCTCAGCGGGTTCTGCGGCACGAAGGCGATGTGCCGGCCGCGCAGCCGGCGCCGCGCCGGTTCGTCGAGGCGCAGGATGTCCTCGCCCGCGATGCGCACCGCCCCCGCGGTGATCACGCCGCCGGGCCGGCAGTGGCCCAGCAGGGCGCGCGCCACGGTCGACTTGCCCGAGCCGCTCTCGCCGACGATGCCCAGGCTGCTGCCGGCCTCGACCGTGAATTCGACGCCGCGCACTGCGCCGACGATCTCTCCGTCGGCGCGCCGGTAGCCGATGCCCAGGCCCTGGACCTCGAGCCGTCCGCCGATGCGGCGCGCCGCCTGCTGGCGCCGTGCCAGCGCGTTGGATTCGGGATGCTTCATCGTTGCCTGTTCCTTCATGCCGCGTCCTGGCCGCGCGTGGCGTCCAGTCCCAGGGCCCGTGCCAGCGCCTCGGCGCCGAAGTTGAGTCCCACCACCAGCGTGGAGATGAAGACCGCCGGCGCCAGCACCAGCCAGGGTGCGAACGCGAGCTGGCTCACGCCCTCGGCCACCATCAGCCCCCAGTCGGGCGTGGGCGGCGAGATGCCCATGCCCAGGAAGGACAGCGAGCTCAAGAGCAGGATCGCGTGCGACATGCGGATCGCGAACTCGACGTAGACCACGTCGAGCGTGTTGGGCAGCAGCTCGCGCAGGATGATCGACACCGTGCCCTCGCCGCGCAGCTGCGCGGCCTTCACGTAGCCCAGCTGCACCTGCGTCAGCGCCTGGGCCCGCACGATGCGGATCACGCCCGGGAAGTACACCATCCCGATGAGCACGATCAGCACCGGCAGCGATTCGCCGAAGCCGACCGCGAACAGCGCGACGAACAGGATGCCCGGCAGCGCCAGCTTGAGGTCGACGATGCGCATCATCACGTCGTCGAACAGCCCGCCGAGGTAGGCGGCCGTCACGCCGAGGATGCTGCCGACGCTGACCGCGACGACCACGCCCGTGAAGGCGGCCAGCAGCGCCGTGCGTCCGCCCCACAGCAGGCGCGACAGGTAGTCGCGGCCCAGCACGTCGGTGCCGAGCCAGAACTCGGCGCTCGGCGGCTCGGCGCGGCCGCCGTTGAGCGACATCGGGTCGTAGGGCGCGATCCAGGGCGCGGCCAGCGCGATGGCCAGGTGCAGCACGACGATGCCGATGCCGAACAGGGCCACGGGCCGCAGCAGCGCGTGGTGGTTGATCTTGAACATCATGATTCAGCGGCTCCTGGCGCGGGGGTCGAGGGCGGCCACCGCGAGGTCGGCCAGCAGGTTCATCGAGACGACGGCCAGGGCCGCCAGCAGGCTGATGGCCTGCACGATCGGCACCTCGCGCTTGTCGACGGCCTGCAGCAGGATCATTCCGAGCCCGGGGTAGCCGAACACCTTCTCGACCACCACGATGCCGCTGAGCAGGCCGGCCACGTAGAGCGCGGCCGAGTTGAGCGCGGGGATCACCGAGGCCGGCAATGCATGGCGCAGGATCAGCCGCAGCTCGCCCAGGCCGGTGAAGCGGGCGCGCTCGACATAGTCGCTGGCCAGCGACTCGATCAGCCCGGTGCGGATCAGCTGCACCAGGTGGGCGATAGAGCCGAACACGATGGTCGCGACCGGCAGCACCGACACGGCCAGCAGCGCGGACGGCGGCGCGTCGGCGAAGGCCAGGATCACGGCCGGGAAGACCGGGATCCAGATCGCGAACACCAGCACCAGCAGGTTGCCCGAGGCGAACTCGGGGATCGAGTAGCCGATCACCGCGCCCATCGAGGCCAGCGTGTCGGGCAGCCGGCCGCGCCAGAAGGCCGCGACGATGCCCAGCAGCAGCGACACCGGAATGGCCACCAGCGCCGTCACGGCCGCGAGCAGCAGCGAGTTCTTCACCGGCTCGCGGATGATCTCGACCACCGGCGTGCCGCCGAGGATGGTCTTGCCGAAATCGCCGCGCATGGCGCCCGTGAGCCACTCGAAGTAGCGCACCGGCGCCGGCCGGTCGAGGCCGAGGTCATGGCGCTTTCGCGCCAGGTCCTCGGGATTCATCATCGCGATCTCGTCGGCCGTGAGGCTGACTTCGAGCGCGTCGCCGGGCAGCACCTCGGTCGCCACGAACACCAGCATCGAGGCCAGCAGCAGGGTCAGCGCGTAGAGGCCCACGCGCCGCAGGAAGGTCATGAGCATGATGGGTCGCCGTTCGCGCGCGGTTCGGTGAAGGGGATGCGGGGCCGGCTCACGATTTCCAGACCTCGTCGAAGCGCATCGACCAGAACTGCGAGTGGTTGCGCAGGTCGTGCACGTTGGGCTTGTGGATCAGCAGGTTGCGCCGTCCGCCCGCGGACAGGATCGGCACCTCGTCGCGCAGGATCTCCTGCATGCGCACGTAGTTCGCGCGTCGCTTCTCGTTGGAAGGCTCGGCGAGCGACTTCTGGTAGAGCGCCATGTACTCGTCGCAGCCCGCGCCGCGCCAGTAGCCGCTCTCGTTGTTGTCGGGCCGCAGCCGGTACAGGCTCACGCCCGGATTGCGCGGCCCGGCCGGCGTGTAGGCGAAGCGGTGCTTGCGCGTCTTCTCGGCATCCTCGACGCGCCACTGGCGGTAGCCGTCGCTCGGCCGCTGCTCGATCGGCAGCACGATGCCGGCCTCCTTCACCGATTCGGCCAGCACCTGGAACACGCGCGGCACCTCGGGCCAGGTGGGCGCGAAGTAGAAGGTCGGCAGCTTCACGCCGTTGGGATGGCCGGCCTCGGCCAGCAGCGCGCGCGCCCGCGCCACGTCGTGCATGCGCTGCAGCGGCTGGAACACGGCATTGGCCGGCGTCAGGTGCGAGTCGTTGCCGACCCAGCCGGCCTTCTTGCCGTAGACGATGCGGATGATCTTCTCGCGGTCGGCCGCCAGCGCCAGGGCCTGCCGCACGCGCTTGTCGTCGAGCGGCGATCCCGCCACCTTGGGGATCACCATCAGCGCCTGGTCGCCGCTGCTCGACAGGCTGTACTTGAGGTCGGGCGTGCGCTCGAGGTCGGGCAGCAGGCCGGGGTCGACGCCGATCACCGCATCGAACAGGCCGCCGCGGAATCCGTTCAGCGCGCCTTCCATGCGCCCGGGCGAGCTCACGACCTCGAGCCGGTCGAGGTAGGGGAAGCCGGCGCGCCAGTACTTCTCGTTGCGCTCGAGGATGATGCGGCGCTTGGGATCGAGGCTCGCGATCCGGAACGGCCCGGTGCCGATGCCCGCGAGGCCGATCGCCTCTTTCTCGGCGGCCGGCATGATCATCAGGTGGTACTCGGCGAGCACGTAGGGGAACTCGCTGTTCGGCGCGTCCAGCGTCATGCGCACCTTCCTGCCCACCTTCTCGACCTTGACGATCTGCTTGGCGTAGCCGGTCGCGGTCTGGTGGAAGCGGTAGGACGACACCACGTCGTCGGCCGTCATCTCGCGGCCGTCGTGGAACAGCACGCCCTCGCGCAGCGTGATGTCCCAGACCTTGAGGTCGGCGCTCGGCTCCCAGGCCGTGGCGAGCTCGGGCTGCACCTCGAGGTTCTCGTCGACCCAGGTCAGCGCGTTGTAGGCGCTGCGGTTGTTGAGGTCGAGCCAGTGCTGGGGATGACGGCCGGTGCGCGCATCGCCCATCCGGTTGTTCGGGTAGGTGTTGGTGTAGACGAAGGTGCCGCCGCGCTTGGGGGCGGCCTGGGCCGCCCGCGGAAAGAGCAGCTCGCCGAGCGAGAGCGCGGCAGTAGCGCCGGCGCCCGTCAGCAATCGGCGGCGCATGGCGTCGATCGGGCAGTTGTCGTTGGGTTTCATCGTGTCTCCTGGCAGTCATCGGGCGCCTGGTCGGCGCTCTTCGGTTCGCGCCGCCCGCATCGCATGTCGATGCGAGGCGGCGCGCCGTTCAGTCCATTTTCGGTGGGCTCACCATGGCAGCGAGAGCGTCTTGCAGTTGGTGAACGACTTGATCGCCTCCTGCACCCCTTCCTTGTAGCCAAGGCCCGAGTCCTTGATGCCGCCGAAGGGCGTGAGCTCGATCCGGTAGCCCGGCACCTCCCAGAGGTTGACGGTGCCGACCTTGAGCTCCTTCGCGAAGCGCATCACGTCGTCCATGCGGTTCGTGCAGATGCCCGACGAGAGGCCGAAGGCGGTGCCGTTCGACATCGCGATCGCCTCGTCGATGTTGGCGAAGCGCAGGATCGGCGACACCGGGCCGAAGGTCTCCTCGCGCACCACGGTCATCTCGGGTCGCACCTGGTCGAGTACCGTCGGCGCGTACAGCGCGCCCTCGCGCTCGTTGCCGGCCAGCAGCCGCGCGCCCTGCGCGACCGCCTCGTCCACCACCGCCTGGAAGCGGCGCGCCGCGGCCTCGTCGATCACCGTGCCCATGTCGTTGCCCGCGTCCATCGGGTCGCCGAACTTCCAGGCGCGGGTCTTGGCCACCACGCGCTCGGTGAATTCCGCGGCCACCTTCTCGTGCACCAGCATGCGCTTGACGGCGGTGCAGCGCTGGCCGGAGTTCTTGTAGGAACCCTGCACGGCGAGGTCGCTGGCGCGGTCGAGGTCGGCGTCGTCCATCACGATCAGCGGATCGTTGCCGCCGAGCTCGAGCACGATGCGCCGATAGCCGGCCTTGTTCGCGATGTACTTGCCGATCTCGACGCCGCCGGTGAAGGTGATCAGTTCCACGTGCCGGTGGGTCAGCATCTCGTCGGCGATCTCGCGCGGGTCGCCCGTGATCACCTGCAGCATCTCGGGCGGCAGGCCGGCCTCGTACAGCAGGTCCGCGAAGTACAGCGCCGACAGCGGCACCTTCTCCGAGGGCTTGAGCACCATGCGGTTGTTGGTCGCGACCGAGGGCACCACCTTGTGCGCCACCTGGTTCATCGGGTGGTTGAAGGGCGTGATGGCGGTGATCACGCCCAGCAGCGGCTCGCGCGTGGTGATCACCTTGCGCTGCTTGCCGTGCGGCGTGAGGTCGCAAGAGAACACCTGGCCGTCGTCGCGCAGCGCCTCGTTGGCGCCGAAGTTCAGCACGTCGGCCACGCGGCCGATCTCGTAGATGCTGTCCTTCTTCGACAGGCCCGACTCGCTGGTGATCAGCGTGGAGGCCTCGTCGGTGCGCTCGCGCAGCAGCAGCGCGGCGCGGTTGAGGATCGCGGAGCGCTCGTAGCGCGACAGGCGCGGCACGTAGGCGTGCGCGATCTCGTAGGCACGCCGCACGTCCTCCAGCGTGGCCATCGCGACGGTGCCCACCGTCTCGCCGGTGTAGGGGTTGCGCACGGCGATCGTGCGCGGCGTGTGGACCTTCTCGCCGCCGATGCGCAGCGCTTCGACGCGGATGTCCTGTCTGTCGAGAATGGCGTTCATGCCGCCTCCTTCTGTGGGGTGCCGATGAAGTTCTTGCCGCGCGCGCCGGTCAGCGCATGCGCGACCATGCGGTCCGCCTGCTCGCTCGACACGCCGTAGTCCGAGAAGCGCGTCTTGACGCCCAGGCGCTCGATGAAGTCCGAGAGCCGCTGCGGCGCGCGGTCCAGCGGGCCGAGCGCGCGCTCGAGCACCGCGTCGCGGCCGGCGTCCTGCCCGATCGCGCGCCGCAGCACCATCGGCAGCGGGAACGAGCAGGCGATGCCGTGCGGCAGGCCGTAGCGCAGGGTCATCTCGTAGGAGATGGAGTGCGCGAGCGCGGTGCGGGTGTTCGAGAACGCCATGCCGGCCTGCAGCGCGGCCAGCGCCATGCGGGCGCGCAGCTCGAGGTCGCCGAGCTTGTCCATCAGCAGCGGCAGGGTCTCGAAGATCTGCTGCACCGCCGCGACCGCGAAGGTGTCGGACAGCGCGTTCGCATTCACGTTCCAGATCGCCTCGAGCGCATGCGACAGCGCATCGAGCCCGCTCTGCAGCGTCACCGAGGCCGGCAGCGAGAGCATCAGCTCGGGATCGACGATCGCGATGCTGGGCCAGGTCTCGGGAAGGTGCAGCGAATGCTTGCGCTGCGCCTCGCGGTCCCAGATCGTGGCCCAGGGCGTGACCTCGCTGCCGGTGCCGGCGGTCGTCGGCACCGCGATCAGCGTCTTCACGCGCGCCGGCACGAAGGGCCCGCCCGCGGCCAGGGCCGCCACCAAGTCATCGAAGCGGCCGCTTTGCGTGCCGACCATCAGCGCCTTGGCGGTGTCGATCGCGCTGCCGCCGCCGACCGCGACCAGCACCTCGGCCTGCGCCGACTCCTGCCAGAACGCTTCGTAGAGCGCCCGCAGCTCGGCCACGTCGGGGTTCGGCAGCACCGCGTCGATCACGCCGGCCAGGCCGTCGCCGAGCAGGGCCTGCAGCCGGTCGACGAGCCCGAAGCGGCGTGCCTCCGGAAAGGTCACGACCACGGCCTTGCGGCCGGCCAGCAGCTTCGGCAGGGACGACAAGGCCCCTGCCCCGTACACGCTGCGCACGGGATTGAAGAATTCCTGGGACATCTGGATCGCCTCAGTGGGCGGCGCCCGCGTGGTTCAGGGCCAGGTCGAAGACGTCGAAGTTGCGCAGCCGGCGGCGCGGGTCCACGCCCTGAAGCGCGCGGTTGAACAGCAGCGGCACCTTCTGCTCCGAGATGCCGCCGTGCGAGCGCAGCGGCACCGTGAGGCCGCTGAGGTCGTGCCGCGCCGCGCTGGTGCCCAGCACCGTCAGGTGATCGCCGACCACCACCAGGTCGCCGATGCGGTCGCCCGCGAGTTCGAACTGCCGCACCGCCTGGTCGCGCGTGAGCACCTGCTCGACGCCGGGCAGGCCGGCCAGCGCATCGTGCACCTGTTCCAGCGGCGCGCGGTTGACATACACCGTCGCGAACGAGCCGAGCGCGCCGTGGTGCACCACGTAGGGATCGGTGATCGGCAGGATCACGCGCGTGCTGGCCTCGCCGAGCCGCGCGTCGAGTTCCTGCTGCAGGTAGAGCACGCGCGGATTGCCGGCCGCGTCGGTCTTGGGGCTCATGCCGTGGTCGGCCGTGAGGCCGATCACCGCGCCCAGTGCGTCGAGCCGCGCGAGGTAGCCGTCCATCATGGCGTAGAAGGCGTTGGCCTCGGGCGTGCCGGGCGCGCACTTGTGCTGCACGTAGTCGGTGGTCGAGAGGTACATCAGGTCGGGCTTGCGCGTCTCGAGCAGGCGCACGCCGGCGGCGAAGACGAACTCGCTGAGATCGGCGCTGTAGACCGAGGGCACGGGCTTGCCGACCAGCTCGAGCACGCGGTCGATGCCGCATTCGGCGACGGTCGCCTTGTCGGCCTTCTCGGCCGAGAAGCAGATGCCGCGCAGGCCGTGGCCGAGCATGGTGCGCAGCTTGTCCTTGGCGGTCACGGCCGCCACCAGCGCGCCGGCATCGGAGAAGGCCGACAGCAGCGTGGGCGCGCGCAGGTACTCGGGGTCGTTCATCATGACCTCCTTGTCCGCCGCCACGTCGTAGAAGAAGTTGCCGCAGATGCCGTGCACCGAGGGCGGCACGCCGGTCACGATCGACACGTTGTTCGGGTTCGTGAAGCTCGGCACCACGCAGTCGCCGATCAGCGAGCTGCCCTGCTCGAGCATGCGCTGCAGGAACGGCGCCGCGCCGGCCTGGATGGCCTGGGTGATGTAGTCGGGCTCGCAGCCATCGACGCACACCACGACCACCGGCGCGCGCGGTTTCGCGTAATGCCGTCCATTGGCCAGGACGGTCTCGGCTTGAAATGTCATCGGGAAGCTCCTTTGGAAATCAGTGCGTTGTCTCGGAGACCTTGTGGTCTCGCGTTGGGTGCACTGTCCGCTCGAAGCTTCTATTCGTCCAATTCAAGTTTTTCGGGCAATGTATTGAGCAGAGCTATACATCGCCCGGGAAAGTACGGAGGCGCCGCTCCGTACGCTGCGCTCAGGCGGCCGCGAGCCGCGGCGCCTTGCGATGCCGCGTCGCCGTCTCGTAGTCGTGCGCCAGCGCGAGCAGGGTCGCCTCGCTCCACAGCGGCCCGACGAACAGCAGCCCGAAGGGCGCGCCCGAGGCGTAGTAGCCCGCGGGCACCGTCACGGCCGGCAGGCCCGCGATGTTGAGCTCGCCCACCGTGGTCTCCTGGATCGTGCCGCCGCGCGTGACCGGCAGCTCCTCGCGCATCTGCGGGAACACCAGCGCATCGAGCTGCTCGCGCGCGAACACCGCGTCGACGATGCGCAGGTAGGCTTCCTTGAGCGCGATGAAGTCCGACAGGTCGGGCGGCGTGCCCGGCGACTTGAGCGCGGCCGCGAACTGCGGCAGGTTGTGCAGGTAGCTCAGCACGCCGCCGGGCGCGAAGGCGGATTCCTTCTCGGTCGCCTTCGCGAAATCGGCGAAGGACTTGAGCGCCGCGTCGGGACCCAGCCGCTCGAGGTACTTCTGCAGGTCGTAGGGCACCGACTCCATGCCGCGCGCATCGAAGTTCGTGAGCGGCAGCGTGGGCTGGCGCAGCTGCGCGAAGCCGGTGTCGGCGAAGGGATCGTCGACCAGCACCGCGCCGCGCCGCACGAGCTCCTCCGCGGCACGCGCATAGAGTTCGCTCGCCTCGTCAGAAAGCGGCTGGGTACGCCAGCCCGGGCCGTACAGGCCGATGCGCGCGCCCGCCAGGTTGCGGCTGCCGAACTGCGAGGTGTAGCCGCCCACCGGCTTCTTGCCGACGCCGGCCAGCGTCTTCGGATCCTCTGGCGAGTAGCCCGCGAGCACGTCGAGGCACAGCGCCGCGTCCTTCACGGTGCGCGCGATCGGGCCCACCACGTCGCGGTTGCCCGACAGCGGCATCACGCCCGCATTGGGCACCAGGCCGATGGTGGGCTTGATGCCGACCAGGTCCTGCGCCGAGGCCGGGTTCTGGATCGAGCCGCCGGTCTCCTCGGCCAGGCCCAGCACGGCCATGCTGGCGCCGACCGCGGTGGCCGTGCCCGCGCTGCTGCCGCCGGGCACGCGATCGGGCAGCACCACGTTGAGCGTGGGGCCGGCCCAGCTGTCGTCGGCATGCGTGCCGGTGTGGCTCAGCACGGGCACGTTGGTCTTGCCGAGGATGACGGCGCCGGCCGCGCGCATGCGCGCCACCACGGGCGCGTCGGTGGCGGGCATCAGGTCGACGCCGCCGCTCTTGCCATGCAGCAGCGACCAGCCGGCCGTGGTCGGGAAGCCGACCATGTCCATCGGGTCCTTGACGACCACGGGCACGCCCGCGAGCGGGCCGAGCGCCTCGCCGGCCGCGCGCCGGCGGTCGATGGCGCGCGCGTCGTCGATGGCCTCGTCGTTGAGGAAGATGATGGCGTTGTAGCGCCCGTTCCAGGTCTCGATCTGCGCGAGGCAGGCGCGTGCGAGCGACTCGGCCGTGAAACTGCCGTTGCGGAAGCCTTCCTGCACGGTGTCGACGGTCAGCGTGGCGAGGTCGATGGTGGGGGGGGTCTGGCTCATGGCGAAGAAACTCCTCGTGAATGCGGTGAATGAAGAGAGAGACAAAGGGAATTCAGAAGGTCATGTGGCGATCGATGATCTCGTCGCTCAGCTGCTCGATGGGACCGCTCTCGACGATGCTTCCCTTCTCGAACATGGCGAAGCCGCTGGCCACGCGGCGCACGAAGTCGATGTTCTGCTCGACCAGCACCATCGTCAGTCCGAGCTCGCGGTTCATGCGCGCGATCGCGGCCTCGATCTCCTGCACCACCGAGGGCTGGATGCCCTCGTTGGGCTCGTCGAGCAGCATCACGCTGGGCTGCGCCGCGAGGGCGCGCGCCAGTGCGAGCTGCTGCTGCTGGCCGCCCGAGAGCACGCCGCCCGGGCGGTCGAGGTTGGCCGCCAGGTACGGGAACAGCTCGAGCGCCAGCGGCGGGATCGCGCGCGGCCCCCGGCCCGAGAAGGCGCCCATCAGGATGTTCTGGCGCACGCTGAAGTCCGGGATGATCTCGCGCCCCTGCGGCACGTAGGCGATGCCGCCGCGCGCGCGCAGGTGCGTGGGCAGCCCGTCGATGCGCAGGCCGTCGAGTTCGATGCGGCCCGTGGCGCGCACCATGCTGCCCATCAGGGTGCGCAGCAGCGTGGTCTTGCCCATGCCGTTGCGACCGAGGATGGCGGTGATCTTCCCCTTCGGGATGGAGAGGCTCACGTCCTGCAGCGCGTGGCTGCGGCCGTAGTAGCTGTCGACGTTGGCGAGTGTCAGCATGGCGTTCCGATCGCGTGGGAGATTCCGTGGGAGCCCAGGTAGGCCTGCCGGACGCGCGCATCGCGCTCGATCTCGGCGACGCTGCCCTCGGCCAGCACGCGGCCCAGGTGCAGCACGGTGATGCGCTCGGCGATGTCGCGCACGAAGGCCATGTCGTGCTCCACCACCAGGATGGTGTGGCGCCCGCGCAGGCTCTTGAGGATCTGCGCGGTCTTGCGCGTCTCGCCGGCGGTCATGCCGGCCGTGGGTTCGTCGAGCAGGATCACCTTCGGCTGCTGCGCGATCAAGAGGCCCAGCTCCAGCCACTGCGTCTGGCCGTGGCTCAAGTCGCCGGCCTGTTGCTGCTGCACCTCCTCGAGGCCGGCCAGCGCCAGGATCTCGTCGACGCGGCGGTCGGTCTCGCGCCCGAAGCCCCAGCGCAGGTTGCGCAGGATCGAGGGCTCGCGGCTCGCCGCCACGCACAGGTTGTGGCGCACCGTGAGCTCGCGGAACACGCTCGGGATCTGGAACTTGCGGCCGATGCCCGCGCGCGCGATCCGGTATTCGGGCCAGTTCGTGAGGTCGCGCCCGTGCAGCGCGACCCGGCCCTCGGTGCTGCGCGTCTTGCCCGAGATCAGGTCCATCAGCGTGGTCTTGCCGGCGCCGTTGGCGCCCAGCAGCACGCGCAGCTCGCCCTCGGCCACGCGCAGCGACACGCCGTCCACCGCCTTGAAGCCGCCGAAGCTCACGCCCAGCGCATGCAGTTCGAGTGCGATGTCGCTCATGGCGCACCTCCGCCAGCACGGCGCTGGCCGATGCGCTCGAGCAGGTCGTGCGCCCAGCCCGCCATGCCCTTGGGCAGGTACAGCACCACCAGCACGAAGGTCAGCCCCACGATCACGCGCCAGGCCTCGACCAGCGACTGGGTCTCGCTCGCCGTGGCCTCGAGCATGTTGATCAGGATCGCGCCGATGCACGCGCCCAGCAGCGAGGCGCGCCCGCCCACCGCGGCCCACACCACCATGGTGATCGAGAAGCTCAGGTCCATGAAGGTGGGCGAGGCGAACTCGGCCACCACCACGTAGAGCATCCCGGCCACCGCGGCGATGCCCGCCGACAGCGCGAAGAAGAAGGTCTGGTAGTGCGCCACGTCGAAGCCCAGGTAGCGCGCGCGCTGCGGATCGCCCGAGGTGGCGCGCAGGATCACGCCGGCGCGCGTGGCGAGCAGCGCGCGCGCGCCGACCAGCACCACGGCGAGCACGCCCGCGACCAGGTAGTAGGTCGACACGCCGTAGGGGTCGAGCTCGTGCCCCGCGATGCGCAGCCAGGCCAGGTCCGACAGCCCGTTGAAGCCGTTGGTGATCGGTTGCGCGTCGACCAGCAGCAGGCGCACCAGCAGCACCAGGGCCAGCGTGACGATCGAGACGAACACGCCCGCGATGCGCTTGCGGAACAGCAGCGCGCCGAGCACGAAGGCCACCAGCGCCGGCAGCACGAGGCCCATGGCGAGGCCGAACCCCTGCGACTGGAACGGCTGCCACAGGAAGGCGCCCGGGTTGATGCAGCACAGGTCGACGGTGGCGCCGGGCTGCGCGTTCGACAGCATGAAGTCCGGCACCGGGTTGGCACCGCCATGCTGCAGGCTGGTGGGGCTGGCCATCTTCAGCGACATGGCCAGCATGTAGGCGCCGAGGCCGAAGAACAGCCCCTGCCCCAGGTTGAGGATGCCGGCATAGCCCCAGCTCATGGCGACGGCGATGCCGAGCATGCCGAACACCAGGTACTTGGCGAGCCGGTTGAGCCAGAAGCCGTCGAGCACCAGCGGTGCCAGCGCGACCAGGGCCAGGAACAGTGCGTAGGCGGCGACGGTCGCGCGCCGGTCCAGAGGAGTGCTCATGCCGCTCACCGCCCCTTGAACGAGATGAGGCCCTGCGGCCGCACCACGATCAGCAGGATCACCAGGCCGAACACCACCGCGCGCGCGAGGATGTCGTTGCTGACCGCCGCCACCACGCCCGTGACCTCGCCGAGGCCGATCGAGGTGACGACCGCGCCGAGCAGGCTGCCGACGCCGCCCGACACCACCACCAGGAAGCTGTCGACCACCAGGGCCGTGCCCATGTCGGGCGAGACGGTCTTGAAGCCCGCCACCAGCACGCCGGTGATGCCGGCCAGGCCGGCGCCGAAGGCGAAGGTCCAGGCGTTGACGCGCTGCACGTCGATGCCGCAGGCCGCGGCCATGCGCGGGTTGCGGATGATGGCGCGCACCTGCATGCCGATGCGCGTGCGGTAGAGCAGCAGCCAGGTCGCGAAGGTCAGCACCACGGTGCAGGCCACGATGAAGGCGCGGTAGGCATTGATCGGCGTGTCGCCGACCATCACCGCGCCCTGCAGCACGGCAGGAATCGGCATGTTCTGCAGCCCCGGTCCCAGCCCTTCGATGTGGATGCCGAAGAAGGCCAGGCCGCCTTCGAGCCGCACCGCCTGCTGCACCAGGATCGCCACGCCCCAGGTGGCGAGCAGCGTGTCGCCGAGGCGGCCGTAGAGGCGCCGCACCACGCAGCGTTCGATCAGGAGGCCCAGCGCGGCCGCGACCACGAAGGCGATCGGGATCGCGGCGAACAGCCCGAGCCCGAGCCAGATCTGCGCCAGCACCGCGGCATAGGCACCGACCATGATCATCTCGCCGTGCGCCATGTTCACCACGCCCATCGCGCCGTAGATGATGACCAGGCCGAGCGCGGCCAGCAGAAGAATCGAGCCCATGCTGAGCCCGATCAGGAGTACGTCCAACATCGGAAGTCTTTCTCTCGAGGGTGAATGCGGGCACGGCACATGCCGCCGCGCCCGCGGCCGGCTCTTCAGGCCTTGACCGGCGCGGCGCCGTTGCGCTTGCAGATCAGGTTGGCGTCGGTCTCGCCGTAGGCGAAGTACGGCAGCGGCCGCACCGGCTGCGGACTCGCGTCGACCACCTTGCTCTGGCCGTCGGCCTGCCACTGGCCGATGCGCGGCGTGACCCACGCATGCAGGCTCTCGGGATCGATGCGCACCCTGCCGCCGGGCGCGTCGTAGCTCTGGCCGCCGATGTGGGCGCGGATGGCATCGGCCGTGGTGGCCTTGCCGGCCTCCACCGCCTGCTTCCAGAGGAAGACCTGGAAGTACGCGGCTTCGAGCGAGTGGTAGGTCACGGCCTTGGGGTCGTTGACGAACTTGCGGTAGCGCTCGATGAAGGACTTGTTGGCCGGCGTGTCGATCGACATGAAGTACGGCACCGAGGTGTAGCTGCCGGCCGCGTACTCGCCGCCCATGGCCGCGATCTCGATCTCGCTGATCACTGTGGCGCAGATCGGCACCGCGGCCTGCGACATGCCCTGGTTCTTGTACTCGCGGTAGAAGGCCACGAGCGAGTCGCCCACCACGTGCGAGAGCACCACGTCGGCGCCCGACTCCTTGATCTTGCGCACCACCGAGGCCCATTCCGAATGGCCGAGTTCGAGGTATTCGTCGGCCACCCACTTGGCGCCCGACTGCTCGATCAGCTTCTTGCTGACCTTCGACATCTCGCGCGGATAGACGTAGTTGGAGCCGACGATGAAGAACTTCTTCTTGCCGAGCTTCTCGACGATCCACGGCACGTAGTTGGCCAGCTGCTGGTTGGCGACCGCGCCGCTGTAGACCACGTTCTTCGAGCACTCGAAGCCTTCGTAGTGCGTCTGATAGAACAGCATCGCGTTGCGGCGCTCGAACACCGGCAGCACCGCCTTGCGGCTGGCCGAGGTGTGGCAGCCGAACACGGTCTCGATGCGGTCGCGCGTGATCAGCTTCGAGGCCTTCTCGTTGAAGGTCTTCGGGTCGGAGGCGCCGTCCTCGAGCACCACCTCGACCTGGCGGCCCATCACGCCGCCCGCGGCGTTGATCTCGGCCACGGCCATGCGCACGCCGTTGGCGAGCATCTTCTCGACGATCGACAGACCGCCGGTCTGCGAATAGAGCGCGCCGACCTTGATGGTGTCGGCCGCGTAGGCGCTGCGCATCAGCGCGGGCGACGCGAGGGCGGCCGCGGAAGCAGCCGAGGAAACGAGGAAGTGGCGACGGTTGGTTGTCAACATGATGGGACCTCAGGACGTGACGCAGCGACCATGCGCTGACGAATGGTTGAAGAGCTCGATGGGTGGAACCAGCCGACAGCACTGTCGGGCGCAGGCGAAAAAAAACCCACAACGCGGTGGGGACCGCGGCGTGGGCTTCATTGCCAGGTGGACCGGAGAACACACATGGTTCCCGATGCCGGCTGCATCGGCGCCTGACGAATCAAGGGGATGCAGCCACCGAGCCGGAGGACCGACTCGATGCAGTCATGCTAGCGAGTTAAGGCGACGGGTGCAACAGGGTTTCCATGTTGATGATCGAACTCGCGATCTGTTCCATCGACAGCCGCTTGGCCATCGCCTGCGCGCGGATCGCCTGGTAGGCCTCGCCCTCGCTGATGCCCTTGGAGGCCATGAGGATCGTCTTCGCGCGGCTCATGGCCTGGTCGCTCGTGATCTTGCGGCGCAGCTTGCGGTTCTCCTTGAGCATCGCCTGGCGTTCGGCCCACAGGCTGCGCGCGGTCACCAGGTGCGCGAGCAGGCCGAAGGGCTTGATCGGCTTCTGCACCACCGCGAAGGCCGCGCTCTCGAGCACCAGTTGCAGGGTGGTCGGGTCCTCGTAGTTGACGATCGCGATCACCGTCGGCTCGGGCCGCGGCATCGACTTGAGCAGGGCCTCGGTGGCCTGGCGCGACTCGCCCTCCACCAGCAGGAACAGCACGTCGACATTGGGCGGCACGGTGGCCGGCATGGGCCAGGCCATGCTGACCATGCAGCCCACGCGGCGCAGGTGGCTGACGAGGGCGTCGCCCTCCTCGTCCGGCGGATGGACGACGACGATCTTGAGCTCGGGCAGTTCGCGCAGCAGCGAAATGGTCATGGCGCCTCCGCTTCCCTCAGGCCGGCCGTCCCGCGAGCGGATCGAACCGGTTCTCGTACATGTAGGGATCGGGCTTCACGCGCAGGCCCGGATCGTCCACCACCTGGAACACCCCCTGCGCATCGACGCGCGCCACGCGCGGCCAGAGGTAAGTGTGGTGGTTCTCCTGGTCGATGCGCACCCGGCCCTGCGGCGCGTCGAACTCGTGCTCGTGCAGGTGCGGCAGCATCGCCTCGAGCCGGTCGCTGCCCGCGCGCTCCAGCGTCTGCGCATAGAGCATGACCTGGAAGTAGGCCGACTCCGCGCAGGCCGTGATCGGCAGGCCGGTGCCGAAGCGCTTGCGCCAGGCCGCGACGAACCGGAGGTTGGCCGGCGTCTGCAGGGTCGAGAAATAAGGTGCCGCCGTGATGCTGCCCGCGGCCGCGCGCGCCGACATCTGCGCAATCTCGGCCTCCTGCGTCGACTGGCTCGCGATCGGATGCGTCTGCTGGTCGAAGCCCGCCTCGCCGTAGGCCTCGTAGAAGCGCGCGATGCCGTCGCCGACCACGGTCGAGTAGACGACGTCGGGCTGCGCGGCCTCGATGCGCCGGATCACCTTCGGCATGTCGATGTCGGCCACGCGCAGCGGCACGTACATCTCGTCGAGCACCTCGCCGCCGGCCTGGCGGAACAGGTCCGCGATGATCCGGTTGGACTCGTAAGGGTAGACGTAGTCCGAGCCGATCAGGAACAGCCGCTTGCCGAAATGGCTCGTGAGGTAGCGCACCAGCTGCACCGAGTTCTGGTTCGGCGCCGCGCCCGTGTAGACGCAGTTCGGCGAGTACTCGAAGCCCTCGTAGAGCGTGGGATAGAACAGCAGCGCGCGATGCGCCTCGACCACCGGCAGCACCGCCTTGCGCGTGCTCGACATGTAGCAGCCGAAGATCACGGCCACGCCCGCCTGGTCGCACAGCTGCTTGGCCAGCTCGCGGTAGCGCGGCGGCCGCGAGGCTGGGTCGAGCACCACCGGTTCGATCGGCCGCCCGAGCACCCCGCCACTCGCGTTGACCTCTTCGATAGCGAGCAGGGTCGCGGCCTGCTGCGTGCGCTCGACGGCCGCGGTCACGCCCGTCGATGAGAAAAGCACCCCGACTCGCCAGGGGGTTTGTGATTTGGATCCGGTCACGTCTGGACTCCCAATGAAAAAAGCCCCCAGCAGCCTTCAAGGCCGCTGGGAGCTTCACTGCTCCATGTCAATGTCGAGGCCTTGCGGCGTCGTCCGCGCTACTGTAGCAGTCCCACGGCTCTGGCAGGCAAGTCTTTTGGGAAGCCCCGGACCTCAGTGGGAGGCCGAGCGGCCGTTGGCGTTCTCCATCGGCACCACCCGCCGCACGATCCAGCGGAAGGCCGGCCCGGTCAGCAGGGTCGACAGCACGGCGAGCGTGACCAGCGCCGCGAAGGCATGTTCCGACAGCAGGCCCTTGTCGCGCAGGATCGTCGCGGCCACGATCTCCATCAGCCCCTTGCATTGCAGCAGCGTGCCCACCGCGAGCGCCTCGCGCCGCGACAGCCACTTGGCGGGCGAGCACGCCAGCACCGCCACCAGCTTGGCCGCCACCGCCAGCACCAGCAGCGTGGCCGAGGCCTGCAGCGAGGCCCAGCCCAGCACGCTGCCGTCGATCTTGAGCCCGCTGTGGCCGAAGAACACGGGTGCCAGGCCGATCAGCGCGAACTGGCCGAGCCGCTCCACCGGCAGCCGCCGCGACCAGGCCGCCGGCACGATCGCGCCCGCGAAGTAGGCGCCGAGCAGTTCATGCAGGCCCAGTTGCGAGCTCGACCACGCGCCGGCCGCGAGGAACAGCGGCATCGCGAGCCAGATCGCCCAGGCCGGCGGCTCGCGCGTCGCCTTGCGCGCGACGGCGGCAATGCCCGCCAGCGTCGCGGCCAGCGCGATCGCGGCGGCCGGCTTGACCCAGGAGCCCGCGAGCAGCGCCTGCCCTTCGGCCGCCAGCAGCAGCAGCGCCAGACCGATCCAGAGCACCGCGTCGTCGAGCACCGCGATGCGCAGCGCGATGCGCGTCAGTGGCCGGTGCAACGGCCCGAGTTCGCGCACGATGCCGATCAGCACCGGCAGCGCGCTGACCGCGAGGCACAGGCCGATCGCCAGCGCGCCCCACCACTGCCCGCCATGCGGCGCGCTCCAGCCCGGCAGGTGGTTGAACCAGAGCTTGGCGGCCAGCGTGCCCACCGCGAACGGCAGCAGCAGCGCCATCACCGCGCTGGCGACGAAGCGCAGCGTCTCGCCGGGCCGCGCCGGCGGCAGGTCGGCCGCGCCCGGCAGATGCACCGTCTGCCGCGTTTCGAGTCCCGCGGTGAAGGCCAGCAGCAGCACGCCGATCCAGCCGATGAAGTCACCGCCCGCCGACGGAACGCCCGCGGCCTTGGGCAGCACGCCAGTGGCCGCGAGCAGCAGGCCGATGATGATCGGCAGCACCGCGATCGGCACCGAACGGCCGAGGGCGCGCCAGATGGCCCAGGACAGGCCCATGAAGAGGATCAGGTCGGCGAAGGTCGATAGCAGGCTGGGGAGCATGGGGTGGATGCTACCGTGGGCTTCGCCCGCGGCGCGGCGGGCGTCAGTGCATGCTGTTGCAGCATGTGAGCGCGTGGCGCAGCGCGGTGTCCACGCCGCGCAGCGACAGCCGGTAGCGCGACGCCACCTCCTGCCGGCTCATCTCGTCGATGCGCAGCGCGACCAGCACCGCGCGGTGGCGGCGCGGCAGGCTCTGGATAGCGCGGTCCACCGCCAGCACGTCGGAGCGTGCCTCGGCGATCAGCTCCGGCCCCGGCGCGGGATCGGGCAAGCCGTCGATCCCGGCTTCGGCATCGCTGGTGTATTGCGCGGCCCGGTTGCGGCGCAGCTGGTCCATCGCGAGGTTGCAGGCGACGCGGTAGACATAGGCCTCGGGGTTGCGCACCGCTTCGTGCGTGGCGTCGCCCAGGCGCACCCAGGCATCGTGCAGGCAGTCGCTGGCCAGGTCGGCGTCGCCCAGATGCCGCAGCAGGCGCTGATGCAGCCGGCCGTAGTTCGCCACCAGCACGTCGCGCAGCGCCGGCGTCCCGCGATCCGCATCCGCGGCCGTCGCCTCGACATCCTCCACCGCGGAGGCTTCGAAACAGAACCAGGCATTCATGTCCAACATGGAGACCTCCGTATCGACCCGCACCGCGCGGAAGGCGGGTGCTTCTGGTGGCGGTTCGCGCAGGCGCGGAACCGCGATGCATCGCGCTCATGAAACTCGGGCACGGCCCTGCCCGCGCAGCGCTCGCCGAAGGCGTTGGCGCTGCGCGGACATGGCCCGCGGCCGCTACTTGCCCTGGCGCAGATCGCGCCGCTCGGCCTCGGTCAGCTTCGACATCACGGCCGGGTCGACCGCATCGCCGTGCGCGGCGATCTGCACGAAGCTGCGGGTCTGGTAGGGAACCTGGGCATTGCGACCTTGCACCTCGCCGCGGTTCGTCGCCGGCGCCGGCGCGCTTCGATCGCTGCCTTCCGCGGGCTCGTTGCCGAAGCCCAGCACGCGCACCGTGAAGACCGAGGGCAAGGCCTTCCTCGCCTCGGCGCGGTCGCGCTGCATCGCGTCCTGCGCCGCGGCCGCCGCCGAGCTCGCGGCCGCGCTGGCGTTGGAAAACGCGCTCACGTTCACCGCCGCCACCACCGGCAGCCCGCTCGACTTGCCCTGCACCTGGATGTTCTCGGCGTTCACCACGCGCAGCGCGGCGATGTTGACGTTGCCCGAGACGCGGATGCCGGCCTCGCCCGCGTCGATGGTGCCCAGCGGCGCGATCAGGTCGATGTCGCCGGGCGGCACCTCGGGCAGCGGCGCGAGCGTGGCGATGCCCGCGCCCGTGCTGGGCACCTCGGGCGAGATCTTCATGTTGCCCACGCTGTCGTACACCTGCCGCGGCGGCGTGAAGACCACGGTGGTCTTCGAGCCGCGGCCGGCATTGATGTCGCCCTCGGCCGACCAGGCCAGGATGTCGCCGCCGAAGGTGGTCATGACGCGGCTCTGGCCCAGCAGGATGCTGCCGAGCGCATAGAGCTCGATGCTGCCCTGGCCGCGCGTGATCAGGCCGGCGGTCGAGGGCGGTGCCGCGCCTTCGATGCCATAGGTCTGGGCGCCGCCCGGGGTCAGCACCTGGATGTCACCGCCGAGGTTGGTGTGGATGCCCGAGCCGCCGTACATCAGGAGGTTGCCCTGGTAGGCAACGTCCTGGCCGTCTGTACTGCGATGCGGGAACATGGCGGCGATGGCATTGCGCCCACGCAGGTAGCTGCCGAAGCGCGGACCATCGGTCTCGTTGTACTCGCGCCCACCCTCGCGCAGTTCGGCGAAGTAGATCTGGCGCGCGAAGATGCGTTGCTGCTCGGGTGCCAGTGCATTGAAGTAGGCGAGGGCTTCTTCCGAAGATCCCTTGAAGCCATAGCGCTCGGACAGCCAGGCGGCCAGCTCGGCACCGTAGGTCTTGACGACCTTGTCGCCCTGGTCCGCCAGCGGCGTGCCCGCCGTTGCGAGGTTGGCGGGGTCCAGGTACTTCTTCAGCAGACCCGTGTAGTTGGCGCCCTGGGCCCCGAGCCCGGCTTGCACGACGATGCCGGCGCCGGGGCGCGTGTCGCTCGCGACCACGGGGCCGATGCTCGTGATGTTGGACAGGTCGTCCTGGATCAGGTTGCGGCCCGCGGAGATCTCGAGGGTGCCGGGGCCGGCGACCTCGAAGTTCGCATAGAGGATGTCGCGGCCGGCCTGGATTACCGAGACGTCGTTCTGGTGGGTATGCACGATCAGATTGCCGTGCGCCTGGGCCCTGGAGGCGGAATTCGCCACCTCGCCGATCTCGAGCGGCGCGTCGTTGCTGCGCATGCCTGCATACACGATGTCCCGCCCGGCCTTCACGGCGACCGGCCCGGCGGCGACGTAGTCGATCTGGCCCGCGCGGGGGCCATCGGTGGCATGGAAGGTCACCACCGTGCCGGTTCGCAGCCCGATGATGTCGCCGCTGACCGCATAGAAGCGCGAAGGCGCAAAGGGGCTGTCCGAGACGCTGACGTTGGTGCTCACGCTGTTGACGTCGAATGCGAACAGAGGAAAAAGCTTGAGGCCCAATGACGGCGCGAGATCGGAGGCATTGGTGACCAGCCTCAAGCCTGTGCCGTTGAAACCCGCAAAGCCCGGGTGTTCGATCGTTGCCGTGGCCGAGGCGTCCGCACCGGACGAACTGATGGCATAGCCGCCGCCATACAGCGAGCCGCCCGCGAGCAGCTCGATGCGGCGCTCGCCCAGCGGGGCCAGCAGCAGGCCGGTATTCCATCGCGCCGCGTCGGCCGAACCGATGACGATGGCATTGGCAGCCGAAGGTCCATAGTAGATGCTTCCCATGTTCGCGACGGCACGTACAGTGCCCGGCAGCAGGTACCAGCCGCCATTGCTGGCGTAGTCCCAAGAGGTCCCGGCAAATTTGGCGGCCGTTTCGCTGGCGCGGGTGTCGAGCGCCAGATTGCCACCTGCGGTCGACAGGTCGAGAGCCGTCCTGTCGGTCCACAGGCTGAACCAGCTCTTTCCGCTCGGTCCGTCCTTGGATTCAGGGGTGAAGGCAAATCCGTTGGGCGTCGGTACCAGGCCGGGGTTTCCCGTGCCGCCCAGCACCAGATCTCCCCGGCTCGAGATGCTGGCGCCGGCATCGCCCTGCATCAGCATCAATCCGCCCGTGGCTCGCGCGATGCTCGCTTCATAGGGACTCGATGCGCGAACCTCCTTCGGATCCTGCACAGCGCCATAGAACAGCTCCACGGTGCCGATCCGGCCGGCCGACATGGAAATGCTGCCGCGCAGGTTGACGAGGCCGCCATACAACTCCTGCGTCTGCGCGACGCCGGAACCGTTGGTGCCGCTCAGCCGACCGTCGATGCTGCCGTTCCAGCCGCCGCCGACCCGAAGGTCCAGGTCTCCGCCGCCGGTCAGGGCGAGGCTTCCGTCCGCCAGCACCCGACCGGTGCTGCCCACGGCGAGCATCACGCCCTGGCTGCGTGCCATGGCGTTCACGTTCGCGCCATTCGTCGAGCGCATGGTGATGACCCCCGCGTTGCCACCGACGCGGATGTTGGCGTCGCCGCCACCCAGGGTGCCCAGCCCGGTGAAGCCGGTGACGGCGGGCCAGTACAGCAGCCTGCCGTCGCCGCCGGTCTGTTCGTTGTTGCTGTAGGTGCCGAAGTTGATCCACCAGGCCGTCGGCACGTCGCTCACCCCCGCCGTATTGCCCGTGCCCTGGCGCCACAGCCAGTTGCCGACGCTGGCGCTGGCCGAGGCCAACTCCCCACTGGCGCTCCATGAATCGCCGGTCAGATCGCCGCCGACATTGACCCACAGGTTGCCCCCGCCGTCCGGATACCAGGCCTTGTAGAGGCTGTCCGTGCCGCTGACCAGCTTCTCGTACGCAGGCGTCTTGTCGCCTGCAGCATTCCACAGCACGGAGGTGCCATTGGCCTGCAGGCCGCGCGCCAGGTTGTAGTTGGCATCGAGCGCGGCGCTGCCCAGGCTCTTCTGCGTGCCGGCTGTGTACACGCCGTAGGGCGACTGCATCGAGAAGTTGCCGCCGGCGGCCAGGTCCAGGTCTCCCGTGCCGGTGCGCAGCACGCTGAAGACGGGCGCCTTGGGCGTGACGGCCACCACCACTTCGCCGGCGGGGCCACCGACCGCCACGCACTGCCCGGGTTCCTCCGCGCAAATGCTGTAGCCCGGGTCATCGGCCCAGTCGTCGACCGGAACGCCCGGCGTGCCGCCGTACATGTTGCCCTCTTGCCATACCCAGGAGACCCGCACGCACTGCCCCGCCTCCTCGCCGCAGATGCTGTAGCTCGGGTCATCGGCCCAATCGGGTGCCGCCGTGCCCGGTTCGCCGCCGTAGATGTTGCCGGGCGCCCAGTACCAGACGCCACCGCGCCGCAACTCGGTCTGCTTGAACACGGTGTAGTGCGTGTCGGCAAGCAGGATGCTGCCCGCGTCGAGCCGCGTCAGGCGGTTGTCCGCCGCCTGCAGGTCGGCGCCCGCCACGAGCCGCAGGCTCCACGACTGCGAACCTTCCGGCAGCATCTGCGCCAGCGCCCAGTTCTGGGCTTGACGTCCGCTCGAATCCGCGGGACGCAGATTGACCGACAGCGCCCCGTCGGGCAGCGCCACGTTGGTGCCCGCGGCGATCAACGCGCCCACCGGCAGGATCAGGCTGCCCGACTGCGTCATCGCGACCGGCAGCTTCGCGCCCTTGGGCCAGGTCAGGCGCGCCAGCGTCACGGCCACCGGCAGGCGTGCGCCGGCCAGCAGTTGGGCGCCTGCCGGCAACGCCAACCCGCCGGTGCCCACCATCCGGCCCGCGGGCAGCAGCACGCTGCCGTCGGCCGCGCGCACATCGGCCGCGAGCACCGTGCCGAAGGGCAGCATCAGCTCGCGGTCCAGCGTGATCGCGCCCGGCAGCACGGTGCCCGCGGGCAGGGTGACGTCCTTCACCGTGATCGCGTAGTTCAGCGTCTTGCCCGCGGGGTAGACCGTGCCCTCGGCCAGAGTCACGCCCGGCACCGGCACCACCACGTCGCCGCCGAAGGCCTGCACGCCCGGCGTCAGGATCCAGCCGCCGTCGTCCGGCGTCTCGGGCGGCGGCGCGAAGCCGTCGTTGATGCTGCCGTAGATCGACAGGTCGCCACCGGCGCGCAGGGTCAGCATGCCGACCTCGCCCGAGCCGTACACGCTCGTGCGTTGCGTGTTCGGGTTCAGGCTCGCGTAGCGCAGGCCCGAGAGGTCCAGGTCGCCCCGCACGACCAGGTCGCCGTCGGGCGTGGCGCTCACGATCTCGATCGCTGGCCGCAGATGGAAGGCGTCGCGATAGGTCGCGTTGTTCAGGCCTGCCAGCTTCGAATTCAGCAGGTTGCCGTTGCGCAGTGCACCGTCGACGAACAGCGTGGCCTCGTCGCCCTTGCCATTCAGATACACCTGATCGATCACCTGGTAGGGCCGACCGCTCGCGGCCGCGTCGGTGCCGAAGGGCGCGTCGCTGTAGCGCTGCTTGCCGTACACGGCGATCGAGCGCGCGCCCTGGATGTTCACGTTGCCGCGCGCATCGATGGCGATGTCGCCGAAGGTGGCCGCGTCGGCGTCCGTCGTGCTGCCGGTGCTGCCGATGCGCGGCGCGTACAGGTCCAGCGTGCCGCGGTTCCTGCCGTCGCCGCCGCTCGAGCCGGTGCCATGGCGCAGGTCGATGCGCGCGCCCTCGCCCAGCACCAGCGTGCCGCTGCCGGCATCGAGCTCCACCATCGCGCGATTGGGGCTGTCGATGATCTTGCCGTGGCTGTCCACGCGCAGCACCGTGCCATGCGCGTCGAGCACGGCGCTGCCCGCCAGCGCGAGGCCCTTGGCGGCCGCGAGCCGGATGCTGCCGACCTGCTCGCCGCTCGCGTCGATCGTGCCGACCACGTCGAGCCGGCCGTTGTCCACCGACACGTTGATCTGGCGGGCCTTGAGTTCGTTGCCGATGCGCAGGTCGCCCTGCTTGAGCTGGAAGCTGCGCTCGCCGAAGAAGCCGCCGTCGTTGAGCCGCGTGTTGAGGGCCGCGAACTCGTCGCTGAGCGCGCCGCCGCCGCCCAGGTGCTGGGCGCGGATGTCCACGCCACCCGCGCGGTAGGGCACCAGGGTGCCGCCCGCGTCGTAGTGGCCGCTCGCGCCGGCGCGCAGCGTGCCGCGCAGGTCCACGCGGCCCGCCTGCTCTTCGAGCGCGATGGCGCTCAGCAGGCCCGCGTTGTTGTTCCGCGCCGAGAGGTCGATGGTCGAACCCGCCGCCTGCGTGATGTTGCCCGCGGTGCTGCGCAGCGTCAGATCGCCGCCCCACGAGTAGCGGCGAACGTCGAACAACGCGATTTCGCGCCCGGCCAGGTCGAGCCAGGCCGCATCGCCCAGCACGATGTCGCCCTCGGCCGTGATGCCGAGCTTGCCGCTGGGCAGCGCCACCGTGGTGTCGACACGGACCGTGGCGCCCGTGAGGCTCAGTTCCGCGCCGGTCTGCACGCCGGCTTCGAGGCTTGTGGCCGACGCATCGGCACGGCCGCTCGCGGGTGCGAGCACCTGCAGCGAGCCGCCCGCTGCGATGCGGTTGATCGAGCCTCCGGCACCCGTGATGAGCGGGGCCGTGAGGGTCAGGTTGCCGCCTTCGTAGCGCGGTCCGTCGGTACCTGCACCGGCACCAGTGACTTGCGACTGGTACACCGACAACGAGCCCTTCTGGTTGGCGGCGATGCGCTGCGTCGCGTTCAGCTGCACGTCGGCAAAGCCCAGGATG
The DNA here is from genome assembly GCF_900115375.1 of Variovorax sp. PDC80. Lineage (NCBI taxonomy): Bacteria > Pseudomonadati > Pseudomonadota > Betaproteobacteria > Burkholderiales > Comamonadaceae > Variovorax > Variovorax sp. PDC80. The sequence goes on along the minus strand of NZ_FOWG01000006.1, from coordinate 480,815 downwards.
GTGCGGCCGAAGTCGTCGACGCCATTGGGTTGCGATGTCGGGTCGTAGCCGAACTCGATCGTGTCGGCGTTGATCGCGAGCTTGCCGCTGCCCGTGCCCCGGCCACCGGTGACCGGCGCCGGGGCAGCGCCCGCGAGACCGGCCCAGGTGAGCTTGGCGGTGGTGATGCGGGCCATGTCGCCGGCACCGCCCTGGCCATAGATGGCCGGCGTGGAGAGCACCAGGTTGCTCAGCGAGGACCTGCCCGTGCCTGCATTGGTGGTGTCCAGGCTCACGTTGCCGAAGAAGTTCACCGACTCGGCGGCAGTCAGCACCAGCCGCTCGAGCGCGGGCGCGCCGTAGGCAGTGTCGCCGCGGAGCAGTCGGTCGAGCAGATCCTGGTTCAGGCTGAGACCGGCGGTCAGCGCGCCACGCGCCGCGGCGGCCGCGAGGTCTTCGCTGCTGCCGGCATTGACCGTGCCGACGGCCAGCACCAGGTTGCGCGTGCCGTAGCGCACGCGGTCGCTCATGTCGAAGCTCGAGCGCGTGGCGGCCAGCAGCGTGCCTTCGGAATAGAGCTCGGTCGTGCCCTGGCAGAGGACCACGCTGCCGCACGCGCCGATGGCGATCGGTCCCGCGCCTATCGGAAGCGAGGGGTCGTCCTGCTGCAGCGGCGCCAGCATGTTGAGCCATCCATTGGAGGCGGCCACCACGGACACCGCGCCAGGGCGGTAGACATAGCCGTTGGTCGAGTCGTAGGGCGCCTTGCCCATGCCGATGGTGTTGATGCCCGCGCCGGCTTCGATGGTGATGCCGCCGCTGGTGCTGGCCGCGACCAGGAACACCTCGGGGGCCTTGAGGATCGCGCCCTCGCGCAGCACGATGCGGCCGGTCTCTCCCGCAACGTCGATGTAGTTGCTGAGGTTCGTGCCGTTGTTCTGCGTGCCATAGACCGACTGCAGGTTGCCGCCTATCGTCAGCCGGGCCGCACCGATGGCATTGAGATCGCGGGCATGGAGCGACAGGCCGTCGAAATCGGGCGTGGCGCGCGCACTGTCGGCCAGGATCTCGAGGGCGCCGTCCCCGACGTTCGCGCCAGTCGCGACCAGGTTGGCCGTACCGCGGTAGCCGTTCTTGCCGGCATCGAAGTTTGCCTTCGCGTTGAAGCTGAAGCGGCTGTCCGGCGACGAGGGCAGCCGGAACTCCAGGTTCCTGGCATCCGATGGCAGCGCGGCGCGCGCGGTGTTCGCCAATGCCGCCTGCTGCAGCACGAAGTCGGCGTAGCTGGTCTCGTTGTACTGCGAGTAGCTGCGCAGCACGTCGGCCGATGTCAGGACGAGCTGGCTCGACAGGCTGTCCGCCAGACCCGTGTTGGCGGTGCCCACGATGGCGGCCATGGTGTAGGAGCCGTTGCGCATCGGCGTGGCGCGGCTGGGCGTGCGTCCCGTGGCGGGGCCGTTGATCTCGACGCGGAAGGCACCGGGCAGCAGCGCATAGTTCGACGGCAGCAGGGTGTAGGTTCCTGCCGGCAGGCCGGGAATGTCGTTGGCACCGATCGTGACCTGCTGGCCGATGCGCGGATCGACCGCGCCACCGCGATCGGCCGGCGCATAGGCCGAGGCATAGCCGGGCACGATCGCATAGACCGGGTTGCTGTCGAGGCCGGGCAGCACGAAACCATTGCGGCCCACCTGCATCAGCGGATTCATCCGCGCGTCGGTGGAACCGCCGCGCCCCGAGACGAAGCCCGCGCCGCGCAAGTCGCCGCCGCCCGACAGGTCGAGCACCGCGCCCTCCTCCGCCGCGATGCTCTGGCCCGACACCAGAATGGAGCCGGCGCCGCCCACACCGGACAGCTTCACATGGCTGCCGAGGTGGTCGTAGTTCACCCCGTCGGACGTACCGCCATAGGGCATCACGAGGCCCGCCGCGGAAATCGACGTGAGACTGCCCGGCGCGAAGCGCACCGAGGCGGTCGACCCTAGCGTTCTCGAGCCATCCGTTCCCAGTGTGATCGAGCCCAGGGGCGCGCGCAGGACACCGTCTTGTTCGACGTGGGCCGCGCTGAACAACAGGGAGCCGAAGACCGAAGAGGGCAGTTGCGGGTCGGCCGCGTTGGTGTCGTAACGCTCGACGACCAGGCGGCGGTCCGGCTTGAACGCCGTGGCGCTGGCCCGGCCCGCGAGCACGCGCGCCGAGACACCGCTGGCGGGGTAGACCTGCGCCGCGCGCAGCGTGAGGTCGCCGGTGGTGCTGATCTCGGCGCCGTAGGCCCCATCGCTCAGCATGCGCGTGCCCTCCACGAAACGCAGATCGCCCTCGCTGATCAGATTCACCCGGTCGAAACCCGCGCGATCGACCTGCGTGGCGCCCACCGCATCGTTCGCACCGAAGGTCACGACACCCTTGACGTCGACCAGCTTGCCCTGGGCGTTCAGCACGGCCGAGGAACTCAGCGTGCTCACGCCGCCCTGGTAGGACGGACGCAGGTAGCCCTCGCCGGATGCACCGTTGTCGGTGATGCCCGCCAGCAGGACGTAGGGTGCCGAGAGCGACACGCTGTGGATCGGATCCATGCCGGCCGCGACCGCCAGCGCGCCCGCGTAGATGCGCAGTTCCTTGTCCATGGCGAGGTTCAGGTCCCCGCCGAAGCTGACCAGGCCGTTGCTGTACAGGCTCAGCGATGAGAAGCCGCCGTCCTGCACCTGATTCACGGCCAGCGCTGCGTGGCCATGCTTCAGGCCCTGCGCATCCGAGGCGCCCGCCGGGCGGTTCTGGACCAGGGTCAGGTCGCGCACCGCCAGCAGCGCGGCGTCCGGAGCAACCTCATTGGCGTTCCGGTAGTTGGGCGCTTCAAGGGCCACCACGAGGCTGCCGCCGGCGGCACCGGCACCGCCGGCATGCGCGCGCAGGCTTCCGTCCAGATACAGGCCGCTGCTCGAGGCGATCTGGATGCGCCCCCCGTCGCTCGCGACGGTCTTCACGCCCGCGCCATTCACGTTCAATGGCGCCTGTGCACCGGACGCATCGATCTGCGCGCCTTCGCGAATCACCACGAAGGCATCCGACGCCGTGGCGCGGCTCGTCGATTCCAGCAACTCGCCGCCGATGACGATGCTGCCACCGCGGGGCACCAGGCCGAAGGGTTGCCCCTGGACGTCGTACGCCGTGTGGACTTCGGCCGATGCGTCGAGGGTGGCCTGTTCGCCCACGAGGATGCGGCGCGCGCTCGCCCTGCCGTCGGCGACGATGCCGCCATTCGCGATCTTCGATCCCGCGAGCTCGGTCACCGGCCCGAGCAAACTGATGCTTCCTCCCCGTGCCTGCAACAGGCCCTCGACGATCAGGTCGCCTCGGCTCGACAAGGCGATCGACTGCCCCGGGTCCACGCGAACAGCGGCATCCTTTCCCACGTATAGGTTGCCAGGATCGCCGACTTGCGCTTGCACGTTGCCAACATCTCCACCGATCCGCCCCCCCTCGACACCGGCGGACAGCGAAACGCTCGCGCCGCGGCGCTGCTGTACTTCCCGTGCCGTGGGATCGTCCTGATACAACTCGGGCTGCCAGAGCTGGAGCAGGCCGCCCAGGCCTTCGCTCGCGGGGCGCACTGGTCCGCTCGCACGCAGCACCGGCATCTTGACGTCCAGCGTGACACCGTCCGGCACGATCAGTCCGTTGTAGGCGCGCACGTCGTAGCGGGAAAAGCCGCTGCGGAACAGATCGGTGGAAAGCGTTGTCGTGCCCGCCACGGCGGTGTCCGCAGGCAGCACCGTCCCGGCCGCCAGGCGAGAACCGGGTTGCAACTTCACCGTGAGGTCGAAGGGCGCGCGATCGCCGCTATGGAGTTGCACAGTGCGATCACCAATCGGCACCCCGGTTGGGAACACATTTGCAGGAACAATGTAATTGGTAAATGTATCGGTGAGTTCGGTGCTCCCAAAAATGAACTCGATGATCGACCCGGCCGGAACATGGTCCAGGATCTGGCCCGATGCCGTTACCTCAATGCCTTGCTCGGTTCGGACGACAAACATCCCGTTCAGATTGAAGACATATCTCCTCGACCCTAGCGGGCTCAGTGGGGGTAGCCAATCGGCCTCGACCGTGAACTTCGTGTTGGGTCTGAACCCTGTCGGCCCCACCTTCTCCCCAGGCTTTGCGACCGACACGACGTAGCTGAAGTCGGTCGGCAGCACGCCACCGGCCACCACATTGATCTCGAGGTCGTTCAGCAACACCAAGTCGGCCAGCGCTGCCTCTCCGGCACGCAGCACGCCATCGACAGGTATTACCTTGCCACCGATCGCAATGGCACTCGCCGACTCGATCTCCAGCGTGCCTCCACCGTCTACGCCATAGCCACGAATGTCTCCATCGAGCGTCAGCACCGCCGCCCGGTTGCCCGCGCCGGTGCTCGCGAGCCCGGAGCCCAATTGCACCGAACCACCCTTGCCGCCCTGGATGCGCCCGTCCGGCTGCACCACGGCCCCCGAGGACACGTCGATCAGCGAGCCCTTCTCGAGCGTCACGCTCTCGGTCGAGCGGATGCCGACCAGGCCCCCATCGATGTGCGCAAGGTCCGCCGGCGCGCCGCTGCCCGATCGCAGATCGCCCAGCACACCCGTCGCATCGAGCGTGACGCCCTCGCGCACCCACACGCCGGCTTGCGCGCCCTGCGACACCTCGATGCCGATATCGAGCGGCGTCGCAGCGTCGCGCACCTGCTTCAGCACGTTGCCGATGCGTATCGCTCCGCTGTGGGCCGTGAGGTTCGCGGCCACGTCCACCGAGGGTGCATACAGAACGATCTCTCCGCCATTGCTTACCTGCAACAGGCTTGCAACGGCGATGTTCTTCTTCGCCGCGATCCGCACCGCGCCGAGCGAGGCCGCGGTCAAGGAATCGGCATCGAGCAGCACCATGCCCTGGCGCTCGGCGGTCACGGCATCGGACAACCCCAGCGCGTCGGCGATGCCCGGCACCGGTTCGCCCAGCTTGACGCTGTCGACCACCGGCACGAGCCCGCGGCGGATCACGCCGCTGGCGACATCGAAGATCGGACGGTACTGGCCGACGACCAGTTCGCCGCGCCGCGCCACCGCGTTCTGCGACTGGTTGTAGCCATCCAGGTCCGCCTGCGCCGCCTGGGTCTGTTTCGGTCCCTGGTAGGTCTCTCCGACGATCGAGCCTTCGAGCACGGCGCTGTGGGTGGCCACCACCAGCCGGCCCGCATCGCGCCCGACCGTGTAGCCGTTCTCCAGGCGACGCTGCGGCGCGATCAACGGGTTGTAGAAGTAGTCGGTGGTGTTCTTGCCCCAGCGCGCGTGCTCGTCCTCGAAGCCGCGGTACAGGCCCTTGTAGAGCAGGTCCCCGGGCGCCCTCGATACCTCGTACAGCCGTCCGTCGCTGCCCTTGAGCCAGCTCTGGTTGATGAAGCCGGTCGCCACATCCAGGGTGCCGCCCGACAGATTGATGTTCGAGCCCGCGCGCGTCACCAGGTCGCCGCCCGCCACCGTGACCGTGCCGCCCTGCGCCATCCATTCGCCAATCGAATGGCCGCCGGTCGCGAGGTAGCCGCTGACCTCGAGCAGCCCGCCCTCGGTGTACCAGCGATCGGTCGGATAGCCGTTGGTGCCGGCCGGCACGAACACCAGCTTGCGCCGGTCCACCCACAGGTTCAGGTTGTTGAGGTTCTTGCTGTCGCGGTTGATCGGCGCATCGCGCTGCTCGTTGCCCTGGGCGTTGATCAGGATGTTGTTGCTTTCCATCGAGACCTTGACGCCGACGGCGCCCGAGACGTCCAGCTGGGCATCCTTCGCAATGAGGGTGCGCTTCGGGGCCGCCACCAGGATCTCGCCGCCGGTCGCGAGGCTCAGCGACGAACCCTGGAACTCCACCGTGCTGCCGCTGACGATCTCGATGCGCGAGAGATCGCGGCGGTCCGCGATCGTGCCGAGGTTGTCGAATACGCCCGTGGCGTTGTTGGCCGGCTGGCCATCGATGAGCTTGAGTGCCGCCTCGCGCTGGCTGTCCAGGGCGCTCGCGCTGTTCACGTCCAGCAGGATGGATGTGGTGCTGCCCTCGGCCAGGGTGACCGTGCCGGTCTCGTCGCTCAGGCGCGTCGACAGGTGGATGGTGCCGCGCTTGGCCACCGTCGTGGTGGCGACCAGCACGCCCGCCTGCGTCACCGTGTGGCCGGTCAAGGTGATGTCGCCGGCAGGGGCGGTAATCAAGCCAGTGTTGATGACCGTTCCAGACGCGCTGTCCGCATTGCGCGAAGCCGAGACCTCGTTGCCTGCGGTGGTCGAGCGCTGGTTGCCTTCGGTGCTCACACCCTTGCGGATGGTGAAGCTGTCGCCGGCGGCGAGCACCGTCTGGCCCGAGGGCGTGTGGATCTGTCCGGCGTTGCGCACCTCGGTGCCCAGCAGCATGACGTAGCCGCCGCCCTGGGTGGCCGACTGCGGCGTGTGCGTGGTGATCTGCGCGCCGGCCTGCACCTCGACCTTGCCAGCCGCGTCGGTGAAGGTGGGGGCACTGCCGTTGGCATCGACGTAGATGCCTTTGGTATGGAACTGGTCGTCGGTGATCTTGGCCGCTGCCGCCACCAGGTTGCGTGTGTTGACCTGGCTGGAGCCCGAGAACACCACGCCATTGCGGTTGGCGATCAGCACCGTGCCGTCGGCCTTGATCTGGCCCTGGATCTGCGAAGGCCGCGCCTGCGGGTCGTTGACCTTGTTGAGCACCGCCCAGCTCGGGTCCTGCTTGAAGTCGACCGTGGTATTGCGCCCGACGTTGAAGGTCTCCCAGTTGAGGATCGCCTTGTCGCCAGTCTGCTGGATCGCGACGTTGGTGCGGCCGTCGACCTGCGATTGCACCGGTGCATTGGCGTTGAGCCAGCCTGCGGTGAGGCTGTTGGTGTCGACCTTGAGGCCGCCATCGACCAGACCATCGGGCACCGAGGGATCGTTGCCCGCTGCCAGCCGGGCGGCCGCCTGTGCCGCCTGCTGCGCGGCGATGCCGCGTGCCGCGAGATTGAGGTTGTTGATCGAGCGGCTCAGTTGCTCGTTGGCGCGCTGCTGCTGGGCCTGCGGACTGGTGAGCGTGGAGGCAGGCAGGCCATTGGGCAGGCGGCCTGTCTGCATCGCATTGCCCTGGTTCAGATTCTTCTGTGCCATCCAGCCCGCGCTGAAGGCGCGCTGTGCATGCGCGCTGCCGATGACGCTGCCTGCGGCCAGCACCAGTGCGATCGCTCGCGCCACCGGCACCAGCGCAAAGCCCTGGCTGCCTTCTCCCGTCGAATGTCGATTCCTGCTTGCGCGCCCGTGCGTGTTCATGTGGGTTCTGGTCCAAAAGATCGAGATCGACCGGCCGCGCGACTCCGATTCCTCTCGCGCGGCCGTCCGTGAACGTTGCGGCACAGGCACTCCACGCGAGACGGAGAGCGCCGGCCGATTCTTCTAGACGAGTGCCAATTCGCGAACCCGCAGCGAATCGATGTAAATCTTCTTCTGACGCCGGAGCCCTGCGCGCCCGGCCATGACCCGCGCTCGCTGCCTCAACTCAGCAGCAGGAGCCCCGCGGGCAGCGACCTCGCGCTGAGGTCGAAGCTGCGCTGGATCTGCAGCAGCGCGGTCTCGATGTCCACGATCCGGATGCGGGCCGTGACGGTCTTGTCGCGCACTGCATCGCCGACCAGCACCACGCGCCCCGGCCGGTATCGATTGATCTCGTCGAGCACGGCGGGCAGCGGCGCTTGCGTGAACACCATCTCTCCGCGCCGCCAGGCCAGCGCGCCGTCGACATCGGCGGCGGCGATCTCGCTGATGCTGCGGCTGTCGTACACAGCGAGCTGGCGTCCTTGGAGCTGCCGCTGGCCCGCGGGGTGCTCGATGAGCACCTGTCCCTGCAGGCAGGTGATGCGCGTGCGTCCATCGAGGTATCGCACCTCGAACTCGGCAGCCTGCGCGCTCACGCGCCCCACCCCGGCGGTCATGCGGAAGAACTGCTGCGCGCTGGAGACATCGACCTGTGCCTCGCCCTCCAGCAGCTCCAGTCCCGCAGCCTGCTGCGAATCGCCGGTGCGGCGCAGGCTCGTGCGCGTGTTCATCGCGACGGCCACGCGCTCGTCGATCCGGACCTCGCGTTGCTCGCCCACCGCCGTGCGGTAGTCGGCATCCCATTGCGGGGCCGCTGGCCACAGGCCGAACGGCGAGTAGGCCGCGATCCCCGCGGCGGTGGCACCGCCGATCGCCGTGCCGAGGAATGCGCGCCGGCCGACGCGCGGCCGGTGCAGCGCCTTGCGATGGTATTGGGCCACCGCGGGATTGCTGTTCAGGACACCGCCGACGGCCGACTCCAGCAGGCGCCATTGGTGCGCCGCCTCCTGAAAAGCCGACTGGTGCAGCGGATCGGCATCGCGCCAGCGCTTGAACGCCTCGGCCTCCCATTCGCTGACGCGCCCGGACGTGAGCTTGCGCACCCAGGCCTGCGCGTCCTTGAGCACATCGGGCAGGTTGCTGCAATCGTCGGTGGTGGTCATTGTTTCGTTCTCGCGGCCTTTTCGAGGCACCGGGACGGTCGAACGCGGCATCGATGTTCGCTCCCAACCTATAGACGATTGGCGAAGACCAAACCCGCGAAAAAATCTCGCATCCCTGTCAAGAAACTCTGTTATGGGTCGCGCCGAAGACGCTCGGCGCAGTACTCCTGGGCGGCCTTGAGCTCGCTTTCGACGGTCCGCAGCGAGATGCCGAGGCGCTTGGCCACGTCGCGCTGCGGCCAATGTTCCCAGCGCACCAGGATCAGGATCTCGCGCCGGCGCGCGGGCATTTCATCCACCGCGGCCTTCAGGCGTTCCAGCTCGGAGCGCCCTTCCGCGATGCGCGCCGGACCCGGCGCAGGGTCCGGAATCGCTAGCATGAGTTCCTGCACGTCCTCGGCCGACAGCATGCGGCTCTGGCTGCGCCGGATATCGATCGCGAGGTTGACGCCCATGCGCACCAGGTAGGCTTGCGGATTGGCGATCGGTCCCGCGATCTCGCTGTCGCGATGCAGCCGCAGCCACACCTCGTGCAGCGTGTCGCCCGCCAGCTCGGGGCTGCCCAGGTGGATGGAGAGGCTGTTCTTGATCTGGTTGTAGCACTGCACCAGCGCGCCACGGAGCATCGGAAGAACGCTGTCAGTCACGCGCGCCCTCCGTTTCGCAGGGCATGCCAGCCACGCGGTCCCTGGGCAGGATCACCAGCACCAGCGGCTGGCGAAGGTCCGCGGGCGGCGCGTGCTCCATCCGCAGTCCGCCCAGCGCGCCGAGCAAGGCCGCATCGCGCACGACATTGCCAGTCGAACGGACCAGATGCGGAAACAGCTGCCCCTCGCGATCGAGCTGCAGCCGCAGCAGGGCCCGGTAGTCGCCGGGAACGGTGCGTGGATCGGCGCACAGCGCCTCGAAGACGCGCGCCTGGACCAGGCCGTCGTAGCGGCGATCCAGCGCCGGGGCCTTCGGCATGTCTTCGACCGGGCTCGCCGGGATCCGGCGAAGCACGAAAGCGCCATGGAGTTGCGGATCGGAATCGTCGGCGGCAAGACCGGTTCCTGCCAGCAAGGCCTCGAGCGCCACGCGCGCTGGAAGACGGCCCCTGATGGCCGCCGATGCGCGGCCCGAGACCAGGGCGTCGCTGAACAGCACGGTCTGGTCTGCCGTCACGGCATAGCGCTGCAGCGCCGCGGCAAGCGGCTGGGCAGGGATGTCGAAATCGAGGAGGCGCGATCGGGCCCGCGTGTCCTCGCCGTCGACGGCGGCCGCTGCCAGTGCAGGTAGCGGCGACATCCAGGCTGCAAGGGCGCAAATGGCGGCGCCATGGATCAGGCCCCGGACGACGTGCTGCATGACCGCTCGTGCGCCGACGACGCCCGGTTGAGGGGATGGTGCCAAGCCGCTCCAAGACGCTCATCGAGGAGCGAGAAAACATTGGACTGGGTCAGCACGGCAACGAACACCCCATTAAACCGGTCGATCATCCCTTTCGGAAATGGCATTCATGTGACAGATTTACGACGAAAAGCAATGAGGGCGAAACGAGTGCATCAGCCATCGTTTCGCCCTGCTCCGTCGCGACGGATCAGCCAGTGGCTCCGCAAGGAGCTGCGATCAATCCGTGTCGTCGGCCCATCAAAGTCACTTACGGACGGCCGGGGATGCTGGCGCAGTCGGCGGCGTTGCCGAAGGCCAGGCCGTTGCCGTCGACACCGGTCAGGAAGGCTTCGGCGATGGCGGAGTTCCACGCGGCGGGCAGGTTCACGAAGTTGTGGCTCGTGATGTAGCTGTCATATGTGCCATTGTTGAGGTTCTGCAGAAAGTTCTTGACGGCTGCGCCACGCGTGCCAGAGCCGAAGCCACCGGCGTAGCACTGGCCGACCAGCAGGTTGGTGGTGCCCCAGATCGGATAGGCACCGATCGGGATCGAGTACGCAGGCACCCAGTTGCTCAGGGTCTGGCGGGCAGCGCCCGACGGAGGAGCGGGCAGAGCCGATTGGATGGAGGCGACCGTAGGCCGCAGCCCGTTGATGCGTGCCACTTCGGCATCGCTGTTGCCCGTATACACTGGATCGGGGCTCGAATAGCCGAGGCGGTGATTAGCGGCCACGGCGGACGTCATGCCCGAGCTGTTCGCCACGGGAACCCACACGTCGGGGATGCCGTCGCCGTTGGCATCTTGCGCGGCGGTCAGTGTCGTGATGGCGCTGGCCACCATGGTGCGGAACTTGTTCGACATGGTGAAGGACTTGCCAGCGGGCAGGAACGGACCACAGCTCGCATTCAGAAACCGCGACAGTATCTCGGTCGGGCCGCTGCCCGCACCGTCTTCGAACACCAACTGGATCATGTTGGTGGTACCCGCGGCACCGTCGTCTGCTGCGGTGGTGATTTGGTTCCAGGTCCGTGCGGCGGGACTGAACGAGAAGATTCGGCAGACTTCGGCCGTCGTCAGATTCAGCTTAGAGACGGTAGTGGCGGCCGTGCCGTTGTTTTCTTTGTAGGGCAGCAGCAATGCGGTGGCCATGATGGGAACCTGGATGATCGGGCCCCAGGTCGCGCCGGTTGTGTAAGTAGCAAGGTCCTCACTGGTCAGGGCCGAGTCGCTGCCGGCGTAGTTGAAGGTGCTACCGGTCAGAAAGTTTGCCTTGCCGGTGCCGCTGCTACTCGAGGCATAGGTCCAGGCACCCAGGATCGGACCACCGCCGATGATGGTGTTGTACACCACCGCCGGCAGCGAAGCACCACCACCGATCACGGTCTGTGCCGAAGCGGCGCCGGCCGCCATTGCCACCGCGGCCACCGCAGTCAGCGCCACAAGTTTGAAGTTCACGGATTTCATGTCGTTGCTCCTAAGCAAACAGAAAAATTGAGAGCCAAAGCCGAACGAACAAAACTTCTGGTGCGGTTTGCCAACCACCAGAGCAACTTCCGTCGGATTGAAGGTTGAGATGCCAGTCTCATTGCCAGGCAACGCAACCACAGTTGCGACCGAAAGAATCAGAACTGGAGCCCTCGATTCCAGAACTCGAATACGTCGCCAGGGCCGATGCAGCCAAGAGAAAAGACATTGCGCTTGGTTGAAGAGAACCGAATCCCGGCATCGACCCGCAACAGATCGGCGAATCCAGGTCCCGGACGCCCGACAAAAAAGCCCAAAGGCGAGGCGACTGCATCAGCATTCGCCTCGCCTTGCTTCCAGAAAGAGGATTCGTCGCCAGTCAAGCAATCAAAGATCGGCGACTTATCCGATCTCGTCGATCAGACCAACTTACGGACGACCAGCGATGCCGGCGCAGTCGGCGGCGTTGCCGAAGGCCAGGCCGTTGCCGTCCGAACCGGTCAGGAAGGCTTCAGCGATGGCCGTGTTCCACGCGGCGGGCAGCTTCGTGAAGTTGTGGCTCGTGATGTAGCTGTCGTAGGTGCCGTCGTTGAAGTTCTGCAGGAAGTTCTTCACAGCAGCGCCACGGGTGCCCGTGCCGAAACCGCCGGCATAGCACTGGCCGAGCAGCAGTTGGGTGGTGCCCCAGATCGGATAGGCACCGGACGGGATCGAGTAGGCGGGGACCCAGTTGCTCACCGTCTGACGAGCCGCGCCCGACGGAGGCGCCGGCAGAGCGGCGGCGATGGAGGCAGGCGTCGGCAGGAAGCCGTCGATGCGCGCCACCACGCTGTTGCTGCTGCCCGTGTAAAGCGGCTCGGGGCTCAGGTAGCCGAGGCGGTGATTGGTGCCCAGCGCGGTTCCCACGGCCGAGCTGCCAGCAACGCCGAGCCACGCGTCGGGAATGCCGTCGCCGTTGGCGTCTTGTGCGGCGGTCAGCGTCGGCAGGGCCGTCGCCACCACGTTCTTGAACACGCTCGAAACGGTGAACGACTTGCCAGCCGGCAGGAACGGACCGCAAGCCGCGTTCAGGAAGCGCGAGAGCAGTTCGGTCGTGCCGCTGCCGGCGGCTTCGTTGCGATACACCACCTGGATCGGATTGGTGGTGCCGGCAGCACCGTCGTCCGCGGCGGTGGTGACCTGGTTCCAGGTACGCGCGGCGGGGCTGAACGAGAAGATGCGGCAGACTTCGGCCGTGCTCAGGTTCAGGGTCGAAACGGTGGTGGCGGGCGTGCCGTTGTTTTCCTTGTAGGGAAGCAGCACGGGGGTGGCCACGGCCGGAACCTGGATGATCGGGCCCCAGGTGGCGCCGGTCGTGTAGGTGGCGAGGTCGGCTGCGCTGAGCGCGGAGTCGCTGCCGGCGTAGTTGAAGCCACCGGTGGAGGTCAGGAAGCCCACCTTGCCGGTGCCGCTGCTGCTCGAGGTATAGGTCCAGGTACCCAGGACCGGACCACCGCTGATGATGGAGTTGTACATCACGGCCGGCAGCGAAGCGCCACCACCGGTCACGGTCTGTGCCGAAGCGGCACCGGCCGCCATTGCCACTGCGGCCACCGCAGTCAGCGCCACAAGTTTGAAGTTCACGGATTTCATGTCGTTGCTCCTAAGCAAACAGAAAAATTGAAAAACCAAATCGAACGGATAAAACTTCTCGCGTCATTCGCCAACGACCAGGGCAACCGATCCAGGGGATCCGCGCATTGGTCTCTTGGCGACAAATGAATTCTGAAAAGAGACGGTGACGCGGCATTGAAGAAAGTCCGGAACACGGGCGAGGAAGCACCCCGGTGCCGCGATGGCCGGACCGGACACGGATCGCGAAAGATCGGCGCGCCGACCGGCGATGCGAGCGCTCGGGGCACGCGCAAGCCGTTGATTTCCCGTGCGATTCCGTCCCGAACAACACCTTCGTATCTTCTTGACGCGCGGCTCGCGATGGGCCCATCGCCATCGCCGCGAGAGCGGTGCTCCCGAACATCCGCGAAGCGCACCCGAGTTCGGTCCGATGCGGTGCGATATCGGCGATCGCGCTTGCATGAATGGAGGGGCCGGAAGCAATTTCGACCTCGCAATGCAGCGCCGATCGATTCGAAGGAATCCTCGAATCGAAGCTCACTGCACCATCTGATTGATCTCCATGATCGGCAGCAGCACCGCCAGCACGATCAGCATCACCACGCCGCCCATGCCGAGGATCATCAGCGGCTCGAGCAAGGCGGTCAGACGCGTGGCGCGGCGCTCGAGATCGCGCGAGAGATTGGCCGCGGCGCGATCGAGCATCGGCGCCAGCGCGCCGGTCTTCTCGCCGCTGGCGACCAGGTGGATCAGGTTCGAAGGGAAGACCTTCTGCACCTTGAGCGCGGCGGCGAGCGGTGCCCCTTCCCGCACGCGCGCGGTGGTGTCGGCCGCGCAGGCCTTGAGCCGCTCGTTGCCCATCGTCTGGCGCGCGGCATCGAGCGAGCGCAGCAACGGCACGCCCGCATCCATCAGGATGGCCAAGGTGGAAGCGAAGCGGGCCGTGTTCACGCCCAGCACATACTTGCCGAGCATGGGGGTGCGCAGCAGCAGGTCATGCCAGCGCAGCCGGAACGCATCGTCGCGCAGGCTCCAGCGGAAGAATCCTACCGCGCCCCCCACCGCGAGGCCGGTGAGCACACCCCATTCGCGCACGAAGGCGCTGGCGCCCAGCATCACCTGCGTGAGCATGGGCAGTTCCTGCCGCGCCTGCGAGAAGGCACTGACCACCTGCGGCACCACGTAGCCAAGCAGGAAGATCACGATGCACACCGACACGAAAGCCACCACCGCCGGATAGATGAAGGCCGTGAGCATCTTGCTCTGCAGGTTGTCGCGGCTCTCGAGATAGTCCGCGAGCCGCTCCATCACGCGCGCCAGGTCGCCCGAATCCTCGCCGGCACTCACCAGCGCGCGGTAGATCGCGGGAAAGTCGCGCGGCCGCTCGCCCAGCGCATCGGCCAGCCGCATGCCGCCGCGCACGTGGTTGCAGACGACGGTCAGTGACTCGGCCACCACCTTGTGTTCCGCCTGCTCGATGGTGGCCATCAAGGCCGATTCCAGCGGCAGGCGCGCGCTCAGCAGGCTCGCGAGTTCGCGCGTGGCCCAGCAGAGATCGGCCGCGCCGAGTTTCGGGCTGAACCAGGATTGGCCGCTGCCGGACCTCGTCTCCCGGACCTCGAGCGCGGTCAGGCCGCGGTCGCGCAACTGGAGCCGGACCGCGCGCACGGACTCGGCCTCCATCGCGCCCGATTGAACCTGGCCGGCCTGGTTGGCGGCCTCGAACTGGAAGCGCGGCATCGCCCTGCCCTAGCCGTCTTCGCGCGTGACGCGCAGGATCTCGTCGGCGGTGCTGACGCCCGCCGCCACCCAGCGCTGGCCGTCCTCGCGCATGGTGCGCATGCCGCTGCGGCGCGCGAGCTCGCGCATCGCATGCTCGTTGCCACCGTCGTGGATGATCCGGCGCACCTCGTCGTCGATGACGAACAGCTCGTGGATGCCCGTGCGTCCCTTGAAGCCCGATTGATTGCAGTGGGCGCAGCCCACGGGAACCCAGCGCACGCTGCCGTCGGGCTGCACCTCGGCGCGCTTGCACTGCGGGCACAGGCAGCGGATGAGCCGCTGCGCCAGCACGCCCAGCAGCGACGAGGACAGCAGGAAGGGCTCGATGCCCATGTCGGTCAGGCGCGTGACCGCGGAAATCGCATCGTTGGTATGCAGCGAGGCCAGCACGCCGTGCCCGGTGAGGGAGGACTGCACGGCGATCTGCGCAGTCTCCAGGTCGCGGATCTCGCCAATCATGATGTTGTCGGGGTCCTGACGCAGCGCGGCACGCAATGCCGCCCCGAAGGTCATGCCGATCTTGCTGTGCACCGGGATCTGGTTGACGCCCGGCAGGTCGTATTCGACCGGGTCCTCCACCGAGAGGATGTTGCTCACGCTCTTGTCGAGCTGGCCCAGTGCCGCGTAGAGCGTGGTGGTCTTGCCGCTGCCGGTCGGGCCGGTCACGAGCACGATGCCATGCGGCTGGCGGATCAGCTTCGTCAGCGTCTCGAGCGTGTCCTGTGCGAGGCCCAGCCGCTGCAGTTGCAAGCGGCCTGCATCCTTCTCCAGCAACCGCAGGACCGCGCGTTCGCCGTGCACGGTCGGCACGGTGGAGACCCGCACGTCGATCGGCCGGCCGCCGACGCGCAGGGTGATGCGGCCGTCCTGCGGGATGCGCTTCTCCGCGATGTCGAGCTGCGACATGATCTTGATGCGCGAGATCAGCGCGGCATGCAGCTCCTTGCGCGGCGAGACCACGTCGCGCAAGGTGCCGTCGACGCGGTAGCGCACCACGGAATGCGTCTCGAAGGCCTCGAAATGCACGTCGCTCGCGCCGTCGCGCGCCGCCTGCGCCAGCAGCGCGTTGATCATCCGGATCACCGGCGCATCGTCCTGCGCATCGAGCAGGTCGGTGACGGCGGGCATGGACTGCATGAGTCGCTCGAGATCGACTTCCGACTCGGCCGCGCCCACCACGGCCGCGGCGCTGCCCGTCTCGGCATAGCCCGCGGACAGCAGGGCGTCGATCTCCTCGTCCGGGACCTCGCGCCGCGCCTCGATGGCCGTCTGCCGCTGCGCCTCGGCCAGCGCCCATCCCGGCGTGCGAACGCTGAAGACGATCTCCGCCAGGTCGCCCTGGCGGCACGCGACGATGCGCTGCGCCCGGGCCCAGGTGTGCGGCAGCAGCGGCATGGGTTGCGGCACGGCGCTCATCGACATCTCCTCATGGCGCCACCACGATCTCCGGCCGGTAGCCGAGTTCGCGCAGCACGCCGGTGGCGGTATCGACCGAGCGCGCGTCGCGCGGCAGGTCCACGCGCACCGCGTAGCCGATGCCGCCGGGGCCGACGACGATGTAGGCCGGCAGGCCGCTGATGCGCACCCGCCGGGCGATCTGCACCGCGTCGTCCTGCCTCGGCATGTCGGCGATCTGCAGCACGCTCTTGTTGCTCTCGGAGTTGGCGTAGAGCACGGACGGGTCGCTGGTCACGCCGACGTTCGACGGCAACTGGGAGCGCATCTCGGGCTCGTTCGACTCGCCTTGCGCGGGGCGCTGGCGGACTTCGCTGCTGCTCTGCGTGGCGGGTGGGGGCTGCTCCCGGGTCTTGTCCCACTGCTCGGGGCGAAGGTCCAGCTTGGGCGACCGCCCGGCCACCGGCAGGTCGCTCGGCGGCAGGATCGAGGCCGCCATGTCGGGCAGCACCAGGTGCTTGCCGGGCTGCACCCGGCTCTGCTGGGTGCGCATGAAGTTGTAGCGGTCCTGGGTCAGGCCGCGCCCGGCGTTGGCGTCGCGGATCACATAGGGCCGCAGGAAGATCATCAGGTTGGTCTTCGCGCGCTGCCGCTTGTCGTAGCGGAACAGGTTGCCCAGGACCGGAATGCCGCCGATGCCCGGCACCGACTCTACCGTGGTGTTGACGCTGTCCTCGAGCAGGCCGCCCAGCACCATGATCTGGCCGTCGTCGAGCAGCACGCTGGTGTCCAACGCCCGTTTGTTGGTGACCACGCCCGCGATGCCGGAGTTCTGGTCGTCGATGCTCGAGACTTCCTGGTAGATGTCGAGCTTGACGGTGCCGCCCTCGGAGATCTGCGGCCGGATCTTGAGCTGCAGCCCGATGTCCTCGCGCGTCACGGTCTGGAACGGGTTGTCCGAGCCGCCGCCGCCGGGCGTGATGTACTGGCCGCTGACGAAGGGCACGGTCTTGCCGACGATGATCGAGGCCGCCTCGTTGTCGAGCGTCATGATGTTCGGCGTCGAGAGGATGTTGACGCCGCCCTTGGTCTGCAAGGCGCGCGCGAGCAGGTTGAGGTTGAGGATCTCGGCCCCGCCGGGCAGCTTCACGGTGCCGTCGACGATGCCCAGGCTGATGCCCTGTGGCAGCCGGTCGATGGTGTTGGTCGCGCTGTTGTTCAGCGCCGCGCCGCCACCCAGGTTGGTGCCGCCGAGGAAGCGGCCGTTGTTGCGCATCCACTGGATGCCGAGTTGCGCCGCATCCTGTTCGGTCACCTCCACGATCAGGCTCTCGACCAGCACCTGGGCGCGCCGCTGGTCCAGCGAATCGATGACGCGCCGGATGCTGCGGTACATGGGTTCGGGCGCGGCGATGATGAGTGCGTTGGTGGTGGCATCGGCCTGCACGGTTACGCCGTTGGTCGAGAAGGCGGTGCCCGTGGTGCCGCCGCCTGCGGCACCCTGCTGCGACCCGCCGGCGGCGCCACCGCCGGCCGCGCCGAAGCGGGTGCTGCCGCCGCTGCGGCTCCCACTGCCGCCGGTGCCGCCGGTACCGCCATTGGTCCCGGACCCGCTGGCGCCCGTGCGGTTCGCCGCGTCCGTGCCGCCCCCGGCACCGCCCACCATGCCGCCCGCGCCGAGCGTGGCGCGCACGTTGTCGCCGCCGCTGCCCAATGCCGTGCCGCCCGAATCGCCGGTGAGCAGCCCGCGCAGGACGCCCGAGAGATAGCTCGCGCGCGCATTGCGCAGGTACACCACGTGGAGGTTGCCCGGGTCGTCCTGCGCGTTGTCGAGCTTGGCGACCAGGTCGCGTGCGAGCGAGGTGCGCGCGGGGCTGCTCGAGCGGATGATCACGCTGTTGGAGCGCGGGTCGGCCAGCACCACGATGTCGCGCTTGCCATCGCCGCTGCCGCCCTGCAGCAGTTCGTTGGCCAGCGCCGCGATGTCCACGGCCACGCCGTTTCGGACCTTGACCACGTCGGTGTCGAGCGAGGTCGGCGTGTCGATGCTCTCGACGATGCGCGCGATGCGCTCCAGGTTGTCGACGTAGTCGGTGATGACCAGCGTGTTGTTCGCCGCATAGGCGGTGATGCTGTTCTCGGGCGCGATCATCGGCTTGAGCACCGGGATCAGCGCCTCGGCGTTCTCGTAGGCCAGCCTGAAGGTGCGGGTCGCGATGCCGCCGCCGGGCGCGCTCGCGTTGACGGCGCCGCCCTGCAGCTTGGCGTCGGCGACCGGCACCACACGGCTCACCTTGCCCACGTCCACGATGGTGAAGCCCCGCATGCGCAAGGCCGAGCTCAGCATGTCGTAGGCGGTGGCGGCCGGGATCTCGCCATCGGAGACCAGGGTGATCTGGCCCTTGACGCGCGGGTCCATGAGGAAATTGCGGCCCAGGAACTTCGACAGGGCCGAGATCACGGACTGGATGTCCGCGTCCACGAAGTTCATCGTCGCCTTGTCGTCGCTACCGCCGGCGACGCCGCGCGCGGGCATGACGGGAACGGGTGCGCGCCGGTCGGAACCTGCAGGCCGCGCGGCGCGTCCGGCACCAGCGGAGGGGACCGGCGCAACAGGCCTGGCCGATACCGGCGGCGGCGCGGGCGATGCCGGCACCGCGCTGGCGGCAGCGGTGCTTGCGGCACTCGGAACATAGGTGCCCTCGCGGAACAACGATTCGTCGGACGCGGTCGTGGCGCATCCCGTCAATGCCACCGAACACGCCAGGCAGCACACCAGCGTGCAGCGCCCCCCGATCCGCCACGCGTGGGCATGCATCATGATCCCTTCCCCGATTGCTGTTGGGGGATCAGCGTCGCCTGGACGCCGAACCCGTTTCCATCGTCCGCCGGCCCCTTGCCGTCGGATCGCTGCAGCGTGACCTGCTGCACCTTCAGTCCCAGGGGCGCCGGCGCGCCGAGCAGCCAGTCGATCGCGCGCGACGAATTGCCGCCCGTGAACGCCAGCCGCAGGGTCGCATCGGCCTCCCGCAATTCGTAGGCACCGGCCAGACCGGCCGCCTCCAGGCTGGCGCGCACGCGTTCGGCCGGACCCAGCGACGAGTCGCCAGGCACCGCATTCGCGTTCGTGTCGGCCAGCACCTCCTTCAGCGCCACGGCCTGGGAGCGCAGCTTGGGCAATGCCTCGTCCCAATGCGCGAGCGTGTCGAGCGCGGGCTTCGTGAACGCGAGCCAGCAGAGCGCCGCCAGCACGACGGCCACCATCGCGCCGACCTGCAGGCGCTCGCGCGGCGAAAGTCCATGCCAGATGCTCTGCACACGCGCCAAGAGCGGCTGCGCCAGGATCCGGGGTCGTTCGAACCATGAACGCCATATCGCCCGTCCCGCGGTCCAACGCGCGCTCATCTCGTGGCCCCTGCCGCGCTGGCGGCACGCGGCGTGGGGCCCGCGCCTTTCTCGACCGCACCCGCCTCGATGCGCAGGCCACCCGGTTCGGCCGATACCGCGAGGCCATGCTGCAGCGCCCTGTCCTGCAGCGACTTCAGCTCGTCCGTGCTCGGTGCGGCGCCGTCGCGCCATCGAAGTTCGAGCCGGTCGTCGCGAAACTCCAGGCGCTGCACCTGGCCCTGCGCCTGCGTCAGCAGGCCGGTCGAGGCCCGCATCAGCGCGGCGAAGCTTCCCGCCTCGGTACCGCCCGTGGCCGCGCCAGCGCGTCGCGCATCGCGCAGCTGGCGTGCCTGCTGCAGCGGGTTGAGGATCACCGGCACTTCGGGATAGGCCGCCTTGACCTGGGCCGCCATCTGCCGCGTCAGCATCTGTCCCTGCGCGGCGATCCGCGAGGCGTAGAGGTTGAGTCCGACGAGCCAGACAGCGAGGGCGGCCACGGTCCAGCCGGCGAGCGGAAGCAGCCAGGGGCGTCGATGACCAGCCTGCGCCGCATGGCCCACGGGCAATGACCAGCTCCATCCACTGCCGCCCATCGACTGCGCAGCTTCCACGGGCGTATCGGCCGCCAGCAGGTGCAGTGGCCGCGCTTCGGGAAGATGCGGCTTCAGTCTCGCCTCGATCTGCGCAGCGTCGATGCGGCCCTGCGGGATCGGGCAGGCGATGCCCTCCCCCGCGCCGGTGCGCGCGATCGCCCAGTCGCCGACGACCGTTGCCGCCACTGCGCCATCGGGGCCGTCCTCGGGGCCTGGCAGGAACGCTGGAGGAGGAAGCACCGCATCCACGTCCACGCCATGGGACTTCAGTACCTGCACGAGCGCCGAGAGGGCGCGCCCGCTCATCCAGGCCACCGGCACCCGCCCCTCGTCGTTGCGCGCACCGAAGCCCACCGCGAGATCGCTCGCCGGGCCCAGCGCCAGCAACTCGACGGCCCCGAGCACCGCGATGCGCTGGCGCCTGATCGCGAGCGGCGGCAGCTCGACCTGCGCCATCGAGACATCGGCCGGATGCAGGCAGGCTTCGACTTGCCTGGGCTGGAAGCGGCGGGCCACCGCCGGCAGGCCGTCGAGCAACTCGACCTCCCAGGCGTCCGCGCCCGATCGCCAGGCGCATCGCAAGGGCGAGGACTCGAGGTCCCGCGCGCGCGGCAGCATCAGCCGAAGGGTGTCGACGCGCCTCATTTCATGCCCCTTCCCTCAGCCACACCACGCGTGGGAGGGTCTCCTTGTCGTCGTGCACCAGGGCCTGCATCAGCAGCGTGGTGCGCGGCACCCGCAGCGCGCTCGACACACGAAACCAATAGCTCGAAATGCCCACGCGCAGGCGGCGGCCGGCGAACTCCGGCATCTGAAGCCTGTTCGCGAAATCCGCGCGGTTGATGAACCACTGGCCCTCGTCGCGCGTGCGCACCAGGGCACGGGCACGATCGAGCGTCAGGCCGGGAACCCAGGCCGCCAGCACCTCGGCCGAGGCCGTGTTGATGTTGATCCAGGTGCGTTGCGGCAGCACCGTGACGTAGGGCTTCAGGCGGGCAACGGTGTCGGCGTTCAACCCCGGCGTGCCGAGCAGGTCCTCGAGCACGCGCAGGCGCGGCGCCTGCTCCCGCACGGGCAGGCTCTCGATACCGAGCCGTTGCGCGAGGCTTTCCGCCGCGGCCGCCTCCTCCGGCGCCGGACTTGTGGGCGGCGCCGCTTCGACCAGGCTGAAGATCACGCGCCGGGCCACGCGGCCCGCCTGGTCCGGCGACACGCCAGCCAGCGCGCACAGCCGCAGAAACGCCGTGTTCTCGGCGATGTCGATCCGGCCGGCATCCATGAGATTGCGCAGGTTGAACTTGGCCTGCTCGTCGGCGATCTCGGTGAGCACCAGGGCCGGCGCGCCTTCGAGTTCCCCGAGGTCCTCCCCCTTCACCGGGCGGTTCCAGAGGCCGTCGGGGCGCGTGGCGGGATCGCGCTGGGCCTCCCTGCGCAGCACCTGCTGCGCGCGGGAGATCTCGCTGCGAAGCAGCCAGGCCGCCTGCGCGCGGGTCTGTTCCGTCTGCGCGGCCCTTATGACCGAGCTCTGCCTTCCGAGCAAGGCCGCGGCGAGCACCGCGATCACGGCCACCACCAGCAGCACGCTGACGACGGCCATTCCTTGCGCGGGATGGCGCCGCTCGGCGCGCAAAGGTCTTCGCGCACCCGAAGGGCGCATCACGGGAGCCCGCATGACCGTGCCTAGAGCTGCCAGGAGCCGATGTCCGCGTTGGCCTTCTCTCCGCCGGGTTCCCCGTCCGCCCCGAGCGAGAACACGTCGATCTCGCCGTTGGTACCGGGGTTGAGGTACTGGTACGGCTTGCCCCAGGGGTCGTTCGGAAGCCGCTCGAGGTAGTTGCGCCAGTTCGACGGGATCTTGCCGGCGGTGGGCTTCTCCACCAGCGCGCGCAGCCCCTGACTGGCGGCCGGGTACTCGCCGTTGTCGAGCCGATAGAGCTTGAGCGCCTGCATGATCGAGCCGACGTCCTGCCGGGCCGCCGTGGCTCGCGCCTGGTCGGGGCGCGCCATCAGGTTGGGCACGATCAACGCGGCCAGCACGCCCATGATGACCAGCACCACCATGAGCTCGATCAGCGTGAACGCCTGCTGCTGCCACGGCCTCGGGTGCTTCTGTGCGAGGTTCCCTGAAGCCATGTTGCGCTCTCCAAAATCAGTGCCGGGTAAGGCTGGAAATGATCGCAAGCCTGCGTGTCAGCTTGATGGTGCAAGTTCGGGAGGATTTGCATCGGTGGCCGCCGCCTGGCTGCGTTCCCGGGGATCGCCCACGCAATGTTCCCGAGCATCGATCACGAATCTGTCATCTGCCGAAAGCCGCGCGGATCGTCCGCGCGGTCCGCCTCAGCCGTTCAAGGTTCGCTCGTCGCGTTCTCGCGTTGCCCGCTCGCGCGGACTCGCCGACGGCAGCGTCGGCATATCGTCCCGATGGGCCATCAGGGCGTGCAGCAGCCCGCGGTTGATCTTGAATTCTTCCGTGTCCGTGCTCAGCAAGGCGTCGCTGGTCAGGCAGCGGTGCACGATGTCGATCACGCGTGGATGCGCGCTCGCGATGTTGATGTCGTGGGCAAAGGCGTGAAGCTCGGGCAGCGGCTCCGAACGCAGCATGTAGCCCACGAACCAGCGCCACAGCATGTTGTAGCGCAGCCCTTCGCACACGCCCTTCGGATCGGCCAGCGAGTAGGCGATCTGCAGCAGCCACGCGCGCGTGATCATGCGTGCATCCATGCCGCTTCGGCACTGCAGCGAGATCTCGTTCATCAGCACGCCTTCGTAGGCCAGGATGCTGTCGATCACTTCCTTCAGCGCGACGAGCGGATGGTCCTCGGGAACGAAGGACTTCAGGTAGTCGACTTCCATCCACAGGGGGTGCGACACGATCCAGACCCAGGGCACGCCATAGCGGTCGATGGGAACCGGATTCCTCCTGGCGATCTCCACGTGTCTGGAAAGCTCCTTGTCCAGTGTCTGCATCGAGACGCTCTTGACCGAGTCAAGCGCGTCGTTGGATCTGGGTTTGTCTTTCTTCATTCATGTCCTCCATCCGCCTCGCCCATGGATGCGCTACGCGCCGCGCGCGCTCCGACCACGGCACAGGCCACAACCTTCTAGACGAGTTTCAGCCGGCAAACCCGCAGCCGAAGTCCCGAATGACTTTCGTTCCGTCGCGTTCGCGTGTCGCGGGGGGGTTACACGCGTCGCAACGATGCCGCGTCCTCGGGCAAGGCATCGCGGTGCAATGCGAAAGTTCGCGCTTGCCTGTTCAAGGTCGTCGAACGATGCCCGGTGGCCCGCGCTCGGGCAGCGTCGGCGCGGCGAAGCGGGACAGGACGCCGTCATGGCTGATGGTGACCGCGTCGGATGCGATCGACGAGAGCACCACGTTTCGCAACAGCGTCTCTCCCGCGACGAAAGCCTTGGGCGGCGCGCCGTTGACCGCGAGCACGGCCACCGCGCGGTCCTGCCGGTACATGAGGCCGATCACGCTGACATTGACGCGCACCTGGCCGGGGCCGAGCCAGGTCGCGACGGCCTGGGCGGCGGGATCCGCCGGAAGCACCGCGGCGGCTTTCTCGACCGGTGCGGTGGCGGGACGCAGCTGCTGCAGCCTGTTGCCCCAGAAGCCGGCGATCGCGACGACCGCGGCCAGTCCCGCGGCGTGCATCGCGCGCGCCGGCGGTACCGTGCTCGGCCATTTCCATCGTGTGTGCATCCCGCTGCTCCCTTGCGAATTCGTGTGCCGGAAGACCACGTGCCGCGCGTCTCCGGAAAGAGAGCCAGTGATAACAGAGGCATGTTGGAGATTCATGTCAACGCCACATTCGATGCCTAGGATGGCGCGCTCACCGCAGAGGAGTTGCCGTCTTCCACCACGGCGGATCGCCCCATGAGTACTTCCTTCCGCCAACGCGGCCTCTCGCTGATCGAGGTGATGATCGTGATGGTCATCATCGGCATCGCGACGGCCGCGATTTCGCTCAGTGCGGCGCCCGATCCGGCCGAACCGCTGAAGATCGACGCGCGCGAACTCGCGTTGCGCCTGAGCACGGCGCAGCACGAGGTGCGCGCCGACGGACGGGTGGTGGCCTGGGAGGCGCGCGGCGACGGCTATCAGTTCGTGCGCGGCACCTGGACGAACGCGCCCGGCAGCGTCGTTCCCATGGTCTCGACCGCTGGCGAGCTCGATCGCTTCGCGCGCGACGAAGCACTGCGTCCTCGCAGATGGCGCGCGGGCACGGTCGAGGTCACGCCCGCATCGCCGTTGCTGCTGACCTCCGAATGGGTCGGCGCCCCGCTCTTGCTCAAGCTGCGCAGCGGTGCCTATACGGCGACCATCGTCCGCGACGCAACGGGCGCGTTCCGGGTGCAATGAGGCGTGGCCATGCGTCGCGATGAACCCGGCTTCACGCTGATCGAGGTGCTGATCGCGCTCGCCATCATCAGCATCGCGCTCGCGGCCTTCGTGCGGCTCACGAGCCAGACCGCCACCAACCTCGGCGAGGTCGAGCGGCGATCGCTCGCGATGCTCTCGGCGCAGAACAGCCTGGCCGAGCTGCAGATCAGCTCGCTTCCTTCGGCCGGGCTGCGGCAGGTGGCATGCCCGCAGGCCGGCAAGCCTTTCGTCTGCCGCGTGCGGATCGGGCCGCCGCTCGGCGATGGCACGCGCGCCGTCTCGGTCGAGGTCTATCCCGGCATCGACAGCGATCGACGGCTGGCCAGCCTGCAGTCCAGCCTGCCGGAGCGGCGGCGATGAAAAGAAGCAAGCACCCCGCACCGCGGGATGCCGTCTCGGGCTTCACCCTGATCGAAGTCATGATCGCGATCGTGATCATGGCGGTGCTGAGCCTGATCGCCTGGCGCGGCCTCGACAGCATGAGCCGCGCCAACGTGCAGCTGCAGGAGCGCAGCGAGGACACCGCGCAGCTGATGCGCACGCTGCAGCAGCTCCAGCGCGACCTCGCGTGGCGCACCACGATCGAGCTGCCGGCTTCCGGCATGGAGGCGCAGGCACAGGACGGCGCCCCGTCGACGGGGGGCGGCAGGCAGCAGGCGGCGGTCCGGCTGCTGCCGCCGGGCATGGAGGCGCGCCGCCCGGACCCGGGATCGCTGCTGATCGAGTTCGTGCGCGCGGCTCCGGCGGCTCCCGGACGCTGGCAGCGTGTGCAGTGGTGGCTTCAAGCGGGAACGCTGTACCGCGCCGTGGGCGCGGCCGTCGCGGCGTACCCGCTTCCCGTGCCCGAGGCCGCGGACCGCGTCGCGGTGCTCCAGGGGCTGGTCTCGTTCGAGCTGCGGGCCTGGGAGCCCGAGCAGGGTTGGCGAGCGCTGCCCGCGGCGGTGCAGGCACGTTCGCCGGCTTCCGGCCTCGAGATCGTGCTGGGCGCGCGGCGCAATGGCGGACCGGTGCTGCACTACCGGCAGGTGGTCGCGTTCGATTGAGTCCGCTTCGAGGCCGCGGGCTCGGCGCTTCGCCGCCCAGCCGTGCGGCGCGCTCGACAGCGCCAGCACCGCCGCGCGCTCGTGAGAGGACGCCCCCCGCTGGCTACGATAGCGCGATGGACCTCAGGCAACTCCGCTATTTCGTCGCGCTCGCGACCCAGCAGCATTACGGCAAGGCGGCGGGCATCCTGCACGTGACGCAGCCGGCGCTGAGCCGGCAGATCCGTCTGCTCGAGGAGGAACTGGGCGTCCAGCTGTTCGAGCGCCACGCGCGCGGCGCGGCGCCGACCGACGAAGCGCGGCTGCTGCTCGAGCGGGCGCTGTTCCTGCTGCGCTACGTCGACCAGATCAAGTCCGACCTGCTGGCCCGGCAGCGGGAGCCTCGCGGGCCGGTCGCCATCGGGCTCTCGCCCGGTCTCGCGCAGCAGCTCACGGTGCTGCTGACCAAGGCGGTGCTCCAGTACCTGCCCGAAGTCAGGCTGCGCTTCATCGAGGGCTTCGCGCCGTCGCTGCAGACCATGCTGGCGCAGGGCGAGGTCGACATCGCGCTGCTGATCGAGCCCATCGAGCGATCGAACCTGAGCACCCTGCCGCTGCTGAAGGAACAGATCTGCCTGATCGGCCTGCCCGACGACCCCCGGCTGCGCAAGCCGAAGATCCGGATGCGCGACCTGGCCGGCGTGCCGCTGATCATGACCGGGCTCGTGAAGTCGGGCGTGCGGCTCGAGCTCGAGGCGGCCGCCGCGCGCGCCAAGCTCGAGCTGCATCGCGTGGTCGAGGTCGAGACCGCCGAGGTGGCGCGCCGGCTCGTGCTCGACGGCGTCGGGCTCACGGCCCATTTCGCGGCGGCGGTCCAGGAAGACCTGGCGGCGTCGCGGCTGCGCGCCGTGCCCATCGACGGCCTGTTCCTGCACCGCGTGCTCGCGCGCGCCTCGGACCGTCCCGCGTCGCGCGCCACCGAAGGCGTGATGGGCGTGCTGCGCACGGTGATCGAGCGGCACGTGCGCGAAGGCCACTGGCCGAACGCGCAGCTGTCCTGAGCAGGCCGCGCCGGGCCATGCCGCTTCGTTATGGGGGCGGTCAGAAAATTCACTTGGACCTGCGCCGCGCGCGTCCCTAATCTTGCGCCGTCCGCTGCCGCCACCGCCCACCGGGTGGCGCGCCGGACTTCACAAGAACGGAGACAAGCAGATGGCATGTGATCGAAGAACATTCCTCGGGGCGGCCGCGGCCGCCACCTTCGCGCCGGCGCTGGTGCGGGCGCAAGAGCCGCTTCGCATCGTGGTTCCCTTCTCGGCGGGCAGCGGCACGGACGTGACGGCACGCGTGCTGGGCGACGCGATCGTCAAGAGCAGCGGGCGCACCGTCATCGTCGACAACAAGCCCGGCGCGGGCACGGTGCTCGGCTCGGTCGACGTGGCGCGTTCGCGCCCCGACGGCAACACCGTGCTCTACACCACGGGCGGCTACACCACCAGCGCGGTGCTGATCAAGAAGCTGCCCTTCGACCCGGTCGCGGACCTGCTGCCCATCACGCGGCTGGCGCTGTCCTCGGGCTTCGCGCTGCTGGTCGGCGAGAAGTCGCCATACCGCTCGCTCGCGGAATTCGTGGCGGCCGCCAAGGCCAGGCCGGGCCAGCTGAGCTTCGGCTCCTCGGGCGTGGGCAACACCACGCACGTGATGGGCGTGTTCTTCGGCAAGGGCGTGGGCGTGGACCTGCTGCACGTGCCGTTCAAGGGCTCGCCGACCAACGACCTGCTGGCGGGCACGGTCGACTGCGCCTTCCTCGCGCCGTCGACCGCGGGCTCGCAGATCCGCGCGGGCCGCCTGCGCGCGCTGGGGATCTCGGGCGGCCGGCGCTCGGCGCTGCTGCCCGAGGTCGCGACCTTCGCCGAGCAGGGCTTCACGGTCGAGGACATCCCGGCCTGGTCGGGCCTCTTCGGTCCCGGAAAGATGGCGCCCGACGCGGTGCATGCGCTGCACGACACCGTCGTCAAGGCGGCACGCACGCCCGCGCTGATCGCCTACATGCGCGACAACGGCGACGAGCCCGACCTGATGCCGCCCGAGCCGTTCAGGGCCTACGTCACGGCCGAGATCGGGCGCTACCGCCGGTTGCTGCCGCCGCTCGACATCCAGATCGGCTAGGAGCAGCCATGCCCGAATTCATCGACCTCGGCGACGTCCGCACCGCCTTCGAGGTGGCGGGGGAAGGACCGCCGCTGCTGATGCTGCATGGCGCCGAAGGCAGCCGCCGGCAGTTCGCGCGCATCCTGCCGGCGCTGAGCGACCGCTACACCGTGATCAGTTACGACCAGCGCGACTGCGGCGACACGGTCGGCCCCGAGCGGGCACCGACGCTGATCGATCTCGCCGACGATGCGATGCGACTGCTCGAGGCCCTCGGGCACGCGAGCGCCTTCGTGTTCGGCACCTCGTTCGGCGGCCGGGTCGCGCAGGCCTTCGCGGTGCGCCATGCAAAGGCCGTGCGCCGGCTCGTGCTGGCCAGCACCTGGCCCCTGCCCGTCTCGCTCGCGCAGGCCAACGCCGAGGTGGCGCGCGAAATCGCCGTGCTGCGCGCGCAATTGCCCGCGAGCGCCGGGCAGCTCGCGGCGCTGTTCTTTCCCGCGCCCTTCCTGGCCGAGCATCCAGCCTTCAGGGCGCATTTCGCCGCGGCACCGGCGCGCTCCGCGCGGTCCGATCGCCGGGCCGCCGTGGTCGGCGATAGGCCCGCACTCGCACTGTCGGACATCGATCGGCCCACGCTGCTCGTCGCGGGCGAGCTCGATCACGTGGTGCCGGCAGCGCTCACGTTCTCGCTGGCGCAGCACATCCGCGACACGCGCTCGGTGCTGCTGCCCGGCGTGGGCCACCTGGGCACGGCCCAGGCACCCGAGGCGCTCGCATTGCATCTGCGCGAGTTCCTGGCGTGAACCCCGTTTCCTTTTCCGTTCCCCTGTTCCGCGTCGCTGGGCGCATGGAGTCTTCGTTCGATGATTGATGTACCGGTCCTCGTCGTCGGTGGTGGTCCCGTGGGCCTCACCGCATCCCTGTATCTGTCGCTGTTCGGCATCGAGTCGCTGCTGGTCGAGCGCCATCCGGGCACCGCGATCCTTCCCAAGGCGCGGGCCCTCAATGCCCGCACCATGGAGATGTACCGCCAGATCGATCTGGAGGACGCGATCCGCGCCGTCGCCATGCCCGATCGCTTCGGCGGCACC
This sequence comes from Variovorax sp. PDC80, assembly GCF_900115375.1. Classification (NCBI taxonomy): domain Bacteria; kingdom Pseudomonadati; phylum Pseudomonadota; class Betaproteobacteria; order Burkholderiales; family Comamonadaceae; genus Variovorax; species Variovorax sp. PDC80. The sequence continues at coordinate 452,036 of NZ_FOWG01000006.1, read as the reverse complement.
ATCCTCTGGTCCGAAAGCCTGGCCGGCCGCGAGATCAAGCGGCTGCATCCCGGGCGCGGATCGGCGGCCAACCAGGCCTTGTCGATCGCCGGCAACTGCGGCTGCTCGCAGGACATCCTCGAGCCGGTGCTGCGCCAGCGGGCCGAGACGGCAGGCGCCGGCAGGCTTCGCTTCGGCACCGCGTTGCGCGAACTGAATTGCGACGCCGACGGCGTGACCGCCACCATCGAGGATGCCGAGGGCCGCGGCGAACAGGTGCGCGCGCGCTACCTGATCGCCGCCGACGGCTCGCAGAGCCGCATCCGGCAGCAGCTCGGGATCGGCCGGCGCGGCGAAGCCGATGTCTACGACAGCATCAACATCCACCTGCGTGCCGACCTGACACCGTGGATCGCGGAGCGCCCGGCGGCGCTGTATCTGATCGAGCAGCCGGAATTGCGCGGCACCTTCCTGACGATCAACGGCAGCGACCGCTGGGGCTTCCTGGTCACCTCGCTGTCGCACTACGGCTTCACGCCCGAGCAGTTCACGCCCGCGTTCAGCACCGAGATCGTGCGCCGCGCGGTGGGTGTAGCCGACCTCGCCGTCGAGGTCCTCGGCGTCAGCGCCTGGAAGGCCTCGGCGATGGTGGCCGAGCGCTACCGCGCGGGGCCGGTGTTCCTGGCCGGCGATGCCGCGCACGAGATGCCGCCGACCGGCGGCTTCGGCCTCAACACCGGCGTGCAGGATGCGCAGAACCTCGCATGGAAGCTGGCCGCCGTGCTGCGCGGCGAGGCCGGCGACGCGCTGCTCGACAGCTACGATGCCGAGCGCCGCCCGGTCGGCGAGGCCGTCACCCACACCAGCCTGCTGAACGCGCTGTCGATGGGGCGCACGGCGCGGCAGACCGAGGCCGTGCTGCCGCGCAAGGAGTTCCTCAACGAGATCGGCCTGGTGTTCGGCGCGCGCTACGCATCGCGCGCGGTCGTGTCGCAGGAAGAGCCCGCGCCGGTCGCGGACGCGATCGAGGCCTATGTGCCGAGCGCCGCGCCCGGCTGCCGCGCGCCCCATGTCGCGCTGCGCAAGGGTTCGCAAAAGCTCTCGACCACCGACCTGCTGGGCCGCGGCTTCGTGCTGCTCACCGCGCCCGCGGGCTCGGCCTGGCGGGCCGCCGCGGATCGGCTCGAAGGGCCTCGCGTCGCCAACGCCGTGATCGGCGACGAGATTCGCGAGGAGGACGGTGGCGACTGGCTCGCGGCCTATGGCCTGCGCGAAGACGGCGCGGTCCTCGTGCGGCCCGACGGCCATGTGGCCTGGCGCTCGCCATCGGGCGCCGACGACCCGAAGGCCGCGCTGCGGGAGGTGATGAACGCCATCCTGTGCCGAAGCGCGGCGGCGCGCTGGAGCGCCGCATGAGCATGGAAGTCAGCGCCATCCATCACTTCACGGTCGGCTGCGCGGTCGAGGACCTGCCCGCGCTGCTCGACTTCTACGTGGGCACGCTGGGGCTGAAGGAGGGGCATCGTCCCGCGCTGCGTCATCCGGGCTACTGGCTGTATGCCGACGGGCACGCGATCGTGCATCTCAACGCGCTGCGGACGGTGTCGCCGCCGCGGGAGTGCGGCCCCTTCGATCACGTGGCCCTGAAGGCGCGCGGCCTCGAAGCCACGCGGCAGGCGCTGCGCGCGGCGAAGGTGCCCTTCAGCGAAACGCCGCTGACCGGGACCTCGCTGCACCAGGTCTTCCTCAGCGATCCGCTCGGGCTCAAGGTCGAGTTGAATTTCGACCTGGATCTCGAGGCCGGGTAGCGGGCGCCGCCGTCTTCGGCGGCCCTGGTCGACGGCGCGTCAATGCGCGATGCCGAGCGCCGCGGCCGCTTGCCTGGCGACCTCGAGCGTGCCGCCGGGTTCGTCGCCGTCCTCGATCATCCAGGCCGACGACAGGCCGGCCCAGGCGAGCACCCATTGCAGTAGGCGCTCGCGGTCGATGTCCGCGGCCTTGGCCACGATGGCCAGGCGCCGCTCGAAACGGCCCGGCGCGAGCGCGGTCGCGTCGTCGGGGTTGCAGAAGATGTTCGCGACATCGAAGCCGCGCTCGCCGACCAGCCCCTTGGGATCGATCGCGAGCCAGCCGTCGGCGCCGAAGTCGAGCACGTTGCCATGGTGGATGTCGCCATGCAGCACGCTGGCCTCGCGCGGCGCGGCCAGCAACGCCCGCGCGGTGCGCGCCGATGCACCGAGCACGCCCGCGTGGCCGGCGTCCTCCGCGCACAGCGAGGCGAACCAGCGCGTCAGCGGGACCAGCGGCGGCAGCGGCTTGTCGCGCGGGGCATGCAGGCGCGTGGCGACCTCGCAGAGGATGCGCGTCGCCTCGTCGTCCTGCCCGCCCCTGGCCATCCGCGCCAGCGACGCCGTGCCCTCGGCGCGCGCCATCAGCAGCGCTTCGCCGGCCTGCGCCAGCACGGCCGCCGCGCCCTGCCCGTCCCACCAGGCCATCAGCGCCGCACCGGCCATCTCCTCGGGCTGGTGCGAGAGCTTGAGCATGGCCGGCAGGCCGCGCGCGCGGACCGGCAGCAGATGGCCGCTCAACGAGGAGAAGGGTTCGCCGTCGGGGACCAGGTCCCAGCGCTGCAGGTAGGGTTCGAACATGGGCTCAGCCCTCAGGCAACTCCAGGTCATGCACGATCTGCCCCGCCCCCATCGTGTTCACCGCCTCGGCCGGCACCTCCATCAGCACGCGGCTGCGCTCGCCCGTGAAATGGATGGTGATGTACTGCACCGGCCGCTTGCGCCGGTCGTGCAGCAGGCGCACCAGCCGCACCAGCGGCGCGCCGAGGTCCACGCGCAGAAGGCCGGCGAGCACGGGGTCGGCCGCGACGGCGGTCACCTCCTGGATCACGCGGCCGAACTTGATGCCCTCGGCCATCAGGATCTCGAACAGCGCGCGCTTCTGCAACTCGGAGGCGGTCACGTGCCGGCCGACTTCCTGCGGCACCCAGGCATCGGTGACCATCATCGGCGTGCCATGCGCCGAGCGCAGGCGCACCGCGTGAACGGCGACGGCGCCCGCCTCCAGCTGCAGCTGCTGCGCCACCGTCGGCGGCGCGAGGGCCGTCTCGACCTTGAGCACGGTCACCTCGGTCTCGCGTGCCTGCCGGCCCAGCGACTCGATCAGGCCGAACGAAGGCTGCGGCCGCTGCGCGCGCGGCACGGCGCGCACGAAGGTGCCGCGGCCCGGCCGCTTCTCGACCAGGCCCAGGTGTTCCAGGTCCGACACCGCGCGCCGCACGGTGATGCGCGAGACGTCGAACTGGGCGCACAGCGCGTCCTCGGCCGGAATCAGCTCGCCCACGCCATAGGCGCCCTGGGCGATCTGGTCGCGCAGCACCATGAAGAGCTGCCGGTGCAGCGCGGTGCCGGGTTCGCGGCGCAGTTGGGAAGGGTTCGGTGTGTCCATGGAGAGCAGTGCTTCGGCGGCGCGGGCCGCCCGCGCGTTCGCGCCGATTGTGCCCGCCCATTCAGGCATACCCTAACAACGTTGAAAGGTTATAGCATTATGATGTCATCACTAAATCACTTCGACGCCTCGCTCCATGACCACCGCCCACGACCTGCGCCAGCTGCTTTCCCGCCCCGAACTCGTCGTCGCCCCCGGCGCCTATGACGGCATGACCGCGAAGATGGTCGAGGCGGCCGGCTTCGCCTGCGTCTACATGACCGGCGCCGGCGCCTCGGCGGCGCGCGGCTTTCCCGACTACGGCCTGCTGTCGATGAACGAGATGGCCGAGGCGGCGGGCGTGCTGGCGCGCTCGGTCGGGGTGCCGGTCATCGCAGATGCCGACACCGGCTACGGCAACGAGCTCAACGTGACGCGCACTGTGCGCGAGTACGAGATGCGCGGCGTGGCCGGGCTGCACATCGAGGACCAGGTCGCGCCCAAGCGCTGCGGCCACCTCGACGGCAAGGAGGTGATTCCGCGCGACCAGTTCGTCGCCAAGATCCGCGCTGCCCTCGCGGCCCGGCGCGACCCGGCCTTCCTGGTGATCGCGCGCACCGATGCGCGCGCGATGCTCGGGCTCGACGAGGCGGTCGAGCGCGCACGCGAGGCGCTGGCCGCCGGTGCCGACATGGTGTTCGTCGAGGCCGCGCAGTCGATGGAGGAACTGGCCTCGATCCCGCGGCGCGTCGAGGGACCGTGCCTGCTCAACATCGTGCGCGGCGGCAAGACGCCCGACCTGGACCTGGCGACGGCGCAGGAGATGGGCTATCGCCTCGCGATCCTGCCGAGCCTGCTGATCGGCGCCGCGGCCTCGGCCTGCGAACAGGCGCTGTCGGCCCTGCGCAGCACGGGCCAGCCGCCGAGTTCGGCCCATGCGCCGGGCGTGGCCGAGCGCTTCCGGCGCCTGGGCGCCGCGGAGTGGGATGCGCTGCGCACGCGCTTCCAGGCGGCGGAATGACCGCCATGACGACCTCCTCCACCGCCGCGCCGCGCACGCTGTTCGACAAGGTCTGGGACGCGCACGTGGTCCAGCCCCTGCCCGACGGCTGGGACCTGCTGCACATCGACCGCCACCTGCTGCACGACCTCTCGGGCACCGCCGGCCTGCGCGAGCTGGCCGAGCGCGGTCTACCGGTGCGCAACCCCGAGCTGGCCTTCGCCACGCCCGACCATGCCGTCTCGAGCGCGCCGGGTCGCACCGGCCAGAGCTTCGCGGGCGGCGTGCATCTGTACCAGGGACTCAAGCTGCTGACGCGCGGCGCGGGCATCCGCCTGTTCGACCTGGGGCAGCCCGGCCAGGGCATCGTGCATGTGATGGGGCCGGAACTCGGCATCGTGCAGCCCGGCATGACACTGATCTGCGGCGACAGCCACACCTGCACCAACGGTGCCCTCGGGGCGATCGCCTTCGGTGTGGGTTCGTCCGAGGTCACGCATGCGCTCGCGAGCCAGACGCTGGTGCTGCGCCGCCCGCGCACGCTGCGCGTGCACTTCGACGGCCTGCCGGGTGCGGGCGTGGGCGCCAAGGACCTCGCGCTCGCGATGATCGCGCGGCTCGGTGCCAGCGCGGGCACGGGCTTCGCGGTCGAGTACGCCGGCGAGGCCGTGCGCGCGATGGAGATCGAGCAGCGCATGACGCTGTGCAATCTCTCGATCGAGCTGGGCGCGCGCATCGGCATGATGGCGCCCGACGCGAAGACCGAGGCCTATCTGCGCGGCCGCGACTTCGCGCCGCCCGAGGACCGGTTCGCCGAAGCGACTGCGTACTGGCGCGGCCTTCCGAGCGATCCCGGCGCGGTCTATGCACGCGAGGCGCGGATCGACGCGAGCGCCGTGGCGCCCACGCTGACCTGGGGCACGAGCCCGGAGCATGCGATCGCGATCGACGCGCGCATTCCCGATCCCGCCGATGCTGCCGACGCCTCGCAGCGCCAGGCCTGGCAGGGCGCGCTCGACTACATGGGGCTCGCGGCCGGCGCGCCGCTACAGGGCCAGCGCGTGGACCGCGTGTTCATCGGCTCGTGCACCAACTCCCGGCTCTCGGACCTGCGCGAGGCCGCGGCCCTGCTGCGCGGCCGGCGCGTGGCCTCGCATGTGCGGGCCTGGGTGGTGCCGGGCTCGGAGAACGTCAAGCGCGCGGCCGAGCGCGAAGGCCTGGACCGGCTGTTCCGCGAGGCCGGCTTCGAATGGCGCGAGCCGGGCTGCAGCATGTGCGTGGCCGCGAACGGCGAGCAGGCGGCGCCGGGCGAGCGCGTGGTCTCGACCTCGAACCGCAACTTCGTCGGCCGCCAGGGCCCGGGCGCGCGCACCCACCTCGCCAGCCCGGCCAGCGCCGTCGCGGCCGCGCTGTCCGGCGCCATCGCCGATCCACGGAGCCTCTGAGCATGCAGCCCTTCACCCTCCTGCGCGGCGCCGCGGCGCCGCTGGCCATCGACAACGTCGACACCGACCTGATCGTGCGCATCGAGCGCCTCACCAGCCTCGCGCGCGGCGAGCTCGGCCCGTGGGCCTTCGAGGCACTGCGCTTTCGCGCCGACGGCAGCGAAGACCCGGACTTCGTGCTCAACCAGCCGCGCTGGCGCGAGGCACCGATCCTGGTGGCCGGCCGCAACTTCGGCTGCGGATCGTCGCGCGAGGGCGCCGTGTGGGCGCTGCTGGCGCGCGGCATCCGCTGCGTGATCGCCGAGAGCTTCGGCGACATCTTCCACGCCAACTGCTTCCAGAACGGCGTGCTGCCGATCCGCCTCGCGCCGGCCGAACTCGCACGTGCCCATGCGGCCTGCAGCGCCGACGGCCCGTGGCAGGTCGACCTGCGCACGCAGCGCATCGCGCTGCCCGATGGCGGCGAGCTGCCCTTCGAGGTCGATCCGCTGCGCCGCGAAGCCCTGCTCGAAGGGCTGGACGACATCGGCCGCACGCTGAAGCTGCGCGGCGCCGTCGATGCCTGGCAGGCGCGCGACCGCGCGGCCCGCCCCTGGGCCTGGCCGGCGGCTGCCGTGCCGCAATCCTGATCACCGGAGACCGCCTTCCATGTTCGACACATCCCTTCGCTCGCTGGCGCGCCGCTGGCTGCCCGCGCTCTGCGCGGCCTGCGGCCTCGGCGCCGCCACGACCCAGGCCCAGACCGCCTGGGCGCCGCAACGCCCGGTCACGCTGATCGTGCCCTACAACCCCGGCGGCGGCACCGACGCCACCGCGCGCGCCGTCGCGAGCCGGCTGTCGGTGCTGTGGAAGCAGCCGGTGCTGGTCGAGAACCTCGGCGGCGCCGACGGCCTGATCGGCACCCGGCGCGTGATCGAGGCCGCGCCCGACGGCTACACGCTGCTGTTCCAGGTGCCCTCGCTGCTGCTGATGAAGTACCAGCGCAGCCTCAAGGCGATCGATCCCGTGACCCGGCTCACGCCCGTGACCGCGGTGGCCACCTCGCCGACCGCGCTGGTGATGACCGCCACCCTGCCCTTCAAGACCCTGCCCGAGCTCATCGCCCATTGCCGCACCAAGCCGTGCAACGCGGGCAGCGGCGAGAACAGCTCCAAGGTGCGGGCGCAGAAGTTCGCGGCCGACTACCAGCTGCGCGACCTCGCGGTCGTCAACTACAAGGGCACCTCGCCGATCGTGGGCGACCTGGTCTCGGGCAACCTCACGATGGCCTTCACCGGCATCACGGCCGCGATGCCGCTGCACAAGGCCGGGCGCGTGCGCATCCTCGTGACCAACGGCGAACGGCGCGCGCAGGCGCTGCCCGAGGTGCCGACCAGCCTCGAGGCCGGCTGGCCCGACTCCTATTCGGTGACCTGGTACGGCGTGTTCGCGCCCAAGGGAACGCCGGCCGCGATCGCACGCGCCATCGCCGATGCCACGCGCGAAGCCGGCAAGGACGCCCATGTGCGCGAGGCCCTGGCGGTCGCGGGGGCGGAGCCGGCCTTCACCAGCCCTGCCGCCTTCGAGACCATGATCCGCGAGGACGATGCGCGCCTCGCTGCGCTGGTCAAGCGCTTCCCGCTCGAGGACTGAGGCGATGCAAGTCATGGGCGAACAGGTCGGCGTGCCCTGCACCGTGCTGCGCGGCGGCACCAGCAAGGGCCTCTATTTCAACGCCGCCGACCTGCCGCCCCCGGGCACGCGGCGCGACCGCCTGCTGATGGCGCTGCTCGGCGCGCACGACCTGCTGCAGATCGACGGCCTCGGCGGCTCGCGGCTGGTCACGGCCAAGCTCGCGATCGTCGGGCCGCCCACGCATCCGGAGGCCGACGTGGACTACACCTACGGCATCGTGCCGCCGGGCGAAGGCCGCGTGGTCTTCACGAGCAACTGCGGCAACATCTCGGCGGGCGTGGGGCCGTTCGCGATCGACGCGGGACTGGTGCCGGCCGAAGGGCCCGTGGCGCGCGTGCGCATCCACAACACGAACACCGGCAAGCTGCTGGTGGCGCACGTGCCCGTGGCCGACGGCCATGCGCGCGTGCGCGGCGACTTCGCGATTCCCGGCGTGCCCGGCACCGGCGCGCGGATCTTCATGGACTACCGCGCCACCATCGGCGCCAAGACCGGCCGCGGCATGCCCACGGGCCATGCACGCGACGAGATCGCGCTCGACGATGGGCGCCGCTTCGAGGTCAGCCTCTGCGACGTCGGCAATCCCTGCGTCTTCGTCGCGGCCGATTCCCTGGGTCTCGCGGGCACCGAGCTGCCGAACGCGATCGATGCCGATGCCGCGCTGCTGTCGACCTTGAAGGCGCTGCGTGCGCGCGCGGCCGCCCTGCTCGGCCTGTGCGCCGACTGGCACGAGGCCGACAGCGTGTCGCCCGCGCTGCCGCTGGTCGTGATCGTCGCGCCTCCGACCGCCTATGCCGATGCGCAGGGCCGCGCCGTGACGGCCGCGCAGGTCGACCTGTGCGCGCGGCTGGTGTTCTACGGCCGCTGCCACGAAAGCATGGCGGGCACGGGCGCGATCTGTACCGCAGCCTGCGCGAGCGTCGAGGGCTCGGTGGTGCATGCGGCGGCACGCGGCATCGACGCACGCGTCGTGCCCGACAGCCTGCACATCGGCCATCCGCTCGGCGCGATGCGTGTCGACGTGCAGGGGCGCTGCGAGGCTTCGCGGCCATTGGCCTTCGAGGCGCTGGGCTTCGCGCGCACGGCACGCCGCCTGATGGACGGCACGGCCTGGGTGCCGCGATCGGTGCTGGACCCGGCCTGAGCCATCCCAGTTCCCCGAACACATTCCAAGGAGACTTCATGCATTCGAACCCCTCTCGCCGCCGCTTCCTCGGGCAGTGCGCGGCCGCGGCCACCACCGCGTCGCTCGTGCCCTCGTTCGCATGGGCGCAAGGCGACGGCTATCCCTCGCGCCCGATCCGCATCGTCGTCGGCTATCCGCCCGGGCAGACCGTGGACACCGGCGCGCGCGCCCTGTCGATCGCGCTCACCGAGATCCTCGGCAAGCCGGTGTTCGTCGACAACAAGGCTGGCGCCAACGGCATCCTCGGCGCGCAGGACGTGCGCAACGCGGCACCCGACGGCTACACGCTGCTGCTGGGCACCTCGGGCCAGCTGGCGATCAATCCCTCGATCTACGCCAAGCCCGGCTACGACCCGGTCAAGGACTTCGCTCCCGTCATGCTCAACGGCGTGGGCCGGCTCTACGTGGTGGTGCCGGCGGCCTCGCCCTTCCACACGCTGGCCGACCTCGTGGCCTATGCCAAGGCCCATCCGGGCAAGCTCAACTACGGTTCGGGCGGGCGCGGCATCACGGCCAACCTCGCGATGGAGATGCTCAAGAAGGCGGCCGGCGCCGACATCGTGCACGTGCCCTACAAGGGCTCGTCGGCCGCGCTCACCGACCTCATCGGCAGCCAGATCGACGTGATGATGGACGCGGGCGGGCTGGTGCTGCCGCAGGTGCGCCAGGGCAAGCTCAAGGTGCTCGGCGTGTCGAGCAAGGGCCGCTACAAGGAACTGCCGCAGGTTCCCACCATCGCCGAGCAGGGCTATCCGGGCTTCGAGGTCGCGTCGTGGACCGCCGTGCTGGCCCCGGCCGCCACGCCGCCCGCCGTGGTCGAGAAGCTCAACAAGGCGCTGCTCCAGGCGCAGCGCCGCCCCGACGTGATCCGTTCGGCCGAGACCTCGGGCAGCGAGCTCGAGGGCGGGTCGCCCGAGCAGCTCAAGGCCTTCCTGGTCGCCGAGAACCGCAAGTGGGGCGAGGCCGCGCGTGCCGCGGGCGTCACGCCGGAGTGAGCCATGGCGCATGACGACTCCAGCACCTTCGGCGAACAGCATGGCGTGCCCTGCGTGCTGATGCGCGGCGGCACCAGCAAGGCGCTGTTCTTCCACCTGCGCCACGTGCCGCCGCCGGGCCCGGCGCGCGACGCCTTCCTCAAGCGCGCCATGGGCACGCCCGACCCGCTGCAGATCGACGGCATGGGCGGCTCGCGGCTGGTCACGTCCAAGGTGGCGCTGATCGGTCCGTCGACGCGGCCCGATGCCGATGTCGACTACACCTTCGCGCAATGCGACGTGGAGCGCGACCTGATCGGCTACGACGCCAACTGCGGCAACATCTCCTCCGCCGTGGGGCCGTTCGCGGTCGACGAGGGGCTGGTCGAAGCGGTCGAGCCGCTGACCGTGGTGCGCATCCACAACACGAACACGGGCACCGTGCTGGTCGCGCGCGTGCAGGTGCGCGACGGCAAGGCCCGCGTGACGGGCGACTGCGCCATCGCGGGCGTGCCGGGCACCGGGGCCGAGATCCTCATGGACTACACCGACACGCTCGGTGCCAAGACGGGCCGCCTGTTGCCGACGGGCCAGCCAGTCGATGCGATCGCGCTGGAGGACGGACGCGAGGTGCGGGTCTCGATCGTCGATGCGGCCACGCCCTGTGTCTTCATCGCGGCCGAGTCGCTGGGCCTGAACGGCGACGAGATGCCGCCCGCGATCGGCGGCGACCGCGCGCTGATCGAAACCATCGGAGAGATCCAGGCCAGGGCCGGCGAACGCATCGGGCTCTACGCGCATTGGCGGGACGTGCATCTGCCGGGCCTGCCGCTGGCCGTGATCGTGGCGCCGGCCGGGCGCGAGGACAGCGACCTGCGCGCGCGCCTCGTGTTCCTCGGCAAGTGCCACGACAGCATGGCGGGCACGGGGTCGATCTGCACCGCGGCGGCCTCGCGCATTCCGGGCACGCGGGTCCATGCGGCCGCGGGCGACCGGCTGCGCGGCGAGGTGCTGCGCATCGGTCATCCGCTGGGCGTGATGGCGGTCAAGGTCGTCGCGCAGCCCGGTGCGGCGCTGCCGCGGTTCACGGCGCTGGGTCTTCAGCGCACGGCGCGACGCTTGATGGAGGGCGTGGTCTACGTGCCGGCCGAGACGGCGTGAACGCCGCGCTCAGGCACCGTCCGGCACCTGCGCGAGGCCCGCGTGCTCGCGCGCATACCGCGTCGGCGGCAGCCCGACGTGCCGCGCGAAGGCGCTGCTGAAGGTGTTCGCGGCGTTGTAGCCCACGCGTTGTGCGATCTCGGCCACGCTGCCCGCGTTGCGTCGCAGCAGGTCCTTCGCGAGCGCCATGCGCCAGGCCAGCAGGTATTCCATCGGTGCCACGCCGACCGTGCGGCCGAAGCGCTCGAAGAAGGTCGAGCGCGAGAGCGCGGCCTCGTGCGCGAGCTCGGCCACCGTCCAGTCCTGCGCCGGGCGTTCGTGCATCGCGCGGATCGCGGCCGCGAGGCGCGGCTCGGCGAGGCCGCGCGCCAGCCCCGACGAGGCATTGGTTCCGCCGGTGGAGCGCAGCGCCTCGATCAGCAGCAGTTCCAGCAGCCGCGCCAGCACGGGCTCGCGCGCCGGCCGCTGCTCGCGTGACTCCTCGCGCACGAACTGCACCAGCATCGAGAGCCGCTCCTCGCCGCGCACATGCACGAACTGCGGCAACAGCGACACCAGCAGCGAGGCATCGGGCGAATCGAAGCTGCAGTGGCCCGCGAGCATGCGCAGGTCGATCGCACCCCGTGCATCGCCGACCCTGAATTCGCCGTTGCCCAGCGGCACCGGCGGCGCGGTTTGCACACCCGGCGGTGGCGGCTCGAGGCTGGAGAGCGCGATGTGGCGGGCGGCGGGCACCAGCACGAAGTCGCCCGATTGCAGCTCGATCGCCTCGCCCCGGTCGACCGCGAGGCGGCAGCCGCCCTCGAGGATCACGCAGTAGAAGGGCTCGCCCGCATCGGAGCGCTCGATGCGCCAGGGGCTGACGCCGAACACGCGCTTGGAGAAGCGCGCGCTCGGCCGCAGCAGCATGACCACTTCGGCCAGGGGATCCACCATGTTCGGACGATTCCTGATGAGACTCGGACTCGGGATCGTAGCAAGTCCGGCCCTCGCGACCTATCGTCAGGCATCGATCACTCCCCTTCTCAAGGATCTCCATGACCCGGACCGTTCTCATCACCGGCTGTTCCTCGGGCTTCGGCCTCGAAACCGCGCGCTACTTCCTCGACCGCGACTGGCAGGTCGTCGCGACCATGCGCACCCCGCGCCCCGAGCTGCTGCCCGCATCGCCGCGCCTGCGCGTGCTCGCGCTCGACGTCACCGATCCACGGAGCATCGCGCATGCCGTGGAAGCGGCCGGCCCCATCGACGTGCTCGTCAACAACGCGGGCTTCGGCGCGGCCTCGCCGGCCGAACTCACGCCGCTGGCCACCGTGCGCCAGCTCTTCGAGACCAACACCTTCGGCACCCTCGCGCTGATGCAGGCGGTGCTGCCCCAGTTCCGGCAGCGGCGCGCGGGCGTGGTGGTCAACGTCACCTCGAGCGTGACGCTGAAGGCGCTGCCGCTGATCGCGGCCTACCGCGCGAGCAAGATGGCGGTCAATGCCTTCACCGAGTCGATGGCGCTCGAGCTCGAGCCATTGGGCGTGCGGCTGCGGCTGGTGCTGCCGGGCCGCTCGCCCGAGACGCGCTTCGGCGACAACGCGCGGCCGAACATGGCGGGCTTCGATCACGAGGACTATGCGGAGCTCGCGCAGAAAGTCTTCGCCCAGTTCCAGGACACTTCCGCCCCGACCACCCATGCGCTGGACGTCGCCGAGGCCGTGTGGCGCGCGGCCACCGATCCCGCGGCGCCGATGCGCATCCCGGCCGGCGCCGATGCCGTCGCGTGGGCAGCCGAGGCGCGTTGAACCGCATAACCGTTCGACATGAAGGCCGATTCGCGCGACATCGCGGATGCGGCTGCTATCCTCGGCGCGCTCCATGCGCACGGCATCGAGACGCGCCGAGGACGACTTCGGCGCTGACGCACACTGAGGGACGGCCCTGCAACCTTGTCGAGGTGTTGCCATGGCCGAACTTCTTCGGGTCCTGCGGACCATTCATCGAGCGCTGCGCGCGCAGCCGATACCGAATCCCTTCCTGTTTCGCCGCATAGCGGTCACGCCGGGCCTCGTTCGGCTCGACTACCGCATGCAGCCGTCGTTCGCGCCCGCGCATCGGCGAGGTGCCCGATGATCGGCGCGGGCGGCTGGATGGGGCTGGTGCTCGCGGCGGGGATCGGCTATGCCGCCTGGGCCGCCCGGCGGCAGGGCTGCGAAGCACGCGATGTCAGGGCGCTGCGGGTCAGCAGCGGGCTGTGTGCGTTGGGCGGTGTGGTGGTGGCCGTGCTGGAGCTGCTGCTGCCGTCGGGTTGAGGCTCATGGCACAGGGGCATTCTTGCGAAACTCCGGATTGCGCCTTGCCTTCGTGGCCTGCTCGAAGCCGTAGGCGATCGACAGCAGCGTGGGCTCGCTCCAGCGCGTGCCGACGAAGAAGATCGCAACCGGCATGCCGCCGCTGTCGATTCCCATCGGAACCGTGATGCCGGGGTAGCCGGCCATGGCACCGCTGCGTCCCGGGCTCACGAGGGCATCGAGGCCATTCGATGTCAGCACGCGATCAAACTCGCCGGCCACCCGGGCCTTCTGTTCGCGGGCCAGTTGCTCATAGGGAACGGTGGGAGGTCCAAGCAGAGCGACGGCCTGGTCGATCCACCATTGCGAGTAGGGTGTTCCATCGGGACGCAAGGGTGTGGTCTTGTTGAACGCCTGCAGTTCCTCGATGTTCTTGACGGGAAGCCCGGTTCTGGTTGCAAGGTATGCATTCAGTTCCCTGCCGAAGTAATACGTCAGCAGCGTCCATTCATCGACCTCGGATTCGTTGGGGCTCTCCACGGTTACCACCGTGGCGCCGAGGCGGCGCAGGGTGTCCAGTGCGCCCATGAAGTCGGGATAGAAGTCGGCTGTGGCATACAGGCCGGGCGCATAGCCGATGCGTTTGCCCTTCAGGCCGTCGGGGCTCAGGAACTTCGTGAAATCCACCACGTGCGCCTGTGCGTCGGCCGTGGCCGTGTCCTTCGGATCGGCGGCCGCCATCGCGGAAAGCAGGAGGGCCGCATCGCGCACCGTGCGTGCCATCGGGCCCGGGGTGTCTTGAATGCTCGCGATCGGGACGACGCCTGTTCTGCTCACCAAGCCCAGCGTAGGGCGAATACCGACGATGCCGTTCATCGCCGCGGGACACAGGATCGATCCATCGGTCTCGGTGCCGATCGCGATGGGCACGAAGCCCGCAGCCACCGCCACGGCCGATCCCGCACTCGATCCGCAAGGTTCTCCGTCCAGCACATGTGCATTCAATGTCTGGCCACCTCGCCCGCTCCATCCGCTGGGGAGGAAGAGGGAACGAAAGCCCGACAACTCGCTGAGATTCGTCTTCCCGAGAATCAGTGCGCCTGCTTCGCGCAACTTCTTCGCGACGAAGGCGTCCTGCGGCGCGGGCTCCCCCACCAGCGCCAGCGAGCCCGCCGCGGTCTGCATCCTGTCGCCGGTGTCGATGTTGTCCTTCAGGAAGACCGGAATGCCGTGCAGCGGCCCGCGCGACTTGCCGCTGGCACGCTCCGCGTCCAGCTGGTCGGCGATGGCCATGGCGTCGGGGTTGAGCTCGATGACGGCATTGACGGCCGGCCCCTTCTTGTCGAGCGCATCGATGCGAGCCAGCAAGTAGGTCGCCATGTCGCGCGAGGTGGCGCCCTGCGCCATCTTCTCGCTCAGGCCCGCGATGTCGAGGTACTCGATGCCTTCGAGCGAGGGCGGCACGACGGCGGGAACTGCCGGTGGCATCGGCGCGACAACGCCATCCCCGGCCGTCGCTGGCGGCGCCATGGCAAGTGGAGAGATGCTCGCGCCATCGCCTCCACCACAAGCCGACAGCACGAGGCACAGCAGCGGGGCACACCAGACGCGGTTGGCCGGCTTGGGGCGGCGCGGACGAACATCACTTCTCATGGTCACTCCTTGTCGATCGTGGGATGCAGGTGAACGGCGCCGCGATGCACGGCGACGACGCTAGGACTTGCAGTTGCTTTCGGTGACCGGCGGAATGACCGGCGCGATGGTTCCGGTGCCGGGGGCGATGCCCACGGGCATGAAGCTGGCGCCGCCTCCATCGCCGCCGCCGCAGGCGGCAACCGCAAGGCAGAAGAACAGCGCGCACAGGCGCCGCGCGAAGACCACGAGTTGGATCTGCATGATGTGACTCCCGATGTCGAAGACGAGGCAAGGTCGGTCAGCTCGCCGACGGCGTCGGCGGGCAGGGCTGCGGTGCTTCCTTGGCCAGTACCTCCAGGAAGACCGCGTCGGGCGGACCGGCCCTGCCCTTCTGGTTGACGCCCTGCACGTAGAGCAGGTGCTTGCCCGGCAGGAAGGCCGATGTGTCGATGACGCCCGAGACCGTCACCTTGGGCCCCGCGCCGAAGGCGATGTCGGCGGTGGCGCTCAGCGGGATCGCCTTGGCCGCGCTGTCCCAGGGCACGGTGTTGATGTAGGCGTTGGCGGCCTGGATGGGCTGGGGGGCGTGTTGGGTCACCGGCCGCTCGCTGTCGCCCTCGGCGTAGCGATAGCGGTCGTCGTCGATCGTGGCCGTGAGCGTGACGGACTCGCCCTGCCTGACGGTGGCAGCGGAGAGCTTCAAGTCCGCGGCGTCGGGCCCCAGTGGCAGTTGGTACGGCGCCTTCAGCGTGCGTGCCGCATAGCGCAGCGACGCCACGTTCTTCGGGAAGGTGTTCTTCTCGAACTCCTCGCAGGGCTCGTAGAAGGAGGTGCCCAGCTCGATCGTGAACGAAGGCGCGCCGAGCTCGCCATAGAAGGTGTCGGTGGTCGTGCCGTCGGTGTCGTAGCCGACGATCTGATCGGCGGCATATCCGTTGTACCAGGCGAGGCGTTGCGCGAAGGCCGCCATGCCGTCGTCGTTCGCGGTCTTGGAGTCTCCGCCCAAGGTGTCGCGCCGAATCCCCCAGGGCCACAGCACCAGTTGCGAGAAGCTGTGGATGTCGAGGTACAGGCCTTCGTAGTCGCTGGGCGCGCCGGTCGAGAAATCGTTGGCCGCGGCGATTCGCCGGTCCTGCAGCAGGCCGCCCGCGAAGCTGCCGTCCTGCTGGCGCGTGCCCGCGACATACCGGACGATCGCGGCCGTTTCCGGCTCCGAGGCAGCGGCCTTGCCCCGGAAGTCCCCTTCGCACGCGTCGCCACTCGATCCCTCGCCCTTGGTGCTGTTCCAGCCGAACGGAAAGTTGCGGTTCAGGTCGACGCCGGAATCCACGGGCCCGATGAACTGGGCCAGCACCTCGTTATCGGGCGACCTGCAGTAGCCGTCCACCAGGTTCACGTTCTTGCGCCAACCGCTTCCGAGGTTCTGCGCCACGGCCTGTTCCGCGAGCTTTCGGCCATCGGGATTCGCATGCAGGATGAAGTGGAACTCGTTGTGATCGAGCAGCCATGTGGCCGTGGGATCGGTGCCGTGGTTCTTCACCAGCCATTCGGCAAAGCGCGTGGAGATCTCGGCCGGCGTGTATTCGCGCGCATGGATCGACGAGGTGGTGACCATGCGCGGTACGGTCTTGTCCTGGATGCGTTCCTGGTTGCCGATGACGACGGCACGCAGCGGGTTGGCCTCGCTGTCGGGCAGCAGATCGAAATCGATCGTGCTCAGCACGCTCTGCGGCAGGTACTTGATCAGCACGTTGCGAAACGAGAGCAGTTGCGTCTGCACCCAGGTCTGGCCCACTGGGGCGACGCGAACCAGCTTCGGATAGCGAGCAGCCAGCGCATCGATGTCGAGGTTGGCCTGCTCGACGGTGCGGTAGCAGGCGGCGTTGCCGTCGAACAGCGGGTCGCCAGGCTTGCCCAGTGCCGATGTCTTCTGCGAAGCCTGCGGCGTTCCGGGCGTGCTCTGCTTCAGGAGTTGCTGCCGCTCATGCTGGAAGCCGCGGATCTTCTCGGAGCGCTCGGCATCGATCTCGACCGCATAGCCCAGGCTGCGCAAGCGTTCGACGCCGCGCGAGTCGAGTTCCGTCGCGATGGTCTTGCCGACCTTGTCGACCCGCATGTGATCGATCCAGCGCGACAGGCGCTGGATGTCCTCGCGCGTCGCATAGGACACGCGCACCGACCAGATGCGGCCCTGCTCGAGCTGCGCTGGCGGTGCACCGGCGGGGTTCGCCGTGCCCTGCGCGGTCGCGAGGGGCGCGAGTTGCGCGAGAACGATCAGGCCGGTGATCGCGAGACGAAGACGCTTGGGCCGCGGCGCGGCGTGAAGACCAGCTCTCATGTGGGTTGTCCTGTGCTGCATTCATGAAATTCACCGGACAGGCTCGCGCTACGGCGAACCAGGCCGGCACCGTCTTGAAGGGGCATCGGAAATTCGCGTCCACGCGGCCCCCCGAAAGGAACCGTCTTGGAGTCATGAATGGCGCATGGACGCGCGGGTGCGTTCCCTCCCTGTTCCGCACCCGGGGCAGGCTCACCGCGGGGGTGATGTCTGCTGGCGGAAAAGAATAATTGCCCGGGCGCTCGAGGGATAGGACCGTCTGTCCGTATTCTTTTGAGAAAGTCGGCGCGTCAGTCGCGCAGCCTCGGCAGCAGCGCGAGAAAGGCCTTGAGCAGCGGCGACTCGTCCGACTTGCGCCAGACCACCAGCGTGTCGACATGCGTCTTCTCGCCCTTGAGCGGACGGAACACCACGCCCTCGCGATGCAGCGCCTTCACGCAGGCCGGCACCAGCGCGACGCCCACGCCGCCCGAGACCAGGCTCACGATGGTGTTCATCTGGCGCGCCGGGAACATGCGCGGGCTGAAGCCGCGCCGCATGCAGGTGGCGACGATGGCATCGAACATCTGCGGCCCGATGTGGCGCTCGAAGCCCAGGAAGCGTTCGCTCGCGAAGCGCTCGAGCGCCACGCTGCCGGGCCGCGCGAGCGCATGCGTCTCGGGCAGCGCGAGGATCAGCGTGTCCTTCTGCACCAGCCGCGAGTCCAGCGTGGGCGGCATCTCGGCCGGCTGCAGGATCAGGCCGATGTCGAGCCGGCCCGACTGCACGTCGGCCAGGATCTGCTCGGTGATGCCCTCGCGCAGCGCGATGCTCGCGTTGGGATGGTTCTCGTTGAAGTCGCGCAGCACCTGCGGCAGGAAGGTGTAGGCCGGCAGGCTGATGAAGCCGACCGCGATCGAGCCCTTGAGGCCGGCCGCCGCGTCCTTCGCATGGCGGCGCAGGCTCTCCATGCCGCCGAGCACGGCGCGCGCGTCGCGCAGGGCCTCCTCGCCCGCGCGCGTGATCGCGATGCGGCGCGAGCTGCGCTCGAACAGCGCGACGCCGAGTTCCTCCTCCAGCTCCTTGATCGCGAGGCTCACGGGCGGTTGCGAGAGATTGAGGCGCTCGGCGGCGCGGCCGAAGTGGAGTTCCTCGGCAACAGCGACCAGGCAACGCAGGTGGCGGAGTTCCATCGATCTGAATCCTGTATTGATCGATCTGAATTGTAGATTTGTTGCTATGGATCGGGGCTCCTAGACTCCGCGGCCATGCGCCGGCCCTACCCCCTTGCCGCGCAGTCAGGAGACAAAGTGAACAAGCAGTCGACGACGGCCCTGCCACGAGCAAGGACCGTGGTCCACCCTGGGCCCAGCGGCCCCGTGAGGATCAACCACATGCGTGCCGACCACGGTCGGCACTTTCGGCTTTCGCTGCCCGCGGGCCGCACCCTGCACGAGGGCCTGGTCGAGGCCCTGGCGCGCGAGGCGGTGCACAGCGCCTCGATGACGCTGCTCGGCGGCGACCTCGAGAGCCTGAGCTTCTGCATGGCCCTGCCCGACCCCTCGGGCCGCGTGCTCGCCACCTACGGCGCGCCGGTGCCGCTGCGCGGCGCGCGGCTGATCTTCGGCAATGCCACGCTGGGCCGCTCGGCGTCGAACGCGCCGCTGGTCCACTGCCATGGCGCCTTCTGCGAGGCGGACGGCGCGGTGCGCGGCGGCCACATCCTCTGCGACCGCAGCGTGGTCGGCCGCGTGCCGGTCACGGTGCTCGTGACCGCGCTCGACAGCTTCGAGCTGCGCGTGGCCTACGACGAAGAGACGCGCATGCCGCTGATGCGCCCCGAGGCCAGGGCCGGCCATGTCTGAAGTCCACCGGATCGAACGCGGCCGCATGGGCCGCGTGGCCTACGCACGCATCGGCCCCAACGAAGACCTGATGCAGGGCGTCGAGAAGCTCTGCGTGGCCCAGGGCTTTCGCCATGCCTTCGTGCGCGGCGCGCTCGGCAGCCTGATCGACGCCTGCCTCGAACGCCCCGACGGCGCCTGCCAGGTGATCCGCGGCCCGGCCATCGAGGTCGTGAGCCTGGCCGGCGAAGTGCGCCGGCAACCCGACGGCAGCCTGCGCTCGGCCCTCACCGGCGTGGTCGCCGACACCGAGGGCCGGGTCTACGGCGGGCCCTTCGTGGCCGGCGCCAACACCGTGTGCGTCACCTTCGAGGTCACGCTCGAAGAGTGGCTGCCCGCCGACGACGACAACTGATTTCGACAACTGCAGGACTCCCATGACAGACACCACCTCCTCCCGGCGCGTCGCCGTCGTCACCGGCGGCGCGCGCGGCATCGGCCTCGCGATCGGCCAATGGTTCCTCGCGCACGGCCACCAGGTCGCGCTGCTCGACAACGACCGCGCCACGCTCGAAGCGACCGGCCGCACGCTCGCGCAGCCCGATCGCGTGCTGACCGTGAATTGCGACGTGTCCGATCCCGCGCAGGTCGACGCGGCCGCGCATGCCGTGGTCGCGCGCTTCGGCCGCGTCGATGCGCTGGTCAACAACGCGGGCGTGGCGGTGTTCAAGCGCGTGGCCGAGACCAGCTTCGCCGACTGGCGCGCGGTGCTCGGCACCAACCTCGACGGCGCCTTCCTCTGCACCCAGGCCTTCGGCGCGCTGATGGTGCAGGCCGGCGGCGGCGCGGTGGTGAACGTGGCCTCGATCTCCGGCCTGCGCGCGAGCACGCTGCGCGTGGCCTACGGCACCAGCAAGGCGGCGCTGATCCACCTGACCAAGCAGTACGCGGTGGAGCTCGGCAATGCCGGCGTGCGCGTGAACGTGATCGCGCCGGGCCCGGTCGAGACCGAGATGGCCAAGCTGGTCCACAGCGTGGCGATCCGCTCCGACTACTACGACGCGATCCCGCTCGGGCGCTACGGCAGCGTGGAGGAGATGGCGAACACGGTGGGCTTCCTGTGCAGCGATGCCGCCAGCTTCATCAACGGCCAGGTGATCGCGGTCGATGGCGGCTTCGATGCGGCGGGCGTCGGCCTGCCGACCCTGCGCCGCGGGCTGCCGTCCGAACGCGCCGCCGAAGCCGCGCACGCCTGAAGGAGCCGCACGCCATGAACCACGACAACGCCTTCATCACCGGCTGGGGCCACACGGTCTTCGGCAAGCTCGACGCGGTCGACAGCGAGCAGCTGATCCGCGACGCGGTGGATCCCGCGCTGCACACGGCCGGGCTCGAGGCCACCGACATCGACGGTGTCTTCGTCGGCCACTTCAACGGCGGCTTCATGCCGCAGGACTTCAGCGCCTCGCTGGTCGCGCTCGCGGTGCCGGCGTTGCGCCATGTGCCGGCCGTGCGCATGGAGAACGCCTGTGCCACTGGCTCGGCCGCGATCTGGGCCGCGCTCGACGCGGTACAGAGCGGCCGCGTGCGCCATGCGCTGGTGGTGGGCTTCGAGATCATGAATGCGGTGCCCGCCCCGGTGGTCGCGCAGACGCTGCTGCGCTGTTCCTACGTGAAGGAGGAAGGCGAGACGCCCGCGGGCTTCGCCGGCGTGTTCGGCCGCATCGCGGGCAGCTATTTCGAGCGCTTCGGCGACCAGGGCGATGCGCTCGCGGCCATCGCGGCCAAGAACCACGCCAACGGCATGCACAACCCCTTCGCCCACATGCGGCGCGACCTGGGCTTCGATTTCTGCCGCCAAGTGTCGGACCGCAATCCGGTGGTCGCGGGGCCGCTCAAGCGCTCCGATTGCTCGCTGGTCTCCGACGGCGCCGCGGCGCTGGTGATCTCGGCCGCGCCGACGGCCTCGGCCCGCGTGCCGGCCGTGCGCTGGCGCTCGCGCACGCAGGTCAACGAATACCTGCCGCTGTCGCGCCGCGATCCCACGCGCTTCGAGGGCGCGGCGCTTGCATGGAGCCGCGGGCTCGAAGCGGCCGGGCTCGGGCTGGACGACCTCGGCTTCGTCGAGACGCACGACTGCTTCACCATCGCCGAGCTGCTCGAGTACGAGGCCATGGGCCTGGCACCGCACGGCCAGGGTGCGCGCGCGATCCTCGACGGCGTGACGCGCAAGGACGGCCGGCTGCCGGTCAATCCCTCGGGCGGCCTCAAGTCGCGCGGCCATCCGATCGGCGCGACCGGCGTGTCGCAGCACGTGATGGCGGCGATGCAGCTCACGGGCCAGGCGGGCGACATGCAGCTGGCCACGGGCCGGCCCGGTGCCGTCTTCAACATGGGCGGCGCGGCGGTCGCCAACTACCTCAGCGTGCTGGAGGCAGTGTGAGCGCGGCGCAGGCGGCGAACCTCTCGGTGCTGCTGTCGCAGACCGCGGCGCTGTTTCCCGACCGGCCGGGCCTGATCCTCGAGGACCGGACCTGGACCTGGCGCGAGATCGACGCGCGCGTCGACGCGCTGGTCGATGCGCTGCGCGCGCTCGGCATGCAGCCCGGCGACAAGCTGCTCGTGCAGTCGCGCAACAACATCGCGCTGTTCGAGAGCTGCTGGGCCGCGTTCCGCCTGGGCGCGGTCTGGGTGCCGGTGAACGCGCGGCTCACGCCTCCCGAGGTGGCCTACCTCGGCAGCGCGAGCCGTGCCACGGTGATGCTCGCGGAGGACTGCTTCGGCGCGCATGTGGAAGCCGTGCGCGCGGCCTCGGCGCACCTGCGCCATGTGGTGACGATCGGTGAGACGCCACGAGGCACGCAAGGCTACGAGGCATTGCTCGCGGCGCACGCTGGCGCGGCCAGTGCCACTGCACCGGTCGATGCAGACACGCCGCTGTGGTACTTCTACACCTCGGGCACCACCGGCAAGCCCAAGGCCGCGGTGCTGACACACGGGCAACTGGCCTTCGTGGTGACGAACCACCTCGCCGACCTGATCCCCGGCACCACCGAGCGCGACTGCTCGATCGCCGTCGCGCCGCTGTCGCACGGCGCGGGCATCCATGCGCTGCTCAACGTCGCGCGCGGCGCGGCGACCGTGCTGCCGGCCTCGGACCGGCTCGATCCGCCCGCCATCTGGGCGCTGGTCGAGCGGCACCGAGTCAGCAACCTCTTCACCGTGCCCACCATCGTCAAGATGCTGGTGGAGGACCCGTCGGTCGATGCCTTCGACCACGGCTCGCTGCGCTACCTGGTCTATGCCGGCGCGCCCATGTACCGCGCCGACCAGAAGCGCGCGTTGCACAAGCTCGGGCCGGTGCTCGTGCAGTACTTCGGCCTCGGCGAGGTCACGGGCTGCATCACGGTGCTGCCGCCCTCGATGCATTCGGCCGATGATGCCCATCCCGATGCGAACCTCGGCTCCTGCGGCCGGCCGCGCACCGGCATGGAGGTCGCGATCCTCGATGCGCAGATGCAGCGCCTGCCGGCCGGTGCCGTCGGCGAGATCTGTTGCCGCGGCCCCGCCGTGTTCGCGGGCTACTTCGACAACCCCGAGGCCACGGCCAAGGCGCTGCGCGGCGGCTGGTTCCACACCGGCGACCTCGGGCGCATGGACGAGCGCGGGCTGCTCTACATCACGGGCCGCGAGTCCGACATGTACATCTCGGGCGGCTCCAACGTCTATCCGCGCGAGGTCGAGGAGATCCTGCTGACGCATCCGGCGGTGCGCGAGGCCGCGGTGCTGGGCTGGCCCGATGCCAAGTGGGGCGAGGTCGGCGTGGCCGTGATGGTGTGCGAGCGCGACGACGTCGACGCCGAGGAAATCCTGCGCCACCTCGACGGCCGCTGCGCCAAATACCGCTGGCCGCGCCACGTGCTGTTCTGGCCCGCGCTGCCCAAGTCGGGCTACGGCAAGGTCGCGAAGAACGACATCCGCCGGCTGCTGATCGAGCGCGGCGAGATCGCGGAGGCCGCCATCGCCTGAAGTTCCATCCCCTTCCCCACAGCGTTCCACAGATCCCCAGAAAACCCACACAACAGGAGACAAGCGCCATGAACATCCAACGCCGCACCGTGCTGCGCACCGCCGCCGCCGCATCCACGCTGGCCCTGCCGCTGCGCCACGCCTTCGCGCAGAAGAAGCCCTACAGCTACAAGTACGCGAACAACCTGCCGGTCACGCACCCGATGAACATCCGGGCCAAGGAGATGGCCGATGCGATCCGCGTCGAGACCCAGGGCCAGGTCGACATCCAGATCTTTCCGAACAACCAGCTCGGCTCGGACACCGACATGCTGAGCCAGCTGCGCTCGGGCGGGGTCGAGTTCTTCACCTTGTCGGGCCTGATCCTCGCCACCCTGGTGCCCGCGGCCTCCATCAGCGGCGTGGGCTTCGCGTTCCCCGACTACGCCAGCGTGTGGAAGGCGATGGACGGCGAGCTCGGCGCCCACATCCGCCAGCAGATCGCCAAGGCCAACATCCTCGCGATGGGCCGCATCTGGGACAACGGCTTCCGCCAGATCACCTCCTCGAGCAAGCCCATCGCGGCGCCGGCCGACTTGAAGGGCTTCAAGGTGCGCGTGCCGG
The DNA here is from genome assembly GCF_900115375.1 of Variovorax sp. PDC80. Lineage (NCBI taxonomy): Bacteria > Pseudomonadati > Pseudomonadota > Betaproteobacteria > Burkholderiales > Comamonadaceae > Variovorax > Variovorax sp. PDC80. The sequence goes on along the minus strand of NZ_FOWG01000006.1, from coordinate 428,478 downwards.
TCTCGCCGCTGTGGACCTCGATGTTCAAGGCGCTCGAGGCCGCGCCGACCTCGATCAACTTCGCCGAGGTGTATTCGGCGCTGCAGACCAAGATCGTCGACGGCCAGGAGAACCCACTCGCGATCATCTCGACCGCCAAGCTCTACGAGGTGCAGAAGTACTGCTCGATGAGCAACCACATGTGGGACGGCTTCTGGTTCCTCGCCAACAAGCGCGCCTGGGACCGCCTGCCGCCCGAGCTGCAGACCATCGTGGCGCGGCACGTCAACGCCGCCGCGCTCAAGGAACGCACCGACGTGGCCGAGCTCAACACCGGGCTGCAGAAGGAGCTGGCCGCCAAGGGCATGCAGATCAACCAGCCCGACCCGGCCGCGTTCCGCGACCAGCTGCGCAAGGCCGGCTTCTATGCCGAGTGGAAGGCCAAATACGGCGACGAGGCCTGGGCGCTGCTCGAGCGCAGCGTGGGCAAGCTCGCATGAGCGCCGCGCTGGGGCATGGCCACGGGGCCGCGCTGGCTCTCGATGCGGCGGCATCCAACCCGCTCGCGGCGCGCATCGAGCAGGCGCTCGGCGCCGCGGTGAGCGTCGCGGCCGGCGCGCTCGTGCTGGCCGACGTGGCGGTGCTGCTCGCGGGCGTGGTCGCGCGCTTCGTGCTGCACCAGCCGCTGATCTGGTCGGACGAGCTGGCCTCGATGCTCTTCATCTGGCTGGCGATGCTGGGCGCGGTGGTCGCGCTGCGGCGCGGCGAGCACATGCGCATGACGGCGCTGGTGTCGGGCCTCGCGCCCGAACGCCGCCAGCTGGCCGAGGCGCTCGCGCTGTGCGCGGCGCTCGCCTTCCTCGCGATGATCGCGTGGCCGGCCTGGGAATACGCCGCGGAGGAACGCTTCATCACCACGCCCGCGCTCGACATCTCGAACGCCTGGCGCGCCGCCGCCCTGCCCGCGGGCGTGGCGCTGATGGCGCTGTTCGCGGTGCTGCGGCTGTTCCGCGACTTCGACTGGAAGACCACCACCAAGGCCGTCTGCGTGGTGGCGATCCTGGTCGCGGCCTTCGGCTTCGGGCGCGCCGTGTTCGAGGACCTGGGCCGGCTCAACCTGCTGGTCTTCTTCGTCGGCGTGGTGCTGGCCTGCGTGCTCGGCGGCATCCCGATCGCCTTCGCCTTCGGCCTCGGCACCTTCGGCTACCTCGCGCTGACCACCGACACCGCGCTGCCCGTGATCGTCGGGCGCATGGACGAGGGCATGTCGCACCTGATCCTGCTCGCGGTGCCGCTGTTCGTCTTCCTCGGCCTGCTGATCGAGATGACCGGCATGGCCAAGGCGATGGTGGCCTTCCTCGCGAGCCTGCTCGGCCACGTGAAGGGCGGTCTCTCGTACGTGCTGGTGGGCGCGATGTACCTGGTGTCGGGCATCTCTGGATCGAAGGCGGCCGACATGGCGGCGGTCGCGCCGGCGCTGTTTCCAGAGATGCAGAAGCGCGGCGCCAGCGACGGCGAACTGGTCGCGCTGCTCGCGGCCACCGGCGCGCAGACCGAGACCGTGCCGCCGAGCCTGGTGCTGATCACCATCGGCTCGGTCACCGGCGTGTCGATCGCGGCGCTGTTCACCGGCGGGCTGCTGCCGGCCGTGATCCTCGGCCTGATGCTGTGCGTGGTGGTGCACTTCCGCAGCCGCCACGAGGACCTGAGCCGGGTCGAGCGCTCGCCCTGGTCGCAGGTGCTGCGGCTCGCGCTGGTGGCGCTGCCCGCGCTCGCCCTGCCCTTCGTGATCCGCGCCGCCGTGGTGGAAGGCGTGGCCACCGCCACCGAGGTCTCGACCATCGGCATCGTCTACGCGGTGGTGGCCGGGATCGCGATCTACCGGCAGTTCGACTGGCGCCGGCTCGGGCCGATGCTGGTGGCCACCGCTTCGCTGTCGGGCGCCATCCTGCTGATCATCGGCACCGCCACCGCGATGGCCTGGGGCCTCACGCAGTCGGGTTTCTCGCGCTGGCTCGCCGAGCTGATGGCGAACCTGCCGGGCGGCGCCGGGATGTTCCTGGCCGTGTCGCTGGTGATCTTCGTGATCCTCGGCTCGGTGCTCGAGGGCATCCCGGCGATCGTGCTGTTCGGCCCGCTGCTGTTTCCCATCGCGCGCCAGCTCGGCATCCACGAGGTGCACTACGCGATGGTGGTGGTGCTGTCGATGGGCCTGGGCCTGTTCGCGCCGCCACTGGGCGTGGGCTACTACGCGGCCTGCGCGATCGGGCGCGTGCAGCCTGACGCGGGGATCGGGCCGATCGTGGGGTACATGCTGGCGCTGCTGGCGGGGACGATCGTGGTGGCGGCAGTTCCGTGGCTGTCGATCGGCTTTCTCTGAACTAGGGCCTGTTAACCCTATTCAAGGGGTCGCGTTGCCCCGCAAAGGGGCTGGATGCAAGGCGCCCGCGCGCAGCAAGGCTGGCGCCTTGCAAGCGCGGGCAACGCCGCAGACGGCCCCTTTGCGGGGCAACCCGGGGGGAAGCTCGCCAGAGCCCGCCCCTCGGCGTTGCGTTCCTAGCGTGTGCGGACGCACACGCGTCGTCACGCGCCTTGATGGGCGGGCTCTGGCGAGCTTCGCGACCCCTTGAATAGGGTTAACAGGCCCTAGCCTCGCACCACGCTGCGGAACGCCACCGACAGCGCCTCGAGCGCCGCGCGCGGCCGCCCTTCCCCCACGCGCGTGTGCAGCAGCACCGGCAGGCGCGGCAACTCGGGCAACCCGAGCCGCGCGCCCACGTCGACCGCGCCGAAGGGCAGCATGCGCGGCGCCAGCGCGGCCACGCCGAGGCCGGCCATGACGGCGGCCGCGACGGCGGCGACGCCACCGCCGACGAAGACCTCGGTCCAGGGCACGCGCGCCTCGTCGAGCAGCCGCGCGGCCAGCGCGCGCACGCCGCAGGGCTCGGCCATGGTGGCCAGCGGCAGCGGCTCGCCCGCGCGGTGCTGCCAGGTCGGTGCCGCGAACCAGCCGAACCGCTCTTCGGCCAGCAGTTCGCCGTCGTTGCGGCCCGCATGCAGGCGCACGATCACGGTGTCGAGTTCGCGCCGGTCGAAGCTCTGCAGCAGCTCGCCCGACGAGCCGATGCGGATCTCGATCAGCAGCTGCGGGTCCTGCGCGTTCATGCGCGCGATCAGCGCGGGCAGCTCGGGGCCCGCCACGTGGTCGCTGATGCCGATGGTGAGCCGTTGGCGCGCCTGCGCGAAGGCGCCGAGCGCGCGGTCGTGCACCGCCAGCAGCTCGCGCGCGTGCTCGAGAAAGGCCGCACCCTTGGCCGACAGCTCCACGTGCCGCGGCGTGCGCTCCACCAGCCGGCAGCCGAGCCGCTCCTCGAGCCGCTTGAGCTTGAGGCTGATGCCGGCCTGCGTGGTCTGCAGCGCCTCGGCCGCGAGCGTGAAGCTGCCGAGCTCGACGATGCGGATGAAGGCCAGGACGGCATCGAGATCGAGGGGGCGTGCAACCATTTCAAAAAATTGTCGTTGATATAAATATCCATAGCAATTCCGTATGACTAGCATCGTCCGACATCACCACCCCCTTGAAGGAATCACGATGCCCATCAGCCATGTCTTCCTGCGCGCCGGCAAGCCCGAGGCCTATCGCAAGGCGATCCTCGACGGCCTCGGCCGCGCGCTCAGCGACGCGCTCGGCGTGTCCGAGGACAACCGCTTCATGACGCTCAGCGAGCACGAGCCCGCGAATTTCCGCCACGGCAACGCCTACGGCGTGACGCGCAGCGACGACGTGGTCTACATCAGGATCACGGTGTTCGACACGCGCAGCGCGCAGCAGAAGCAGGCGCTGTTCCGGCGGCTCGCGGAGCTGCTCGCCGAGAGCCCCGGCCTGCGCGGCGAAGACCTGTTCGTGAACATCGTCGACTCGCCGAAGGAGAATTGGTCGGTGGGCCATGGCCTCGCGCAATTCGCCTGAGGCCCGGCCGACGAGATCCACGATGGAGACATCCCATGCTCGATATTGCAGAGGTCGCGCGGCGCGCCGGCCTGGCGCCTTCGGCGCTGCGCTTCTATGAACGGCGCGGACTGATCGAGTCCGCGGGCCGCACCGGCCTGCGGCGCGCCTACCGGCCCGAGGTGGTCGCGCGGCTGGCGCTGATCCATTGCGCGAAGTCGGCCGGCTTCTCGCTCGCGCAGATCGGGCGCTTCCTCGCGTCCACGCCCAAGGACGTCGAGCTGCGCCGCAGCATGGCCAAGCGCGCCACCGAGCTCGACCACGAGATCGAGCGGCTGCAGACCATGCGCGACAGCCTCAAGCACGCGGCCGTGTGCACGCATGCCTCGCTGGTCGAATGCCCGAAGTTCAAGGCCAACTTCCGCGAGCTGGTGCGTTAGGGATGGTCTGCACAACGTGATGCGCCGCGCAGGTCGTAACGCCGCCCGCGGCACCACGCGCTCCATCTCTTCCAAGAACTCGCGCTTATGCATCTTCTTGGTCGACAGATTCGGGCCCAATCCGAGTTGCCCTATGCCGAGATCATCGCAGGCGGCAACTGATTAGGCGATTCGGCCAGCGCTTGAGTTGTGCAGACCATCCCTAGCCTGTCTTCGATCCCCCAGCGGCAGGCATGAGTTTCGACAATTGACCCACTGCTCGAACGACAGCGTTGACATCAAGATCGTCTGGCCCGGTCGGACTGGATGGTTGGGGCCTAGAGACTATCAATGCTTTCGATATGTCTGCCTTGAGTGCTGGGTCGTTCAGCGCCCATGCGAGCTCGAGAGCAACTCGCTGCGTAGCAGCGTCGTTAAGCTTTTCCTGATATCGACGAATCTCATCTAGTGTCGAGCGATAGAGTCTTAGAAAAAAGAAAGAAAAAATTTCAATAAATACAACCAACGCCAAACGCGGAACATAGTGGGAGGCCACATCGATGAGATTTTTAAAATCTCGATTGCTTGTAAACACCATAACAGTTAGCGTTCCGACCGCCAACAGAGTGGTTATCACCCCAATCGTAAGATTTATATTTCCCTTCAATCCCAATGATTCGATTTCAAGTCGAATTCTATTTTCCAACGAAACGTAGACGCCTCGAACTTGAGCAAGTCTGTCTGCGTCAAGAACTTCAGTAGCGTATCGGGATTCAAGACTCTGCAAAATTGCGTCTTGCACTGAAGGCCTGAGTGCCTCAGCAACAGATTTTGCATCACCCGTTCTATCGTTATACACTCGCTTTTGAATGTCAGCTAGTTGAATTCGCAACGCCTTGAGCGAATTATCATAGTCGCCGTCAGAGTAAAGCTTTGATTGCAAATAAGCTGAAGGCAATCCCGTAAGCACAACGTCCGTAAAGACCGGCCTTAAATACGCAAGTATCGAAAAAGCAAGAGCAATGATAAATGTGCTAAAGCCCGCAACTAACAGGGCAGCTTGGACCGGGGGCGGCTCTGCCCCTCCAGATTTGGACCAAGTTGAAATTTTTACAGCCCCGCCAGAATACAGGCCGACTAAGACAAGCATCAAGCCGGCTATCAGCATGATTATCAGCAACCTACGCGTGCGCTGACGCCGACGCTGCTCCGGCGTCATCGTGTCCAAAACAATTGACAATGGATTCTCCTCTCCAGACTCAAACTGCTTTTACTTGAAATCATCGCCATCCGCCACCCGCGTTTTCCGAAGCTCGTTGTTAGCCTCACGCCTCTCGAGGTGACTTCGATAAGGCTCGGCATTCTGTCGTGATCGCGCTGCCCGCGCGGCATACCACTGGCCATCAGTCGGTCACCAACCTCAAGCAGGGCATAGGCATTGGCGCGACCGTAATCGAGTCGACGACTAGTCCCAATGACGCCCAGCCCGAACGGATACATGCACCAAAGCACAGCGTAAACATGGGGACGCTCGTGCCTCAAGGACTCAACCCCTTCGTGAGTCAGCGACGCCTCGATTACATCGACTGGTATCTGCGCCTGACGCTCAGCATCCTGGATGCTCGTTCAGGAACGCTGCCTAAGACGCGAATCCGAGCCCGTTTGCCTGCTGGCTGCACTGCCAGCGCGCCCAGTTGTCTAGCCGCGTCTTCACCCATTCAATCCTTGCCATCACTTACCTTCGCAGCCGATTCCGGCCACATGCAGCCCATCGTTAGCTAAGACCTCGAAGAAGCGCTTGACTTGAACCGAAGTTCAAGTCGTAGATTGGCTCTCCCCTTCACCACCGGAAGACAGGACATGCCGCTTCATCCCCAGGCCCTGGCGCATCTGGATCGCCTCGCCGCCACTCGCTTCTCCGACATGCACACGCTCGCGCCCGACGCGATCCGACAGGGCATGCGCCGCATGCTCGCGGCCCTGCCGCCCGGCGCGCCGGTGGCCTCGGTCGCCGACCGGCGCATCGACACCGCGGCCGGGCCGCTCGACGTGCGCATCTATCACCCATCGCCGCAGCAGGTGCTGCCGGTCATCGTGTTCTTCCACGGCGGCGGCTTCGTGCTCGGCGACCTCGACACGCACGACGGCCTCGCGCGCTCGCTCGCCGTGGCGACGCAGGCGGTCGTGGTCTCGGTGGCCTATCCGCTGGCGCCCGAGCACAGGTTCCCGGCCGGTGTCGACGCGGCCTTCGCGGCCACCGCCTGGGTGGCCGAGCATGCGGCGCAGCTCGGGGCCGACGGGCATCGGCTCGCGGTCGCGGGCGACAGCGCCGGCGGCAACCTCGCGGCGGTGGTCGCGCTGAAGGCGCGCGATGCCGCGGGACCGCGGATCGCGCACCAGCTGCTGATCTATCCCGATGTCGATTTCCGCCGCATCAACACCTCGATCCAGGCCTATGCGGGGCAGTACGGCAACATCGGCCGCGAGATGCAGCACTGGTTCATGGACCACTACCTCGGCGACGCGGCACTGAAGACCCATGCGCTGGTCTCGCCGCTGCTGGCCGGGGACCTGCGCGGACTGCCACCGGCCCATATCGTCACGGCCGAGTTCGATGCGCTGCGCGACGAGGGCGAAGCCTACGGCGAGCGGCTGCGCGAGGCTGGCGTGCCGGTCAGCGTGAAGCGCTACGACGGCATGATCCACGAGTTCATGCGCTGGCCCTTCGACGCCACGCGCGAGGCGCTGGCCGATGCCGCGCGGGCGCTGCGGCCCACGCTGTTCGCGGCGTAGCGGCCTCAGGCCCGCGGATGCGGCCGAGCGCGGTCTGCGCGGCGAGCTGGGTTTCGAAGCCGGGGCTCTGGTCGAGCGCGTCGCTGGTCATGTCCGTGCGGATGGCGCCCGGCGAAACGGCATTGGCGCGGATGCCATGCGCGCCAAACTCCTTGGCCATGCAGCGCGTGAGCACTTGCAGCCCGCACTTGAAGGCGGCACAGGGCGCGACGCCCGGTGTCACGACACGCGTGGTCGCGCTCGCGAACGGATACTGGCCGGGCACGCCTGAGCGCGCACCGCGGGCAACGCCCGCTCAGTTGTCGTCTACGCGCACGAAGGACTCGAGCACCTTGACCATGCGTGCTAGCTGCGGGCCGATGTCCTGCTCGAGCAGCTCGCGGCCGAAGCGGCTCGCCGAGCCGCCGACGTTGAAGGTCACGACGTTGCCGTCGGCCTGCCGGATGGCCGCGCCCACGCCGCTGATGTCGCTCTCCCAGCCGCGCACGACCATCGTGAAGCCGCGCTCGCGCCAGTGGGCGAGCGAGGTCTCGATCGCCTGCTGCGTCTGCGGCCAGCGCTCGCGGTCGGCCAGGCGGATCTCGCCCAGCAGCCGCTCGCGCTCTTTCGCATCGAGCGCGCAGAGGTAGGCGTGCCCCATCGCGGACAGCGCCACGGGCAGCCGCGAACCGATGTCCAGGCCCAGCGACAGCGGCGCGCTCGAGCGGCAGTTCTCCACGTAGAGCATCGACAGCCCGTTGCGGATGCCGAGCGACACCGAGGCGTCGTAGCGGTCGGCCAGGTCCTGCATGTAGGGCCGCGCAATGCGCCGCAGCTTGAGGTTCGACACCATCGTGATGCCGAGCGCGACCAGGCTGTCGCCATGCGCGTACTTGCCGGTCTCGCGCGAGTGGCGCAGGTAGCCCGCCACGACGAGGGTGTAGGCGAGGCGCGCGATCGTGGGCTTGGGCAGGCCGGTGCGGCGCGCGAGCTCGGTGCTGGTGAGCCATTTCTCGTCGGGGCCCCAGGCGGCCAGGATGTCCAGCCCGCGCGCCAGCGCGGTCACGAAGCGCGGGCTGTCGGCACCCTCCTCGAAGTCGATCTGCTTGGTGCGGCCCATGCGCTTCTCTCAATTTAATTTCGTTGGACGGAATTATATTTTCAGCAGTTGAAAACGGTTCATGGAATTCCCTATACGAGAGAAACGCGAGCGGAAAGATACTCGCCGTCGTTCGAAAGAACGTTCCATAAATCTAATTCCGCTGAACGAAATTAAAAAGATTCACGCGGAACCCATCCCCACACGCAGGAGACATCTCGTGAAGTTCCATCGCCATCCGGGCCGCCGCGCCACCCTTCTCTCGCTCATCGCCGCCGCGACGCTGGCCGCATGCGGCGGCGGTGGCGGCGATTCGTCGGGCGCCAGCGCCGCGGCGCTGGCCGCCGCGATTGCCGCGCAACAGGCCGGTGCAGGCGGCGCGGGCGCCGGCAATCCCCCGGCACCGCCGCCCCCGGCCGCACCCGAGCCCGAGGAAACGCGTGCGCAGGACGGCCGCCAGTTCACGGTCGACGAGACCAAGCTGCCGTTCGCGGCCATCTCGGGCGCGCCCGACACCGACCGCTGGTGGGGCGTGCTCGAGGGCGCGGGCTACCGCGTCGAAGTGCCGAAGAACTGGAACGGCATGCTCGTGATGTACGCGCACGGCTACGGCGGCACGGGCCCGGTGGTGAGCGTCAGCGATCCCACGATCCGCGCGCACCTGATCGGCCAGGGCTATGCCTGGGCCGCGTCGAGCTACACCAAGAACTACTACGACGTGCGCGCCGGCGTCGAGGACACCAACGCGCTCGCGCTGGCCTTCCAGCGCATCGCCTCGCAGAACGGCCGCACGCTCGATGCGCCGCGCAAGACCTACATCGTCGGCCAGTCGCTCGGCGGCCACGTGGCCGCGGCCGCGGTCGATGCCGAGGCGACGGAGACGGCCAACCACAAGGTGCGCTATGCGGGCGCGGTGCCGATGTGCGGCGTGCTCGGCGACACCGAGCTCTACAACTACTTCGGCGCCTCGCAGATCGCGGCGCAGCAGCTGGCGGGCCTGCCCGTCAACGGCTGGCCCGTGAGCAACTGGAACGACCTGCTGCCCACGGTGCGTGCCGCGCTGTTCACGAGATTCCCGAGCGCGACGACCGCGCAGGGCGAGAAGTACAAGGCCATCGTCAAGAACCTCACGGGTGGCGAGCGCCCGATGTTCGATGCCGGCTTCGCGGGCAGCATGAACGCCACCGTGTGGGGCACCTTCGGCCGCGACGGCACCATCAACGGCATCCTCAACCGCGACGGCTACGACACCACCGGCATCGTCTACCAGCTCGACAACGACCCGGCGCAAAGCCCGGAGGAAGTCACCTTCAACCAGGGCGCCTACCGCCTGCATGCCGACCCCGAGGCCAACCGGCTGCGGCGCGACGGCCTGCGCTGGTTCCCCAAGTCCAATGCGCGCATCGACGTGCCGGTGGTGACCATCCACACGCTGGGCGACGTCTACGTGCCGTTCAGCATGGAGCAGATCTACAAGCGCCGCGCCGATGCGCTGGGCACCTCGAAGTGGCTCGTGCAGCGCGCGATCCGCGGCATCAGCCACTGCGACTTCACGACCGAGGAACAGACCCAGGCCTTCGACGCGATGACGAACTGGGAGCAGAACGGCGTGAAGCCGGCCGGCGACGAGGTGCTCGACGCCGCGACCGTGGCGCGCGCCGACTACGGCTGCAAGTTCTCCTCGGCCAGCCGCGGCGGCTGTCCCGCGCCCTGACGGCGCCGGTGCGGCCCGTCCCGTTCGCGGGGCGGCCGCACCGCCCTTCCCGCTTTCTTCGTTCGCACGTCCTTCCATGAAACAACCCACTCTCACCCGCCGTGCGCTGCACGCCCTGCTGCTGGCCGCCGGCCTCGCCGCCGCTCCCGCCTTCGCGCAGTCCGATGCCTTTCCGGTGCGGCCGATCCGCGTGCTGATCGGCTTCACCGCCGGCGGCTCGACCGACGTGCCCTTCCGCGTGCTGGCCGAGAACGCCTCGAAGATCCTCGGCCAGCCGGTGATCATCGAGAACAAGCCCGGCGCCGGCGGCGTGCTGCCCGCGCAGACCATGCAGGCCACCGCGCCCGACGGCTACACGCTCGCGCAGGTGCCGCTGCCGGTGTTCCGCCTGCCCTACACCACCAAGCTCAACTGGGACCCGGCCAACGACCTGAGCTACGTGATCGGCCTCGCCGGCTATTCCTTCGGCCTGGTGGTGCCCGCCGATTCGCCGATCAAGTCGATGCGCGAGTACCTCGCCTATGCCAAGGCCAACCCGGGCCGCCTGAGCTACGGCACGCCGGGCGCGCTCACCACCTTGCACCTGACGATGGAAGCGATCGCGATCCAGGCCGGCGTGGAGTTCAATCACGTGCCCTACAAGGGCAACTCCGAATCGTTGCAGGCGGTGCTCGGCGGCCACGTGATGTCGGTGGCCGACACGCCGGGCTGGGGCCCCTATGTCGACCAGGGCAAGCTACGGCTGCTGTCGACCTGGGGCGAGCAGCGCTCGAAGAAGTACCCGAACGCGCCCACGCTCAAGGAGTCGGGCATCGACATGGTGCAGGCCTCGCCTTTCGGCCTGGTGCTGCCCAAGGGCGCGAACCCGAAGGTGGTCGCGATCCTGCACGACGCCTTCAAGAAGGCGATGGAGATGCCCAACTACCAGGAGTCGCTCGCCAAGTTCGACATGGAGACCTTCTACATGGACAGCGCGGCCTACAAGCAGTACGCGGTGCGCACCATGAAGACCGAGAAGGCCGTGATCGACAAGCTGGGCCTGGGCACGGCGGCCGCCGCCAAATAGGCGGCCGCCCGCCGGCGCTCAGAACAGGTTGCCGACGTTGAACAGCGTCAGCAGCCCCAGCACGCCGAAGATGACGGCGGCCACGCCGTGCACCAGCCGCATCGAGACCTTGGCCGCGATCTTCTCGCCGAGGAAGACCGCGGGCGCGTCGGCCAGCATCATGCCCAGCGTGGTGCCGATCACGACCTGCACCACGTCGGGATAGCGCGCGGCCAGCGCCACGGTCGCGATCTGCGTCTTGTCGCCCATCTCCGCGAGGAAGAAGGTGATGACCGTGGTGCCGAAGGCGCCGAAACGGCTCTTGGTCTTCGCGGCGTCGTCGTCGATCTTGTCGGGGATCAGCATCCACGCGGCCATGGCCAGGAACGAGGCGCCGATCACCCAGCGCAGGATGTTCGGCCCCATGGCCTGGGCCACCCAGCCGCCGAGCGCGCCCGCGGCCGCGTGGTTGACGACGGTGGCGGTGAAGATGCCCGCCACGATCTGCCAGGGTTTGCGAAAGGTCGCGGCCAGGATGATCGCGAGCAGTTGGGTCTTGTCGCCCATTTCCCCGAGCGCGACCACGCCCGTGGATACGAGTAAGGCTTCCATGATGAAAAGAGAACTCCCTGGGCCAGCGACGCGAAGACCACGCCACTTCCCGGCCCATACCGAGGTGACGTGGTCAAAGGTCTTGCCAGGCTCTAAAGCTGCTCGCGCCATGGCCGAAGGCCAAGTGTGTTGACGCGGGCTCCTGCGTTGCGCAGGTCAGCTACTCCCCAATGACTGAGGGCGCGATCTTAGGGGCGAGCGCCGAATCGCCCTCGTCTTTTCGACGAATGTCCCCGTGTCGAGAGCGAGTTGCATTACCGGGCATGCCCGCTCAGGGCGCGAGCGTGAGCTTGAGGATCTGGTTGCCGTGGTTCGCGCCCACGTAGACGGTGCCGTCGGCGGCCACCGCCACGCCGATCGGGAAGTTGAAGGCGATCGGCGCGCCGGTGCCGTCCTGCAGGGTGCTGATCTCGCCCGCGGGCGTGACCACGCGCGCCACGCCATCCCAGGCGTGGGTCAGGAACACGTTGTCGTGCGCATCCACCGCCACGCCGTACGAATAGCCGAGCTTGGCCGGCGTGGCCACCGTTCCGTCGACCACGCCCGCGCCCGCGTTGCCGTTGGCGCAATCGCCCAGCAGCGTGCTCACCGTGGCGCTGGCCACGTCGATCTTGCGCAGGCAGGGACTGTCGGTGTCGGTGTCGTAGAGCGTCTTGCCATCGCGACTGAGCGCCAGGCCCTGCGGGCGCGCGAACTGGGCGGCCACGCCGACGCCGTCGAGGTAGGCCTGCGTGCCGTCGCCCGCGAGCGTGCTCGTGGTGCCGTCGGGCGCGACCTTGCGCACGCGCTTGTTCTCCGTGTCCGCCACGAAGAGGTTGCCCGCGCTGTCGAGCGCGATGCCGGTGGGGTTGTTGAACATCGCGGTGGCCGGGCTGTCGGCGTATCCGCTGCTGCCGGTGCCGACCCAGGTGCTGGCGGTCGTGGCGCCGGGCGCGATCTTGCTGATGCGATGCTGGTCGCTCACGTAGAGGGTGCCGTCGGCCGCCAGTGCCAGGCCCGCGGGCATGTTCATCGTCGTCCCCGGCGTCACCTCGGCACCGCTGCCGCTGGCGGTGTCGATCCGATAGACGGAGCCATTGCCGCCCATGGCCACGTAGAGCTTCGCGCCGCTCGCATCGAGCGCGAGCTGATAGGGGCTGCTGTAGCTCACGCCCGTCGTCGCCAGCACGGTGGCGACCCAGGGCTTGACCGTCAACGTGGCGGCGTTGCTGGTCACGCTGCCCTTGGCGCCCGTCACCCGCACGCGCAGTTGCTGGCCGCTGTCGGTCAACAGGCTGGCGGCCGTGCGGAAGCTGTCGCTTGTGGCACCGGCGACATCGCTCCAGTGGGCACCGCCGTCGGTGCTGCGTTGCCACTGGTAGGCCGTGGCGTGCACGGCCTGCACCTTCAAGGTGGCGGACACGCCCTGGCCCACGGTGGTGTTCGAGGGCTGCGTCGTGATCGAGGCCGCGGCTGGAGCGGGTGCCGGCGGAGGTGTCTGCGCGGCAGGCGCGGGAGCGGGAGCGACCGGGAAGCCGGCAAAGCCCCCGCCACCGCCGCCCCCCCCGCAGGCCACCAGCACGAGATTCATGACCAGCAACGCGACGGGTGTGCGCGCTGCACGGCAAACGGCAAGACGGGTGTTCATGAGAGGCCTTCCTTCTTTCAAGTGAGTGGATGAGAAGGCCTCCACGGTAGGGATGGCGACACCTGCGATCTAGTGTCGAAGGTCATCGACTTTCGGCGGAAAAAAAGACGCTCAGGCGTGCCTGCGGACGGGCGTCGTTTCGTGTCGCGTCAGCGCTGCGAGGGCCTGCAGCAGCCTGTCGGCCGCCACCGGCTTGAGCAGCACCTGCAGGCCCGCGTCGTGCATCTGCTGCTGCCGCCGCGGCGCGGTTTCCCCGGTGATCAGCAGCACCTGCAAGCCGGGGCCGAAGCGCGCGCGCAGCCGCTGCGCCACGGCCAGGCCGTCGGCGCCATCGGCCAGGCGCACGTCGCACAGCAGCACGTCGACCGGGGCGTTTGCCTGCGCGGCCTGCGCCAGCACGGCCTCGGCTTCGGCCTCGCTGGCCACCGCGTCGATGGCCACGCGATGGGCCTGCAGCAGCCCGGTCACGGCCTGGCGGATCGGCGCCTCGTCGTCGATCAGCAGCACGCGCCGCGGCAAGGGCAGGACGGCGTCGGGGCGCGCGATGGACGGCGCGACACCCGAGGCCGACACCGCCGGCAGCACCATGCGGAAGCGGCTGCCGCGCTGCGGGCGCGAATGCACCTGCAGCGGATGCGCCAGCAGGCGCGAGAGCCGCTGCACGATCGACAGGCCGATGCCCAGCCCCTGCGCGCGATCGCGGCCCGGATTGTCGACCTGGTAGAACTCGTCGAAGATGCGGCCCAGGTGCTCGGGCGAGATGCCGATGCCGGTGTCGCAGACGTCGATCCACACCAGCGGCCCGCGCGCACGGGCGGCCACCACCACGCCGCCGCGCGGCGTGTACTTGAGCGCGTTGTCCACGAGATTCGAGAGCAGCCGCTGCAACAGCTGCGGGTCGCTCAGCACCCAGCACGGCGTGGCGCGCAATCGGAGTTGCAGGTCCCTGCCGGCCGCCTGCGCCGCGAACACGTTGTTGAGCGCGAGGAACAGCGGATTGAGCTCCACCGGCCGGATCCGCGGTGCCACCTCGCCGGCGTCCAGCCGCGAGATGTCCAGCAAGGTATCGAGCGAATCGCCGAGCGTTCCGACCGCATCCATCAGCCGCACCGCGTGGTCCCATTCCTCGCTGCCCTGCAGCTTCTTCTCGATCACCGCACCGAACAGCGCGATCGCATGCAGGGGCTGGCGCAGGTCGTGGCTCGCCGCGGCGAGAAAGCGCGTCTTCTCCTCGCTGGCGCGCTGGGTCGCGGCGATCTGGTGGCTCAGCTGCTCGGCCAGCGCCTCCTTCTCGAAACGCATGGTCAGCGAGGCCGTCAGCAGCCGATGGTGCTGCAGCGCGAAGGTGATCATCACGCACATGTAGAGCAGGCAACCGGTGGCCAGGAACAGGTGCACCGTGTCGCCGCGCCAGGCCAGCGCCAGGGTCAGGCTCGCCATGCTGGGCACGATGAAGCGCGGGATGTTGCGCTTGAGAACCGCCAGCGACAGCGCACCGCCCGCGCAGCCGCCCATCATCATGACGATGACCATGACCCAGAGCCCGAGGTTGCGCCCCGGCGGCACGCACAGCCAGGGCGCGAGGCCCCAGACGCAGGAGCGCAGCAGCACGTTGCGCGCATTGAAGCGCGCCCAGTACTCGGGATGCTCGGCCGCATCGGGGCTGCGCCGGTAGCGCCGGTAGGCGCGTCGCAGCGTCAATGCCAGGTGCAGCGCCATCCACAGCAGCACCTGCCAGCGCCAGGTGGCCACGAACAGGCCGATGCCCAGCGCCTGGGCCGTGAGCATGTCCGCGAGATAGGCGGCCGGCGCATTCGCATGGACCGCCGCCACCTGTTCGCGCAGCACCCGCCGGGCCAGTTCGGGCGGGGGCGCGTCAGTCATCGCGAGCATGCGGGCATCTCCATCGAAGGCCGCATGGCGTGGAGAGCTTACCGAAGGCTGCTGATGAGCTGGGCTCGCGAGCGCATGCCGAACAGCAGCAGCAAGGTGGACACATGGTTCTTGACCGTGCCCTCGGTCAGGTGCGACAGCTGCGCGATCTCCTTGTTCGACTTGCCGGCCAGCAGCCAGTCGAGGATCTCGACCTGGCGCGCATTGAGCTGCGGCTGCGACTCGGCGCGCGCCGGCGTCGTGGGCGCGCTGCTCGAGGTCGTCGAAGGCCGGGCCGGCAGGCCGATCAGGTCGTTGTCCCTCACGTAGCGCAGCACCTCGCCCAGGTGGCCGGTCTTGGGCAGGAAGGCCTGCGCACCGAGCGCCATCGCGCCATGCATCAGCGCATGGCTGTCCTTGCCCGAGAGCACGATCACGGGCGAGGAAGGAAAGGCGCGCCGGAAGCGCACCAGGGTGTCCAGCCCCTGCGAGTCGGGCAGGTCGAGATCGAGCAGCACCAGGTGGTGCGCGGCCTCATGGAGCGCGTAGAGGTGCAAGGCGTCGGCGAGGCAGCGCGCCTCGTACACCGGCACGCTGCCGGTCTCCGCGAGCAGCAGCGCGCGCAGGCCCAGGCGCACCAGCTCATGGTCGTCGACCACCAGGATGCCGCGCGCCGGCAGGGGCAGGCCGGCTTCGCTGCGCAGCGGCGCGGCATGCGGTGACAGGGGTGTGGCGTGGGCCATGGGCGGGCATCTTAGTGCTGCCTCGAGCGAAAAACGAAATGACCAAAGTCATGAAAACCGCTGCTGTGCGGGGAGCGAATGGCGCTGTCGGCAAGGGACTCGCCCTTTGGGATATTGCGCGATCCTCGCTGGTGTCGTCGCCAGTCCTGCTGCACGTCGAAAAGGAGCGACCGCATCGAGGATTCCGGTCTTCTGCGGGCTCATTCGCCACGCAAACGCGCTCACCTACGCAAGAAGAGATAGCTCTTCTGGACGCCTCGGCTCATGAGTGCCGCGCAAAGCGGCCCGCGCTCAGATCGCGATCGAAGGCAGTGCCTGCCCCTGCGCGGAACGTGGTCCCACCACGATGCGCTGCGGCCGCTCCACGCGCGGCAGCGGCTCGGGCAAGGCCTCGGGTGCGGACGCTGTCGTGCCGAGCGCGCCCCACACCGCGGCGAAGCGCACGTCGGCCTCCTTGCGCAGGCGCGCGATCTGTTCGATCTCCTGGGGTGCGACCTTCATGCGGCCGCCGCGCGTTCGCTGGTGCAGCACGTGAATGGCCGCCTGGGCCGCGTCTTCGGCGCCCACCCATGCCGCGAAGGCGGCGTCCCGGTTGTCTTGCATGCTTGTTCCCCAGCGAAGAAGTTGGGCGCAGTCGCAATCATCTACGCCTTGATACACCGTATCGATCGGACCGTGCGTGTTCTGTAGGCCATTGCCGACTCGGCCTGCCGGTGGAGGACTGCCCGCCACCCGCGCCGGGGGCCGATCATTCTTCCGACCAAGACCTCGAGGAAAAAAACCATGTCCCAGCTCAGCGTCGATCTCTACCAAAGCGTCACCGATCCCGAGAAATTCATGGCCGTTCCGTCCGGCACCGATCCCGCCGAACTGACCGGGCCGATGGTGTTCGACCGGGACTACGGGCAGGTGGTGCGCTACCGCCAGGGCTTCGAGTTCGACCCCACGCAGGACTACGCGGGCGCCAACGCCGCCAAGATCGCCGCTGACGTTCTGACCGTCAGGTGGGCGCTCTACCGCCGCGAAGGCTGAGCCCACGCGAGCGGCTCAAGACGTCCCGATCTGACGCGCCTCCGCCTCGATCACGAGGCGGTCGATGCGTTCGTCGGGCAGGTTGACCAGCAGTTCCACGTGCCGGCGGATCGCATGCATGGTCTGCACGAAGGCGTCGTCGCCAAGCTCCGCGCCCGGTGCGCGCGGGTCGGGATGCGACCAGTGCGCCGAGGCGGGCTGGCCGGGCCAGACCGGGCAGGTCTCGCCCGCGGATTCGTCGCAGAGCGTGACCACGAGGTCCATGTGCGGGGCCGAGGCCGCGCCGAATTCTTCCCAGCTCTTGCTGCGCAGTCCTTCGGTCGGCAGACCCGCGCCACGCAGCGCCTCGAGCGTGCGCGGATCGGCCTGGCCGTCGGACGTGGGCGCATGGCCCGCGGAGTGCGCGACGAAGCGGCCGTGGCCCAGTTGGTTGAGCAGCGATTCGGCGATCAGGCTGCGCGCGGCATTGCTGTTGCAGAGGAACAGGACGTGGACGGGATGGCCGGGATTCATGGCGTGGCGCGAGGCCGCGCGTCGCGGCCCGGTTTGTTGCGGACCCGGGCATTGACGCCGCTTCCGATGACGCACGCATGACACCCCCGCGCCGGCGTGTGTAGTGCCGGCGTCACCTTCGCTGCGCACGATGGCGTCTTTCTCCACTTCACCGAAAGTACCGCATGTCCACCGACGCCAAGCTCATCGCCGCCGCCGAACTCGCCGACCACTACATCGAGATCATCCTGTCGGAAGAACCGGCCCTGCTGGTCGAGAAGATCGCCGACCAGGGCGCGAAGGACATCGCCAAGTCGGCCAAGGCGCTGGCCGAGTTCCGCCTGCAGCTCGCGAAGGCGCTGGCCGAGCAGCCGATCCCCGAGTACTTCGAGGAATCGGAAGAGGAAGAAGAGGAGTCGGAGGAAGAATCGGCCGAGGACGGCGAAGAAGCCAAGGATGAGCACGCCGACAAGTAAGCGGCCCGCTCCCGCGCCCCTCAGCCGCCCACGAGGCTGTCGAGCGCCGACGCACGCCGCGCCGCGCCTTCGCGCGCGGCCGGCGCGAATTCGATCAATGCGCCATGCGTCTTCGCGAGGTCCGGCGCCTCGGGCGACGGCGTGGCCGCGGTGTGCAGCACCAGTGCGTACGGCCCCTCGCCGCGCGCGCTGAGCCGCTGCTCCACCGCGCGGCCGATGGGCGTGGCGGCATCCGTCTTCGCGCTGGCGCGCGGCGACGAGAACACCAGCGCGCTGCCACCGAGCGCGATCACGGCCAGCCGCACGCCGCTGCCCGGCAGCGCCACGGCTTCGCCGATATGCACCGCCACCTCGCCATGCCCGTCGCCGAGCAGCGCGCGGTAGCGCTCGAGCGTGGCATCGAGGTCGTGCACCGCGAGCGCGAGGCTGGCGACGCCGAGCGCGCCGTTGGGATGCGTGCGCGCATCGCCCTCGGGCACGCGCAACGCGCGCGGCGTGAGGTCGCCGCACAGAAAAGGCAGGTCGACCGTCGCGGGCCGCGCGGTCTGCCAGCGCAGTCGTTCGCCGTCGGGGCGCACGCGGCCCCCGTCGAGCGGGCCGTCGAGCGTCAGCCCGCGCGCCTTGGACTCCTCGACGGTGATCGCGGTGCTGCGCGGCAGCAGCGCGAAGTCGACGATGCCTTCGCCGTGGCGCTGCAGCAATTGCCACCAGCGCTCCTCGGGCGAGGGCGCGCGCCAGGCGATCAGTTCGAAGTAGCTGCCGTCCTGGAACACCACCAGCGCGTTGTGCGTGGTGCGGCCCGGATGGTCGCCCCCGCGCAGTACCTGGAAGCCGAGCGCCGCGTAGTCGGCGATGGCGCTCTCGAGGTCGTGCACCGCGATGACGATGTGGTCGAGTTTCAATGACATGGTCGTGTGTTCTCCCGTGGGGGGCGTGTGAAGTTCAGGAGGCGGTGCGCGCGGCGCCGTCGCCGCCCAGGTAGGCATCGCGGATGCGCGGGTCGTCGAGCAGCGCGGCGGCCGGGCCCGAGAGCACGATGCGCCCGGTCTGCAGCACGTAGCCGTGGTGCGCGATCTGCAGCGCGAGGCTGGCGTTCTGCTCGACCATGAAGACCGAGACGCCCTGGGCATTGATGCGCGCGATCAGCTCGAGCACCTTGTCCACGTACAGCGGCGACAGGCCCATGGTCGGCTCGTCCATGCAGATGAGCTGCGGGCGGCCCATGAGCGCGCGCGCCATCGCCACCATCTGCTGCTCGCCGCCCGAGAGCGTGCCGGCCTGGAAGGCTATGCGCTCGGCCACGCGCGGGAACAGCTCGAGCATGCGCTCGAGGTCCTCGGCCACCGCGCGGCGGTCGTTGCGCGCGTAGGCACCCATCAGCAGGTTCTCGCGCACGGTCATCGCGGGGAACAGCCGGCGAGCCTCGGGCACCGAGCCGATGCCCTTGCGGATGATCTGCGGCGTGCTCAGGCCCAGCGTCGAGACGCCGTCGAACAGCACCTCGCCCGAACGCGGCTTGAGCAGGCCCAGCACGATCTTCATGGTGGTCGACTTGCCGCTGGCATTGCCGCCGAGCAGGCTCACGATCTGGCCCTTGCGCACCTCGATGTCGAGGTCGAAATGGGCCTGCACCGGGCCGTAGAAGCTGTTGACCTTGCGCAGCTGCAGCAACGGATGGACGGCGGTGCGGGCCACGGGGCCAGCGGGCGGCACGGCCGGCGCGGCATGGTCCTCGTCGCGGCCGTCTCCCCACAACGGCGACGGCGGCAGGCCCGTGCGGGCGACGGTGGCGATCATGCGGGCACCGCCTCGGGCCGTGCCTGGCCCACCTGCCCCACCTGCCGGTGGCCGAGGTAAGCCTCGATCACCGCGGGGTCGTTGCGCACGTCGTCGGGCCGGCCCTCGGCGATCTTGCGGCCGTCGTCGAGCACGGCCACGCGGTCCGACAGCTGCATCACCAGGTCGAGCTTGTGCTCGATCAGCAGGATGGTCTGGCCGCGCGCCTTCAAGCCGCGGATGATCTCGAGCATCTCGGCGGTCTCGCTCTCGTTCATGCCGGCCGTCGGTTCATCGAGCAGCAGCAGCCGGGGCTGGAGCGCGAGCGCGCGCGCGATCTCCACGCGGCGGCGGTTGGCGTACGAGAGGCTGTAGGCCGGGTGATCGATGCGCGGCGCCAGCCGTTCGCCGAACAGCGCGACGATCTCGAGCGCCTCCTGGCGCAGCGTCTCCTCCTCGCGCCGCACGGCGGCGGGCTGCACCAGCGCCAGCGCCAGTTCGGCCAGCGCGCCCAGGCCCGGGACGCCGCCCATGCGCGGCTTCACGGCGCGCAGCCGCGTGTGCGCGCCGACCAGCACGTTGTCGAGCACCGAGAGGTTGGCGAACACGCGCCCATGCTGGAAGGTGCGCGCCAGGCCGCGCGCGGCGAGCTGCTGCGCGGGCAGGCCCGTGATGTCCTGCCCCTCGAACAGCACCTGCCCTGCGTCGGGCCGGTCCAAGCCGGTCACGAGGTTGAAGAGCGTGGTCTTGCCGGCCCCGTTGGGGCCGATCACGCTGAGCAGTTCGCCCTCGTCCACGTGCAGGTCGACCGCGTTCACGGCCGTGAGGCCGCCGAAGCGGCGCACCAGGCCGCGGATCTCAAGCAGCGATGGCATCGCCCGCTTCCTGCGGCGCGGTGGCGGCCTGCGCCTTCGAGTTCACGAGCTTGACCTCGGCGCGGATGCTCTGCGGGTTGCGCAGCAGGTTGAGGATCGGGCAGTTGCGCTCCACCGCCTCGAACAGCGCGTCGATCTCGGCTTGGCTCGCGGGCGAATCGATGTGCACCGTGTAGCCGATCTGGTGCGGCCAGATCGGCGTGCTCTCGTGGCCCGGCTTGCCGCCGCGCGGATCGATGATGCCGGTGACCTCGACCTCGAGGCTTTCGAGCGGCACCTGCCGCTCGGCCGCCTGGATCAGGAAGATGTGCGTGACGCAGGTGCCGAGCACGCCGAGCTGCAGCTCGGGCGAGCTCGGGCCGAGGTCGTAGCCCGCGAAGTTCGGCGGGCTGTCGCTGATGACCTGGTGGTCGCGGATGCGCAGGCGGCGCACGCCGCTGCGGCCCTCGGCCTTGACGCTGGCCTTCAGTTGCAGCGGCTGCGCGCTGCCCGCGTCGACGGCGGCATTGCGCGCCAGCACGGCGGCGCGCTTCTCGGCGAGGTAGTCGTTGAGATGGCTCATGGTGTGTGGTTCTTTCTTCAGACGGTGCCCAGCAGGCCTTGCGGGCGGAAACGGATCAGCAGCAGCAGCGCGACGCCATAGATCAGCATGCGGTACTCGGCGGTGACGCGGAACAGTTCAGGCAGGCTCACGAGCGCGACCGCGCCCAGCAACGCGCCGCTGATGTTCCCGAGCCCGCCGAGGATCACCATGGTGAGCGCCAGGATCGAGATCTGCGAGCCGAAGGTCTCGTGGTTGATGTACGAGTACATGTGGGCCGTGAAGGCGCCGCTCACGCCGGCCGCGAAGCCGCCGAAGCCGAAGGCCAGTGCCTTGTAGCGATCGGGGCTCACGCCGTAGGCGCGCGCGGCCACCTCGTCCTCGCGCACCGCGCGGAAGGTGCGGCCCAGGTGCGAGCCCAGCAGCCGCCACTGCAGCAGCGCGAGCAGCACCATGGCGCCGAACGAGGCCCAGTAGATCGCGCCGTTCGACGAGGCATCGCGCCCGAACAGCGACAGCGGTGGTATGCCCGAGACGCCGATCGGCCCGCGCGTGAGGCTCTCCCAGTTGAGGATGGTGAGCGCCACGATCTCACCGATGCCCAGCGTGGCGATCGACACGTAGTGGCCGCGCAGCCGGAAGGCCGGGAAGATCAGCGCGGTGCCGATCAGCGAGGTGAGGATGCCCGCCAGCACGATGCCCGTGCCCACCGGCAGGTGCGGGTCGAGCACCAGCAGCGAGGACGCATAGGCGCCGATGGCCAGCAGCCCCGCATGGCCGAGCGAGATCTGGCCCACGGTGCCCGCCACCAGCGTGAGGCTCAGCGCCAGCGCGGCATAGAGCCAGGCGTTGGTGAGCGTCTGCAGCAGGTAGGGCGAGGGATCGAACAGCGGCAGCAGCACCGCGGCGGCGAACAGCGCCACGAGCAATCGGCGCGGCACGTGCCAGGGTTTGCTCGGCGCGATGAAGGTGCCGGTCAGCGGCTCGGGCGGCAGCGCGCGCTTGCGGCCGAACAGGCCGTTGGGCTTCCACACCAGGATCGCCAGCAGCAGCGCGAAGGCGAACAGGTTGCGGTAGGGCGTGCCCAGCAGCGCCACGCCGTAGCTCTCGATCAGCCCCAGCAGCAGGCTGCCGACGATGGCGCCCGGCACGTTGCCCACGCCGCCAACCACCGTGGCCACCACGCCCTTGAGCGTGGCCTGGAAGCTCATGGCAGGGCTGATGTTGTTGTAGTACATGCCCACCAGCAGGCCCGACAGCCCGCCGAGCGCGGCCGCGATCGCGAACACGGTCTGGTTCACGCGGTCGACGTCGACACCCATCTGCTGCGCGGCATCGCGGTCCTGCGCGGTGGCGCGCACCGCCCAACCGAGCTTGGTGAAGCGCAGGAAGCCGAACAGCACGGCCGCGCTCGCGAGGCCGATGCCCGCGATCAGCAGGTCGAGCGCGCCGATGGTGCCGCTGCCGACCTGCAGCCGCCAGTCGGGCAACGCCGTGGGCAGCGCGCGCGGGTCGGGGCTGAAGACCAGCTGCACCAGGATGTCGAGCACGAAGCTGATGCCGATGGTGGCCAGGAGCGGCGCGATGCGCGCCGCGCCCTGCAGCGGGCGCAGGCCCACGCGCTCGATCAGCATGCCGAGCGCGCCCGAGCCCAGCACCACCAGCGCGATCGTCACGGGCAGTGGCGTGTGCAGATAGGTGATCGAGGCCCAACCGATGTAGGCGCCGACGGTGTAGACCGAGCCGTGCGCGAAGTTGATCAGGTGCGAGACGCCGAAGATCAGCGCCAGCCCGACCGCCAGCAACGCATAGATGTTGCCGATGATCAGGCCGTTGACCGTGTAGTCGAAGAAGGAGCCGAAGTTCATCGAAGGACCGCCCTCTCCTCACGGAAAGGCGCGCCGTGCGCGAGCACGCTCATTGGGTCGAGGCCAGCGCCGCCTTCTCGTCGAGCTGCGCCCACTTGCCGTCCTTCACCACCAGGTTCACGCTCTTCACGCCGATCACGCGGCGCGTCTGCGGATCGAAGCTGGTCTTGCCGAAGATCACGCTGGGCACGTCCTTGATCTTGTAGAAGGCATCGCGCACGGCCTTGCGGTCGGCATTGGGTCCGGCCTGGCGCAGCGCAGCTGCCGCATACACCACGGCGTCGTAGGCATAGGCGTTGAAGGCGTCGGGTTCCTTGTCGTACCTGGCGCGGAAGCTCTTCACGAAGTCGCGCACCTCGGCGCGCGGCTCCTCGGGGAAGAAGGCGGTGTTGGTGTGGATGCCGTTGACCGCGGCGCCACCGAGCTCGATGAACTTGGGCGAGTAGACCGAACCCACCGCCGCGATCGGCTGCTTCAGGCCCACGCTGCGCACCTGGCCCGCGATGAGCGCGCCGTCGGGGTAGTAGGAGATCAGCACCAGGCCGTCGGGGTTGGCGTCGCGCACGCGCACGAGCGTGGAGCGGAAGTCCTTCTCGTCGGGCTGGTAGCCCTCGGCGATGGCGAGCTGCGCGCCGCGTTCCTGCGCGGCCTTCACCAGCACGTCCTTGCTGGTGCGGCCCCAATCGGTGTTGAGATAGAGCACCGCGATGCGCTTGAAGCCCAGCGTCTTGACCGCGAGGTCTGCCAGCAGCGGCTGCGCGTCGGCCTGGCTGATCGACGGGCTCCAGATGTAGTCGCCGCCCTTGGTGAAGTCGGGGTGCGAGTTGGTGAAACCCAGTTGCACCAGGCCCGCGCGCTGGTAGATCGGCGAGGCCGCCATCGAGGCCGGGCTCGAGAAGTCGCCGAGCTCGATCAGCACGCGCTTGTCGTTCACGAGCTTCTGCGCGATCGCGACCGACTGGCGCGGGTCGCTCTGGCTGTCCTCGAAGTTGTAGGCCAGCGGCCGGCCATGGATGCCGCCCTGCGCGTTGATGTGCTCGAGCGCGAGGTCGAAGCCCGCCTTCCACTGCGCACCGTACTGCGCGTTCTGGCCCGTCAGCGGCCCGCTGACGCCGAACCAGACGGGCTCGCCGCTGGCCGGCGCGGCCAGGACGGGTGCGGACAGCGCGAAGGCGGCGCCGGCCAGCGACAGCGCGGCGATCCGGCGCAGGAAGCGTTGGCGGGAGATCGGTGTTGGCATGGTGTGGGGGTCCCGGGGCATGAAGATCAGGCCGGCCATTCTTCGCGTTGCCCGTGGCCGCTGGAACGAAAAAAAGCGCTGCGCGATATGCGTTTTCCGAGCAAGGCATGGCGCACTCTTCGCGCTCTTGCAGGCCGGACATATGCATGACTGAAAACATTCGTTGGATAGGCGCGGACCGCGCTCGGACACTCGCCGCTTCGAATATTCCGGTGGAGAAGCCCTGATGACCGACTCTCTTTCCTCGCGCCTGCCGCCTTCGCGCCGCAGCGTCCTTCAAGCCGGCGCCGCTGCCGCCGTCGTGGGCTCCGCGGCCCTGCTCGGCGCCTCGGCCTGGTCGCAGCCGCGCAAGCTGACCTTTGCCTGGAGCCAGGCCGGCTTCTGCCTCGCGCCCGTGCCGGTCGCGCTGGAGCGCGGCTTCTTCGAGAAGAACGGGCTCGATGTCGAGCTGCTGAACTGGGCCGGCTCGTCCGACCAGATGCTCGAGGCATTGGCCACCGGCAAGGCCGATGTCGGCGTGGGCCTGATCCACCGCTGGGTCAAGCCGCTGGAAGCCGGCTTCGACGTGAAGGTGGTCGGCAGCGTGCACGGCGGCTGCCTGCGGCTGGTGGGCGCCAAGGCCGCCGGCGTGACCACCGAGCTCGCGAGCCTCAAGGGCAAGACCATCGGCGTGTCGGACCAGAACAGCCCGGCGCGCCAGTTCTATGCGATCCATCTCGCGAAGAAGGGCATCGACATCGACAAGGACGTCGACTGGCGCGTCTATCCGGCCGACCTGCTCGACATCGCCGTGAAGAAGGGCGAGATCCAGGCCATTGCCGATGGCGACCCGAACGTCTACCTGATCGAGAAGCGCAACCCCGGCGTCTTCACCGAGATCGCCAACAGCGCCAAGGGCGAGTACGCCGAGCGCCTGTGCTGCATCGTCGGCGCGCGCGGCGAGTTCGCGCGCAACGACAAGCCGCGCGCCGCCGCCACCGTGCGCGCGCTGGCGCAGGCCTCCGACTACGTGGCCGAGAACCCGAACGAGTCGGCGCGCATCTATGCCAAGTACGCACCCAAGGTCGCGGTGGAAGACCTGCAGAAGCTGTTCACCGAGCTGACCTACAAGCACCATCCGGCGGGCAAGGCGCTGCGCAACGAGGTGGAGGCATTTGCGACGGACTTCCGGAATGCGGGGATTCTGAAGAAGAGCACGGACGTGGTTCGGTTTGCGAACCACGTGTCGTTGGACGTGCTGGCTTGAGGGCTACAGGCCGATCAGGAATTCTCCGGCCGTGGTCGCGCAGTGCTCGAAGTCCGGCGCGTAGTCCAATGTCGCGATGGCATCGAACGCGGCGCGCAAGCCGGCATGCGGTTGCCGGATCTGTCCGAGAAAGGCGTCCCGGTGGCGCAGCAGGAACGGTGCCGCCGGCAGAAGGTCTAGAGGCTCGCGTTCGATCACGAGTGCAAGGTCGAACAGGTCGCGCGCCGTGACCCGGTCGCCGCGGTGGTACATCTTCTTGGCGATGATCTCGGCGGCCGTCTCCACCTTCACCTGTCGGCCGCCGATGTGCCAGATTTCCCAGGCCTTGTCCGGCAGCAGATTGGGAGCGGCCACGAAGTCGACCTCGCCCTCCTCGAACTGCAACTTGACGAAGGCGCCCGGCTGCTCGGTGTAGTCCTGCGTCAAGTCCGCCGCCGTGTCGCTCAACCGAGGCGTGACATAGCCGAGGTATTGCGGATCGGGCACGAAGATATCGATGTCCTTGCTCAGCCGATGACGGTAGCGGAACATCAGCACGGTCCCGCCGCCCAGGGTCCAGAACGGATCGACGATGCCACCGTACCGGCCGATGTCGTCGAGCAGCGTCAGCGCCCGCGCGAACAGTGCCTCCCAGGGACCGTTGGACAGCGGCCTCGGCTTCATGCCCATAGCGCCCGCCGGTGCACGGACAAGGACTCCGCGAGCTTCGCCACGTTGCGCCAGACCTGCCGCGGCGGCAGGTGCGCGCGCGAGGCGGTTTCCTCCACGGCCATCACGACGACGGGAACGGGCGCTTCATCGAGCAGATGGGTCAGGTGCGCGGTGAATGGCGGCGGCACGTCGCCGCTCGCCAGGACCTTCTCCAGGGTTTCGGGCCCGAGTTCGCGCGCGTAGCTGACGCTGGCCGTCTTAGCCGCCATCCACAGGCCACGCTTCTTGCGACGCGCCAGCGTATCCGGCGCGGGGCTGTCCAGCCCCAGCACCGCCATCACCTGGCCCACGCGGTTGACGCCCAGGTCGCTCAGCGCACCGTTCTCCAGGCCGACCAGGGTCTGCCGCGACAGGCCGCTCAGGTGCGCCAGCTGAGACTGGGACAGGCCCAGCTCAGTGCGCCTGGCGCGTACCGCGTGGCCGATGTCGATCAGGTTCATTGCGAGACTCGGATCCGGAAGATGTCAAAAATATTAGACATTTTATTCGCCTCGAAGACAGCCAACAAGAGCCACACGAGCGCCGGCCGGATTCTTCGCGTACCGCTGGGTGTCACGCCGTGCGGGTGGGGCGGCGTGACGACCAAAGAGAAATTACTCTTGACAATGTACGGCTTATTGCCGTACATTTTCGAAGGAGATTCTTGCCATGCCCACCAGCCCACCCCGAACCGAACGCGTCGAAGCCCGCATTGCGCCGGAGGTGCTGGAGATCGTCCGCCGCGCGGCCGAGATCGAAGGCCGCAGCGTCAGCGACTTCCTCGTCGGCGCCGCGCAGGAAGCGGCGCGCCGCACCATCGAGCAGATGCAGATCATCCGCCTGTCGATGGAGGAGCAGCAGCGCTTCGCCGCTCTCCTGCTGACGCCGCCCGAATTGCCTCCCGCGATGGCACGCGCCGCCAAGGCCCACAAGAAACTGATCGCGCCTTCGCAGTGACGGGGCGTTTCCGCATCGAGGTGCTCGGGGCCGAGCATGACCGTGCCGGCTTTGCATGCGGCAGCGATCCGCTCGATCGGTATGTGCGGGAGCAGGCCACGCAGGACCAACGCCGCCGCACGAGCGTGTGCTATGTCGCGGTCGATGAGCAGTCGGGCGCCATTGCCGGGTACTACACGCTCGCCGCCAGCAGCATTCCGCTCACGGACCTCGACGCGCCGATAGCCAAGAAACTGCCGCGCTATCCCTCGGTCCCCGTGGCACGGCTCGGCCGTCTTGCGGTGAGCCTAGCTTTCCAGGGGCGGCAACTTGGCGCCGCGCTACTGTGGGATGCGGGGCAGCGCGCGATGCAATCGGGCATGGGAGTCTTTGCGCTGGTCGTCGATGCCAAGGACGAAGTCGCGGCCAGGTTCTACCGCCATCACGGATTCATTCCCTTCAGCAGCAACCCGCTGAGCTTCGTTCTTCCCATCGCCACGCTCGCCAAGAAAAGCTGATTGCGCGGGCCGAAGCTTCGCAAGGTATTCCGGCCTCTTCCGAGGGTGAGCGCGGCCACCCTTCCCTCTCTTTTCCGCATATCCACATGCGCAAAGAGCGCATGCAACCCATGCGAACTTTCCTAGCATCGGGCGCAGCATCCATTCCACCCAGCGCGCCCGCGCTCCCACGCCATGTCCTCCGTGCTTGCCGCCGAACGGCCGACCGTTGCCGAACCTTCTTCCGTTGTCCCGTTCAGGATCGCCGCGATCGACGCATCGCTCGGCGCCGAGGTCACAGGCCTCGACGCCACGCGTCCGGTGCCGGCTGCGCAGGTGCGTGCGCTCAAGGAGGCGCTGCTCGACCGGCATGTACTCGTGCTCAAGCAGCAGCGGCTCGACGACGCGCAGTTCGAGCGCCTCGCGAGCTACTTCGGCGCCGTGTTCCGTCCGCCGTCGAACGTGCCGGTGCTGGGCTCCGATCCCTACGGCGGCAACACGCCCGACATCGTGCGGGTGTCGAACGTCGATGGCGGCGTGCTCGGCCATGACGAGCTCGCGGCGCATGCCGACCACCACTGGACGCCGGTGCCGTCCTCGGGCTCGCTGCTCTACGGCATCGAGGTGCCCTCGGAGGGCGGCGACACCACCTGGTACAACCTCGCGGCCGCCTGGGACGAGCTCGATGCCGGCACCCAGCGCGAGATCGAGCACCTGCGGCTCGTCACCTACAACCCCTTCCTGCGCAAGCTCAAGCCGCTCACCACCGGCTTCCCGCTCTACCGCACGCCCGACATCACGCCGCTCGAGCCCTTCGAGGTGCATCCGCTGGTGCGCACCCATCCCGACAGCGGCCGCCGCGTGCTCTACCTGGGCGCGCGCACCGAGGTCGAGATCGTCGGCGTCGATCCGCAGTACGGCGCCGCGCTGATCGCGCGCCTGCGCCAGCACCTGCTGCAGCCGCGCTTCGCCTACACGCACCGCTGGAGCGTGGGCGACATCGTCTACTGGGACAACCAGGCGACGCTGCATGCGCGCAGCGCCTTCGACAACGGCGA
Source organism: Variovorax sp. PDC80 (assembly GCF_900115375.1). NCBI lineage: Bacteria > Pseudomonadati > Pseudomonadota > Betaproteobacteria > Burkholderiales > Comamonadaceae > Variovorax > Variovorax sp. PDC80. The sequence goes on along the minus strand of NZ_FOWG01000006.1, from coordinate 399,920 downwards.
GCGCCGCGTGCTCAAGCGCATCAGCCTCTCGGGCAGCCGCCCGTACTGACACCGCCACCGGCCCTCCCCAAGCGCACCGCCATGCGCGCCACCGCCCCGCGCGGCGGCGCGCGCGCGAGCCAGCCATGCCCCTTCCCCGCCGTCCCATCCTGCTGAACGCGTTCGACATGAACACGCCCAGCCACCTGACCCACGGCCTGTGGCGGCATCCGCGCGACCGCGCCACCGACTACAAGCGGCTGCCCTACTGGCTCGACCTCGCGCGCGCGCTCGAGCGCGGGCTGTTCGACGGCCTGTTCCTCGCCGACGTGACCGGCGTCTACGACGTCTGGGGCGGCAGCCCCGAGGCCGCGCTGCGCCACGGCATCCAGGTGCCGATCAACGACCCGGCCGTGCTCGTGAGCGCGATGGCCAGCGTCACGCGCCACCTGGGCTTCGGCATCACGGCCACCATCGCGGCCGAGGCGCCGCATGCCTTCGCGCGCCGCATGTCCACGCTCGACCACCTGAGCGAGGGCCGCATCGGCTGGAACATCGTGACCGGCTTCCTCGACAGCTCGGCGCGCGCGCAGGGCGCGGCCGCCGCCACCGGCCACGACCGGCGCTACGACCTGGCCGACGAATTCATGACGCTGGTCTACCGGCTCTGGGAAGAGAGCTGGGACGACGACGCGGTGATCGCCGACCGCGCGCGCGGCATCTATGCCGACCCCGCGCGCGTGCGCGCCATCCGTCATGCGGGCGACGGCTGGCGTCTCGATGCGGTACACCCCTGCGAGCCTTCGCCGCAGCGCACGCCGCTGCTGTTCCAGGCCGGCGCCTCGGCGCGCGGCACGGCCTTCGCGGCGCGCCATGCCGAGGTGGTGTTCGTGCCCAACCAGGGCCTGGCCGCCACCGCGGCCGTGGTGCGCAAGCTGCGCGCGGCGCTCGCCGAGGCCGGGCGCGATGCCGACGCGGTGCGCTTCGTGACCACGCTGCTGGTCGTGACCGCTCCCACCGAAGCCGAGGCCCGCGCGCGCTACGAGGAGTACCGCCGCTACGCGCAGCCCGAGGCCGGCCTGGTGCAGTTCAGCAGCGCGATCGGCCACGACCTCTCGCGCCATGGCCTCGACGACGCCATCGGCGGCGGCAGCGCCGATGCGATCCAAAGTTCGGTCGCTTCGCTCAAGGGGCCCGGCGGTGCGCCGCTGACCCCGCGCGCGCTGCTCGCGCAGATGCCGCTGGGCGCGCGCCATGCGCCCGTGGTCGGTACGCCCGCACAGATCGCCGACACCATCGAGGCCTGGGTCACCGAGGCCGGCATCGACGGCTTCAACCTCGTGCGCACCGTGAGCCCCGAGGGCCTCGAGCATTTCGTCGACCTCGTGGTGCCCGAGCTGCAGCGCCGCGGCCTGCACAAGCGCGCCTATGCCGAAGGCAGCTGGCGCGAAAAGATCTTCGGTCCGGGCCGCGCCCGGCTGCCGTCCTCCCACACCGGGGTGCGGCGTCGCACTTCCGCATCGCCATGACAGCTCCCTCCTCCGTCTCCACCGGCCCGGTCCACGTCGTGCGCGACGATGCCGAGGCCCTCGCCATCGCGCGCCGCCTCGCGGCCGACTTCGCCACCGGCGCCTCCGAGCGCGACCGGCAGCGCCGCCTGCCTTTCGAGGAGGTCGAGCGCTTCTCGGCCAGCGGCCTGTGGGGCATCACGGTGCCGCGCGCCTTCGGCGGCGCCGCAGTCTCGCATGCCACGCTGGCCGAGGTCACGGCGCTGATCTCCGAAGCCGACCCCGCGCTCGGCCAGATTCCGCAGAACCACTACTGCCTGGTCGACGCCGTGCGCCTGATCGGCGACGCGCAGCAGCAGAAGTTCTTCTTCCGCGAGGCGATCGAGGGCCGGCGCTTCGGCAACGCGGTGTCGGAAAGCGGCACCGCCAACGCCAAGGTCGTGACCGCGCGGCTGCGCGCCACGCCCGAGGGCCTGCGGCTCGACGGCCGCAAGTTCTACTGCACCGGCGCGCTGTTCGCGCACTGGGTGCCTGTCGCGGCCAAGGACGAGCAGGACAACCAGGTGCTGGTCTACGTCGCGCGCGAGGCGCCGGGCCTCGAGGTCGTCGACGACTGGAGCGGCTTCGGCCAGCGCACCACCGCGAGCGGCACGGTCACGGCCGACAACGTGGCGGTCGGCGCGCTGCAGGTGCTGCCGCGCGCGCAACTGTTCGAGCCGCCGACCATCCACGGCCCGTTCGCGCAGCTCCTGCACGCGGCCATCGACCTCGGCATCGGCCGCGCCGCCATGGCCGACCTGCACCACTGGGTGCGCGAGCGCGCGCGGCCCTGGCCCGACAGCGGCGTGGCGCGCGCGGCCGACGATCCGCTCACGCTCGCGCGCATCGGCCGGCTGGTGATCCAGCAGCATGCGGCCGAGGCGCTGCTCGAACGCGCGGGCCGCGCGCTCGACCGTGCGCGCGACGAGCCCGGTGCCGAACACGTGACCGAGGCCTCGATCGCGGTGGCCGAGGCCAAGGTGCTGAGCACCGAGTTCGCGCTCGAGGCCGCCACCGCACTGATCGAGCTCGCGGGCACGCAGTCCACGCTGGCCGAGCACAACCTCGACCGCCACTGGCGCAATGCGCGCACCCACACCGTGCACGACCCGGTGCGCTGGAAGCCGCATGCAGTCGGCAACCACTGGCTCAACGGCGCCAGTCCGCAACGCCACGCCTCGATCTGATTCCTCATCGTCTTTCCGAAAGCCATCACCATGGACCGTCGCCGTTTCATCCAACAAGGCAGCGCCGCCTTCTCGCTCGGCACCGTCGCCGGCACCAGCCTGCCGCTGTCGGCATGGGCCCAGGCACGCAAGGACACGCTGCGCGTGCTCTCCGAGGGCGCGCCCAACTCGCAGGACCCGCACGGCGAGGGCGTGAGCCGCGAATCGCTGGGCCTGTTCTTCAACGTCTACGATCGGCTCGTCAACTTCGACCGCGCGCAACTCTCGCCGGGCGTCTTCAAGTACGACTACGGACGCTTCCGCGGCGAGCTGGCCGAGCGCTTCGGGACCAGCGCCGACGGCCGCACCCTGACCTTCTTCCTGCGCCGCGACGCCACCTTCCACGACGGCAAGCCGGTGACGGCCGCCGACGTGAAATGGTCGCTCGACCGCGCGGTCTCGCTGCCGGCCAGCAAGCGCCAGCTCGCGACCGGCTCGCTCGAGAATCCCTCGCAGTTCACGGTGGTGGATGCCCACACCTTCCGCATCGCGCTGCCGCGCGCCGACCGCTACACGCTGCCGAACCTCGCGCTGAGCTTCGCCTCGGTGCTCAACAGCGAGCTCGCGAAGTCGCATGCCACCGCGGCCGATCCCTGGGCCACCGAATGGGTCAAGGCGCACGAGGCCGGCGGCGGCGCCTTCCGCATCGAGAGCTTCACGCCGGGCCAGCAGGTGGTCTACACCCGCTTCGACGGCTGGAAGGGTGGCAGCGCGCCGCAATTGCGCCGCGCCGTGTTCCAGGTCGTGCCCTCGGCCTCCAACCGCGTGGCCGCCTTGCTCAGGGGCGACGCCGACGTGGCGCTGCAGCTGCCGCCCAAGGACCTCGATGCGCTGACCGACACCACGCGTGCCAAGGTGGTGTCGGTGCCGGTCACGACCAGCTTCCGCTTCGTCGCCTTCAACACCCAGGCCAAGCCCTTCGACGACGTGCGCGTGCGCCAGGCCATCGCCTACGCCCTGCCCTACACCACCCTGCTGCGCGGCGCCAACCTGGGCCGCGGCGAGGCGCTGTACGGCGCCAGGCCCGGCAAGCCCGCGAGCAGCCGCTTTCCGCAGCCCTATCCCTACGACACCCAGTTGCTCAAGGCGAAGGAGCTGCTGGCGCAGGCCGGCCATCCGCAGGGCTTCAAGACCAGCTTCAGCTACAACGTCGGCGACGCCACGCTGGCCGAGCCCGCGGCGCTGCTGATCCAGGAAGCGCTGGCGAAGATCGGCATCGCCCTGAGCATCGAGAAGGTGCCCAGCGCCCAGTGGGGCACGCTACAGACCGAGAAGAAGCTGCCCTTCTTCATCGACAGCTCCTCGGCCTGGTTCAACGACCCCGACTACTTCTTCCGCATCTTCTTCCAGGGCGACTGGCGCTGGAACTTCGGCTCGTTCAAGAACGACGAGCTCGCCAGGCTGCTCGAGCAGGCGCGCTGGGAGACCGACCGCGCGAAATACGACCGCGCGATCCAGCGCGCGATCGAGATCGCCTTCGAGCAGGTGCCGCTGGTGCCGCTGTGGCTGCCCACCTTCGAGGCGGCGCTGCAGCCCGACCTGCAGGGCTTCACCTACTACATCCATGGCCAGGTGGACTTCCGGCCGTTGACGCGTTCATGAGCGCAGCGCCGGGCCGCCCCAAGCAAGCTCGCACCGCAGTGCGAAGCACGAAGGTGTTCCAATGAGCTTCGCGCGGCGCGTCGTCTCCAGGCTCGGGGCCACCGTGCCGGTGCTCGCGGGCACGGCCGTCTTCACCTTCGTGCTCACGCACGTGCTGCCGGGCGACCCCGCGGCCTTCCTCGCCTCGGGGCCGAATGCCGGCCCGGAGGAGATCGCGCAGATCCGCGCGCGCATGGGCCTGGACCTGCCGCTGCCCACGCAGCTGTGGCACTACCTGCAGGCGCTGGCGCACGGCGACTGGGGCCAGTCGCACACGACGGGGCAGCCGGTGCTGACCGACCTGTGGCAGCGCCTGCCGGCCTCGCTCGAACTCACCGTCGCGGCCTTCGTGCTCACGCTGCTGGTGGCGCTGCCGCTGGGGACGGCAGCCGCGCTGCGCCCGCGCTCGCTGTGGGACCGCGCCTGCACCGTGCTCACCGTGGGCGGCAGCTGCGTGCCGAGCTTCGTGATCGCGTTGCTGCTGGTCTACGTCTTCTATTTCCTGCTGGGCTGGGCGCCCGAGCCCACGGGCCGCATCGACGCGATGATCGAGCCGCCGCCGGTGCGCAGCGGCTTCATGCTGGTCGATGCCGCCCTCGCGCTGCGCTGGGATGCCTTCGCTTCCGCGGCCGGTCGGCTGCTGCTGCCGAGCGTGGCGATGGCGGCCTTCTCGCTGGCGCCGGTGGCGCGGCTCACGCGCGCGTCGCTGCTGGGCGTGCTGCGCAGCGACCCCGTGCGCACCGCGCGCGCGCTCGGCCTTCCGCCGCGCGCCGTGCTGGCCGGCGCGCTGCACCTGGCGCTGCTGCCGGTGGTCACCAGTGCCGGCATGGTGTTCTCGTACATGCTGAGCGCCAACGTGGTGATCGAGAAGGTGTTCGCCTGGCCCGGCATCGGCAGCTATGCGCTCGATGCGCTGATGGCGGCCGACCATGCGCCGCTGCAGGGCTTCGTGCTGCTGGTCGCGCTGATGTTCGTGCTGGTCAATTTCGCGATCGACCTGCTGCACGAGCGCATCGATCCGCGCGTGGGGAGCGCGGCATGAGCGCGGTGCCAGGCAAGTTCGAGGCAGATGCGCGGCCGCGCTGGCGCCCGCGCGGCAACGAGGCGCTGGGCCTGCTGCTGCTCGCGCTGCTGTTGCTCGCCGCCATCGCCGGCCCCGCGCTCGCGCCCTTCGATCCGCTGGCCACCGACGTGCCCGCGCGGCTGCAGCCGCCGAGCGCGCTGCACTGGTTCGGCACCGATGCGCTGGGCCGCGACCTGTTCTCGCGCGTGCTGGTGGCCACGCGGCTCGATCTCTCGATGGCGGCGGGCGCGGTGCTGCTGTCGCTGGCGGCGGGCAGCGCCATCGGTGCGCTGTGCGGCTTCGTCGGCGGCCGGCTCGACCGCTGGGTCGGCCGGCTGGTCGACGTGCTGATGGCCTTCCCGCTGTTCGTGGTGGCGATGGCGCTGGTCGCGGCCTGGGGCAACACGGTGATCAACATCGTCTATGCGACGGCGCTGATCAACCTGCCCTTCTACATCCGGCTCGCGCGCAGCGAGGTCGGCGTGCGGCGCGGCGCCGGCTACGTGCTGGCCGCGCGGCTCGGCGGGCAGGGCCCGGCGCGGCTGCTGTTCGGCGTGCTGCTGCCGCACGTGCTGCCCATGCTCGCGGTGCAGGGCTCGATCAACCTGGGCTGGGCGCTGCTCAATGGCGCGGGCCTGTCGTTCATCGGCCTCGGCGTGAAGCCGCCGACGCCCGAATGGGGCGTGCTGGTGAGCGAGGGCGCGCCCTACATCATCACCGGCCAGTGGTGGCTCGCGGGCTTCCCGGGCCTGGCGCTGTTCATGGCCGTGGGCTGCTTCACGCTGCTGGGCGACGCGCTGCGCGACCGGCTCGATCCACGCGGCGCCGCCGACCGGAGCGGCCCATGAGCACGCCGCTGCTCGAGGTCGATGCGCTGAGCCTGCGCTTCCACGGCGCGCAGGGCGCGGTGCACGTGCTCGACCGCGTGAGCCTCGAGCTCGCGGCCGGCGAAACCCTGGGCCTGGTCGGCGAGAGCGGATCGGGCAAGTCGATGACCGCGCTGGCGCTCGCGGGCCTGCTCGATGCGCAGGCCGACGCGGCCGCGCGGCGGCTGCGCTTCCAGGGGCTCGACCTGCTCGACGGCAGCGGCCGTCCGGCGCGCGCGGCCTGGGATGCGCTGCGTGGCCGGCGCATCGGCTTCGTGTTCCAGAGTCCGCGCCGCGCGCTGCATCCGCTGCGCACCATCGGAGACCAGTTGCAGCAGGTGCTGCGGCTGCACCGCGGCCTGTCGGCGCGCGCCGCGCGCCAGGCCGCGCTCGAATGGATCGAGCGCGTGGGCCTGCCCGAGCCCGAGCGCCGGCTGCGCGCCTATGCGCACCAGCTCTCGGGCGGCCAGTGCCAGCGCGCGATGATCGCGCTGGCACTGGCCGGCGAGCCCGAGCTGCTGATCGCCGACGAGCCGACCACCGGCCTCGACGTGATCACGCAGGCGCGGGTGCTCGACCTGCTGGCCGGCCTCGCGCGCGAGCGCGGGCTGGCGACCCTGCTGATCACCCACGACCTCGCGCTGGCCGCGCAGCGCTGCGACCGCATCGCCGTGATGCATGCGGGCCAGGTGGTCGAGACCCTGCCCTCGCGGCACCTGCGCGAGGGCGCAGCCCATCCCTACACGCGCCAGCTGCTGCGCGCCACGCCGCAATCGGCGCACACGCTCGACGCGTTGCGCGGCGTCGATGGCCGGCTGCCCGATCTCGCGCGCGCCGACCTGCCGGCCTGCCGCTTCGCCGAGCGCTGCCCGCAGGCCGAGGCGCGCTGCCGGATGCAACCGCCGTTGGCGCAGCGGCATGGCACCGCGCACCGCGTGCATTGCTGGCTGCCGCTGGCACCGGCCGCGCGGCCCGGCGCCGAACATCCCGTCAACCCGACACCCGAAGCAGTCCCCGCATGACACAGCCCACGTCCGACACCCTGGCCTCGCTCTTTCGCAGCCGCTACGGCGGCGAGCCGCCGCGGTCCGCACCGCCACCGGCCAACCCCGTGCTCGAAACCCTGCTGGCCCACCGCTCGGTGCGCGCCTTCGATGCCGAGCGCGCGCTGCCGCCGGGCACGCTCGAATGGCTGATCGCCGCGGCGCAGTCGGCGCCCAGCTCGTCGAACCTGCAGACCTGGAGCGTGGTGGCCGTGGAAGACCCCGAACGCAAGGCCCGCATCGCCGAGTACGCGGGCCGGCAGGCCCAGGTGCGCGAGGCGCCGCTGCTGCTGGTGTGGCTGGCCGACGTCGCACGCCTGCGCACCCTGGCCGACGACGCTGCGGTGCCGATCGAGGGCGCCGACTTCCTCGACACCTCGCTGATGGCCGTGATCGATGCCGCGCTGGCCGCGCAGAACGCCGTGACCGCGGCCGAATCGCTGGGGCTGGGCACCGTCTACCTCGGCGCGATCCGCAACCGACCCGAGGAGGTGGCCGCCGAACTGGGCCTACCACCCGGCGTGTTCGCTGTAGTCGGCCTGTGCATCGGTTGGCCCGATCCGGCGCGGCCCGCGGCCGTCAAGCCGCGGTTGCCGCAGCGCGCGGTGCTCTCTCACGAACGCCATGCGGCCAGCGACACCGTCGGCCATGTGAAGCACTACGACGCGACCATGCAGTCCTTCTATGCCTCGCAGGGCATGCCGGCGGTGCGCTGGAGCGACCATTCGCTGGCACGGCTGCGCGATCCCGCGCAATTGCGCGGCCGCCACCGGCTGGTCGAGGCGCTGGCCGCGCAACGCATCGGGCTGCGCTGATCCCATGGGCGATTCGCAAGCGCTGCTGCGCGTCGAGGACCTGCACGCGCGCCATGCGCTGCCCGCGGTGCCGGCCTGGGGCGGTCTGGTGCATCGCCGCCGCTGGCTGCCGGCCGTGGACGGCGTGAGCTTCGCGCTGGCGCGCGGCGAGGCGCTGGGCCTCATCGGCGAATCGGGCTGCGGCAAGTCGACCCTGGCATCCGTGCTGGCGCGGCTGGCCGATCCGCTGTCGGGCCGGCTGCTGTTCGACGGCATCGACCTCGCCAGCGTGCGTGCCGGCCAGGCCGCCGAGGCGCCCTGGCGCCATCGCATCCAGATGGTGTTCCAGGATCCCTACGAAAGCCTGGACCCGCGCCGCAGCGCCTTCGACGCGATCGCCGATCCGCTGCGCCGGCTCGCGGCGCTCGACGGCGCAGCGCTGCGCGAACGCGTGCTGCAGACCGCGCGGCGCGTGCAGCTCGGCGACGAGCTGCTGGCGCGCCGGCCGCACCAGCTCTCGGGCGGCCAGGCCGCACGCGTGGGCATCGCGCGCGCGCTGGCGCCCGCGCCCGAACTGCTGATCCTCGACGAGCCCACCGCGGCGCTCGACGTCTCGGTGCAGGCCGGCCTGCTCGCGCTGCTGGCGGGGCTGCGCCGCGAGCTCGGCCTCGCGATCCTGTTCATCTCGCACGACCTCGGCGTGGTGCGGCTGCTGTGCGAGCGCGTGCTGGTGATGCGCGCGGGGCGCATCGTCGATGAGGGTGCGCCGCAGGCGCTGTTCGAGCGCCCGCGGCATCCCTACACCGCCGAGCTGGCCGCGGCGGTGCCGCGCTTTCCGGCGGCCGCCTGAGCGGCCGGCCGGGCGCGGCTTCAGGGCTGGAAGTACAGATCCGCGAAGCTCCCGCGAATGTGCTCGCCCGTCGGCCCGTAATCACGCACCTTCTTCGCCAGCACCGTGATCGCCGGATTCGCACCCAGCTCGATCGAAGGCACATCGCGGTGCACGATCTGCTGGAAGTCGACGAACAGCTGGCGCCTCTTGGTCTCGTCCACTTCCACCGCCGCCGCTTCCAGCAGCCGGTCGACCTCGGGATTGACGTAGTGCGCCGCGTTCGAGAACGGCAGCCCGACCTTGAAGTTCTTCGACCAGAACACGCGCTGCACGCCCACCGTGGGATCGAACAGGTTGGTGAGGCTCTCGAGCGTGATGTCGAAGGCGCGCTCGGTGTAGGCCTTGGTCACGTAGGTCGCGAAGTCGTAGCTCTCGACCGCGGCGTCGATGCCGATGCGGCCCAGCGACTGGCGCACGAAGTCGGCCGCGCGCCGTTCCTGGAACGGGTTGTAGAGCACGCGCAGCTTGAGCCGCGTGCCGCCCGCGCCGCGCTTGAAGCCGGCCGCGTCGAGCGCGGCCTCGGCCGCCTTCGGGTCGTAGGGATAGGGCTGGATGCTCGCATCGTGGTAGCGCGAGATCCCCTTGCCGATCGGCGAGGCCGAGGGCGTGCCCAGGCCGTACCAGACCGTCTTGGCGAAGGCATTCACGTCGATCGCCTGTGCGATCGCGCGCCGCACCTCCACCTTCTGCAGCGCCGGCGTGTCGAGGTTGAAGTAGATCTGCTGGTGGCTGCCGAGGTACGGCGAGATGCGCGTGTCGATCTCCACGCCGGGCAGCTTGCGGAAGCGTTCCACGTCCGACAGCGGGATGCCGCCGGTGCCGTTGGCCAGGTCGGCCGCGCCCGACTCGAGCGCCGCGGCGCGCGCGGCGGCATCGAGCACGAAGCGCACCACCACGCGGTCGAGGTAGGGCTTGGGCTTGTCCCAGTAGTTCGGGTTGCGCTCGAGGATGATGTGGCTGCCCTGCACCCACTCCTTGAACACGAAGGGACCGGTGCCGATCGGCTGGCTGTTGTACTTGCTCGCCGCGATGTCCGTGCCTTCGTACAGGTGCTTGGGCACGATCGGCGATTCGGTCGCGGCCAGGGCCGTCAGCAGGAAGGGCGCGGGCTTGCTCAGCACCACCACGGCCGTGTAGGGATCGGGCGTGCGCACTTCCACCACGTTGGCGAAGGTGCCGCGGCCGCGCGGATGCACCTGCTTGAGCGTGAGGATCGAGAAGGCCACGTCGGCCGACGTGAAGTCCTTGCCGTCGTGCCACTTCACGCCCTTGCGCAAGGTGAAGGTGTATTGCAGGCCGTCCGCGCTCAGCGACCAGGCCGTGGCCAGCAGCGGCTTGGGCTTGAGCTCGTAGTCGTAGGTCAAGAGGCCTTCGACGATCTTCGGGCCGATCTCGGCATTGCCGCCGGCCGTGGTCGTCAGCGGGACGATCGAAGCCGGCACGGGATTGACCAGCCAGTTCAGCGTGCCGCCCTGCCGGGGCTGGGCCCAGGCGGCGGGCGCGGCCAGCAGCGCGAGGGCCGAGAGCGCGGCGGCGCCGGCCAGCGCGCGGCGACGCAGCGGGCCGATGTTCTTGTTGCGAGAGGGAGATGTCATGTTCGGATGCGTGTGGCCAACGAAGCTCGCTCAGAACGCCGGAATGACCGCGCCCTTGTACTTGTCCTGGATGAACTTGCGCACCTCGGGCGTGTGCAGCGCCTTCACCAGCTTGGCGATGGCCGGCGACTGCAGGTTGTCCTTGCGCGCCGCGATGAAGTTCGCGTAGGGCGAGTTGCGACCGTCCTCGATGAACAGCGCGTCGCGGCCCGGATCGAGCTTGGCCTCGAGCGCGTAGTTGGTGTTGATCAGCGCGAGGTCCACGTCGGGCAGCGCGCGCGGCAGCTGCGCCGATTCGATCTCGCGGATCACCAGCTTCTTCGGATTCGAGACGATGTCGCGCGCCGTCGACTTGATGTTGCTGGGGTCCTTGAGCTTGAGCAGGCCCTGCCTGGCCAGCAACGCGAGCGCGCGGCCCGAATTCGACGGATCGTTGGGGATGGCCACCACCGCGCCCTCGCGCAGGTCGGCCGCCTTCTTGATCTTCTGCGAATAGGCGCCGAAGGGCTCGATGTGCACGTCGCTGTTCGGCACCTCGACGATGTCGGTCTTGCGGTCCTTGTTGAAGGACTCGAGGTAGGGCCGGTTCTGGAAGAAGTTCGCGTCGAGCTGCTTGTCGCCGACCGCGAGGTTGGGCTGCACGTAGTCGTTGAACACCTTGACCTCGAGGTCCACGCCCTGTGCCTTGAGCTGCGGGCGGATGAATTCGAGGATCTCGGCATGCGGCACCGGCGAGGCCGCCACGCGCAGCGTCTCCTGCGCCTGCGCGGACATCGCGCCCAGACCGGCCACCGATAGCACCATCACCGAGAAGGCGCGCTGAAACGAAAACGTCATGGTTGGAATTCCCTCATCGTCAGAAATGAAAAACGCCGGATCGCCCTGTCCTCGCAGGAACGTCCGGCGCTGCGCAGGTTAGCGGCGCGTTGGCGCGCTCCCAAGCGATGAATCGGCGCTTGCTTATGTGATTTGCGAGCAAGCGGCGGGCTTGATCCTCAGTTCATGCGCTGCAACAGCACGTCGGTCACCGCCACGCTGCCCGAGGCCTTCGGGAACCGCAGCGTCACCTGCTTGATGTGCGCGAGGTCCACGCCATGCAGCGCGAAGGCCTTCAGCGGAACCGCCACCATGTTCAGCAGCGGCCGGGTGGTGCCGGTGTCGCCGTAGATCGCATCCTCGGGCGCGTCGACCAGCGGGATCGCGCCATCGGGCTTGCGCGCGATGCCGTAGAGCGCGTCGCTGAAGTCGCTGCCCTTGATCGCCGCCTTGCGATCCTGCGTGTCGGTCAGCGCGATCTCGACCTCCTGTCCGATCGGTGCCACCACGGCGACGCGCAGGCTCAGTGTGTCGAAACCCTTGGTGGAGAGGTGGCCGGTGTGGATCGTCATCGCGGCACCGGCCGCGGTCCATTGCAGCTGGGCCTGGTCCGTGATCGACCAGGTCAGCAGCGTCTTCGCGTCATAGCTGAAGTCGTACAGCGCACCTTCCTTGAACAGCCGATCGACGACGAGCTGACTCACGGGATCGTTGCATGCCGCATCGCGATCGGATTTGAGCGCCAGGAAACGGCATTGCACGGCCTGGCTGAACTTCTCGTAGGCGGTCGACAGGCCGCTCGGATTCTTCGCGCTGGCATCGGCGCTGCGGAAGTTCTGCAGCAACTTGCGTTGCGCGGCCGGTTGGTGGATCGTCAGCACGGCGCGCTCGTCGCAGCTGTTTTCGCCCACCGGGCAGCCCGCGGCCGGGATCGGCGCCTGTCCCTTCCAGTAGGGCGCGAACTGGAACTCGTCGCCGACGAAGTAGCGCATGAACGATTCCATCAGGAACTGGCCATTACGCCGCTGGTCCTCGCGGCTCAGGCGCAAGGTTTCAGCCTCCGCGGCCTTGCAGTAGAGCGGCGCCCGGATCTGCGAATCGTCGGTCTTGGACCAGTAGTCGTTGTAGAAGTTGTGGTTGGCGCCCCGCACGAGGACCTGGTACTTGGGCGCGCTGTCGTCCTCGGCGGTGTAGCGGCTGTCGTCGAAGATCTGCCCGCCTTCGAGCGTGTAGACGTCGCCGTCGCAGCTCGGCAGCAAGGTCATGAACGGCACATGCGTGACGCGCGACAGCTGCTTCTTGTTGATCGCCGCCAGCGAAAACACCGCGCGGATGCGATGCGGCAGCCCGGTGGCCGAGGGCAGCACCACCCCGGAGCGGCGCAGCTCCTCCTCGGATGCGATCTGCTGCAGCCACTGCTCGCTGTTCGCGTTGATGCGTCGCAGCACCGTGTTCATGTTCCTGAGCGCGGCATCCGCCTTCTCGAGGGCCAACTGCTCGGCGTCGAGCCTGGCCTTGGCATCGAGCGCCTCGCGCTGCAGCCGCTCCACCTCCTGGGCCAGGGCATCGATCTCCGACGACGGCGCGGGCGGTGACCGGTCCTGCGCGGCCTTGAGCTGGAGTTTCGCCAGCAACAACTGCACGGCCGCGTCGGTCGAGGCTGTGAGGGCCTCGTCGACCCGTTTCTGCGCCGCCTCCTGCGCGGCCTGCAGCGGCAGGGCCGCCAAACGCAGGGCGCGTGTCGCCTCGATGTTCTGGTAGCTGATGCCCACGCGCTGCCGGTTGAGTTCCACCGCATAGGCCACCGCTTCGGCGCCGCGCGAATGCCCGATCAGGCCCACGCGCTCGAGGTCCATCTTTCCCTTCAGCCCCGGCAGCGCGACGCCGTTGAAGACGCCGCTCTCGTTACCTTCTCGCAGCAGGTCGAGCGTGGTCATCAGCAACTGCCCGCGCGCCAGCGCACCGGCATCCGAGGCATTGCCGTTGAGCCCGTTGATCTTTCCCGCGTCGATGGAGACGGCGACATAGCCGTTCTCGGCCAAGCTCTTCTGCAGGTAGTCGTAGCCCTTGGCATTGTTGAGATCGGAGGAATCATGCATGCCGTGCAGGAACACCACCACCGGATGGCCGCCGCTGGCCGAGGGCTGGACCTTCGATGTGCCTTGCACGCTGGCCGGCCCTGTCGGATAGCGCACCGTGCCCTGCAGCGGCACCGTGTAGATCACGTCCTTGTAGCGCGCATCGGAAACGGCCGTGGTGCCGAAGCCATAGACGACCTGTTCGGAGGACAGGTAGCCGCCCTTCTCTCCGAAGGGCACGGTCGCGGTGAAGCGCGTGACGACGGAAGGATCTTCCGGCTCGGGCGGGGTCGTCACCGGAATCGTCGGCGCCGGGTCGGCCGTTCCGCCGGTGACGGGGGTCGTGGGCACGGGTGGAACCAGGGCCAGGGATCCCCCACCGCCATCGCTTCCTCCTCCGCATCCGCTCGCGAGCGCGAATCCCAGAAGCACCGCGCAGGCTTTCAACAAGCGCATGCAACGCTGTCCATTCATTGATCTTCTCCCAGACATTGTTTCGATGATGGGAGCGATCCGCGATCGAGACACGACTCGCTCCGAGTGGTGTCCGATTCGCGCATGCGGTTCTGTCGATGCGTCGCCGAGCGACGCCTGTCTCTGGTGGTGTGCGCATCTCGCCATTGCGGACCGCGCGGAGAAGCAATTCACATGCCTTTTAGAAAGGCCATGGAATCAGTCGCAATTGATCTGAATTGCCGTGCTTTTAATTAATATTCTGGCAATTCAACGGTTTCATCGACGCGCGATCCTGTACGCCTGCTCGGCGAAGCTCAGCCGCGATCCGCGTCGTCCCAGACCGCCTCGCGCACCGCGACCGATTTCGGCAGCACGCCGAGCCTGAACAGCCGGTCGGCCGTGCGCTGCTGCGAAGCGAGGATCGCGTTCGACAGCGGCACCACGTCGAAGCCCGCATTGGCGTTGACCTCGGTCACCACGTCCAGCGGCATGCCGGTGGCGGCCGCGACCGACTTCGCGACCTCGGCGGGGTTGGCCCTGGCCCAGCGGCCGGCCTCGGCCGAACCCTCGATCAGCGCCTTCACATGGGCGGGCCAGGCCTTGGCGAAGCCGGTGTTGGCGAGCAGGAACGAGGCGCTGTCCTCGAGCACGTCGCCCTGCCAGGCGATCACGCGGGTCTTGTTGCGGCGGCGCGCGATGGTGAAGTACGGGTCCCAGATGGCCCACGCATCGATGTCGCCGCCATCGAAGGCGAAGGCCGCATCGGCCGCGCCCAGGCCGATGCTGGTCACAGCCTTGATGTCCAGGCCCTGGCGCTCGAGCGCGGCCGCCACCAGGTTGTGCGAGCTCGATCCCTTGGCATAGCCGATGCGACGGCCCCGCAGGTCGGCGATGCTTCGGATCGGCGAATCCTCCTTCACGAGAATGCCTTCGGAGCGCGGCGTCGAAGGCTGCGCCGCGACATAGGCCACGCGCCCGCCCGAGGCCTGCAGGAAGATGCAGCCCACGTTGCCCGCATTGCCGAAGGCGACGTCGCCGGTGTCCATGGCCTGCAGCAGGTTGAGGCCCGAGGTGAACTCGGCCCATTCGATGCGGATGCCCAGCGGCTCGAAGCGCTTCTCGAACACCTTGAGCTGCCGCGCCACCAGCGGAATGCCGGTCTTCTGATAGCCCAGCGTCAAAGTCGATCCCTTGAGGCCGGTGGCGGCGCTCCAGGCGGAAGGGGCGGCGACCAGCGAGGCGGCGCCCGCGGCGAGGGTGAATTGGCGGCGGGTCAGCATGGCGTGGGTGGATTTAGCGAAAGGGGGCCAGGGTCACAGCGCACCTGCGCTCTCGGGCAGGATGCCGTTGAGCAGGTGATCGCCGACCACGGTGAACTTGTGGCGCACCGGGTCGTGCAGCGTGTGCACGCGCGCGTTGCGCCAGTGGCGGTCGAAGGCATGCGGCGCCTGCGCGGAACGCGTGCCGCAGAGCTCGAACAGCTTGCTCGAGGCATGCAGCGCGATCTCCGAGGTAAGCACCTTGGCCTCGGCCACCGCGAGCGAGGCCGCGGCGCGACGCTCGCGGTCGGGCCGGGCGATGGCCTCGTCGAGCGCGAGGCCCGCGCGCTGCGTCATCGCCTCGGCGGCGTGCAGGCGGATCTGGATCTCGCCGACCTGCGCGATCACCAGCGCATCGACGATCGCGCGCGGCGCGCCGGCCGGCTGCGCGATCGATGCGTGTTCGCGCAGGAAGCGCACCGTGTCGTCGAGCGCGGCCTGGGCGATGCCGAGGTCGATGCCCACGTGGCTGATCTGCGAGACCGCGCCCATCGGCTGCTCGCTGTACGCGCGGTGGATCGGCAGCACGCAGAGATCGGGCAGCAGCACGTCGTCGAGATGCACGCGGCCGCTCGCGGTGGTGCGCTGGCCGAAGCTCTGCCAGTCGTCCTCGATGCTCAGGCCCGGCGTGCCCGCCGGAATGATCGCCACCGTCTTCTCGCCGGCCGCGTTCAGGCCGATGGCCGACACGTAGTGCGCGAACAGCGCGCCGGTGGCGTAGATCTTCTCGCCGCGCAGCAGCCAGCCTCGGGGCGTGCGCTCGATCCGCAGCGGCTGCACGGCGCCGTCGCGCGGCGCATCGACGTTGGCGTTGCCGAAGCGGCAGCCGCGCAGGATCTCGCCGAGGAAGAAGGCCTTCTGCGCCTCGCTGCCGATGGTCGAGAGCCAGAACACGGCGCTGTTGTGGTTCTGCTGGACCTGGCCGATCGAGGCATCGGCCGCCGACAGGATCGCGAACACCCGCGCCACGGTGGCGTACGAAACGGCCGCGCCACCATGGGCGCGCGGCAGGTTCATGGCCCACAGGCCGGCGCCCGAGACCTGGTCGAGTTCGCGCTGGGGCAGCAGGCGCTGGCTGTCGCGCGCGGCCGCGCCTTCGGCCAGCGAGCTGGCCACGCGCCGCGCGGCTTCGAGCACCTCGGCGTCGGAGCGCAGCCGCTGCGCCGGCTCGACGCGGCGCGCGGTCCGCGGCAGATCCGCCCGAACCTCGATCGATGCGGCCAGCGCGCTCATGGCGCCGCGCGATGCCGCGGCTTGCGGCCGAAGAACGGGTGGCTGGGATCGTTGAAGCCCGGGCGCGACGAATGGCCGGTGGTCACGAGGCCATCGACCAGCGTCTCGTCCGCGTCGGTGAAGCGGTACTGCAGCGCGGGCACGTAGTCTTCCCACTGTTCGAGCGTGCGCGGCCCGGCGATGGCCGAGGTCACGAGCCGGTTGTTGAGCACCCAGGCCAGCGCGAACTGGCCCGGCGTGATGCCGCGGCCTTCCACGTGTTCCTTCACGCGCTGCGCGATCTCCAGCGACTCGGGGCGCCATTCGGTCTGCAGGATGCGCTTGTCGTCACGGCCCGCGCGCGTGCCGGGCGGCGGCGCTTCGCCGGGCCGGTACTTGGCCGTGAGCACGCCGCGCGCGAGCGGGCTGTACGACACCACGCCGAGCCCGTAGTACTCGGCCGCGGGCAGGTGCTCGGCCTCGATCTGGCGGTTCGCGAGGTTGTAGAGCGGCTGCGTCGCCACCGGCCGGTCGACGTTGAGCGCATCGGCCGTGCGCGCGAACTCGGCGATCTTCCAGGCGCTGTGGTTCGACAGGCCGTAGCTGCGCAGCTTGCCCGCGCGGATCAGGTCGCCGAGCGCACGCACGGTTTCTTCCACCGGCGTCTTGCGGTCCTCGCGGTGCAGGTACAGCAGGTCGATGTGGTCGGTGCCCAGGCGCTTCAGGCTGGCCTCGACCGAGCGCACGATGCCGTGGCGGCCGGTGCTGCGGTTGTTCGGTCCTTCGATGTCGGGATCGGCATTGGCGAACTTGGTCGCCAGCACCCAGTGCTGCCGGTGCGGCGCGATCAGTTCGCCGACCACCGTCTCCGACTGGCCCTGGTTGTAGGCATTGGCGGTGTCGATGAAGTTCACGCCCTGCTCGCGCGCGCGGTCGGCGATGCGTTGCGAGGTCGCGCGGTCGGTCTGGCCGCCGAACATCATGGTGCCGAGGGTCAGCGGCGAGACGAGGATGCCGCTGCGGCCGAGCGGCCGGTAGTCGATGGTGCTCATGGGAGAAGGAAGAAGAGAGGAAGGAAGAGGCGGCGCGCGTGACGCGCCGGAATCAGAAGCGCAGTCCGGCCTGCTTCATCAGCGGCAGGATGCGATCGCCGAAGAATTCGAGATCGGGCTTGAAGTCGTAGAAGCTCAACTGCAGGCCGTCGACGCCCGCGCGCTTGAGCTGCACGAACTGCTCGACCACCTGCTC
Source organism: Variovorax sp. PDC80 (assembly GCF_900115375.1). Taxonomy (NCBI): domain Bacteria; kingdom Pseudomonadati; phylum Pseudomonadota; class Betaproteobacteria; order Burkholderiales; family Comamonadaceae; genus Variovorax; species Variovorax sp. PDC80. The sequence goes on along the minus strand of NZ_FOWG01000006.1, from coordinate 382,145 downwards.
GGGCGTGCCGATCACCTCGATGTTGCCGCCGATGGCACGCCGCTTGGCGGCGTCGTTGCCGACCCGTCCGCGCCACGCATGGGCGTCGCTGTCGAAGCGGTTGAAGCTGGCCTGCGGATCGCCGTCGGCATGCGCCACGATCGCATCGTGGTAGGCCCAGGTCTCCTTCTCGGTCGCGCGGCTGATGACCATGGGATTGAGCAGCGTGCGCACCTCGCGGCCCACGTCGCGCGCGGCCTGCTTCACGCGCGCCGTGTGCGCGGGCAGCGCCTCGATCGCGCTCGGGAAGCTCGAGCCGGCCGGGCTCGTGATGAAGACGATGTCGGAATAGCGCGCCGCGAACTCGATGCCGGCGTCGGAGCCGGTCGCGTTCACCAGCACGGGCCGCCCGAAGCGCGGCTTGGGCGACACGAAGGCACCATCGAGCTTCCATGGCGACTCGCCCTGGAACGACCAGTTCTCGGTGTCGGCCCACAGCCGCTGCACCGCTTCGAGGAACTCGGCCGCGAGTTCATAGCGCCGGTCGTGCTCGATGCGCTGCGAGCCGAACATCTCGTGCTCGACCGCGCGGTGCCCCGTCACCACGTTGATGCCCCAGCGCCCGCCCGAGATGTGGTCGAGCGTGGCCGCGTACTTGGCCAGGTGCAGCGGATGCAGCGGCCCGTAGAGCACGTGGATGGTCGAGATCAGCAGGATGCGCTGCGTCACCGCGGTGAGCGCCGCCGTCGTCATGAAGGAGTCGAGCGCGTTGCCGTTGAACACCCCGCCGTAGCCGCCCTTGGGCAGCCATTGCGAGAGCGCGAACACCAGGTCGAAGCCCAGCCGCTCGGCCTGCAGCACCAGGTCGCGGTTGTAGTCGAAGCGCCAGTCGGTGGTGCGCGGCAAGGTCGACGCACTCCAGCCCCCGGCCTGGATCGGCAGGAACAGGCCCAGCAGCACCGGCTGCTCGAAGGCGCGGGAGATCGGGCTGGCGGCGAATTCGGTCGGTGCGACGAAGCGCTCCCATCCGGCGATGGCGCCGGGTCGGTGTGACAGGGGCATTGGAGGATTACTTTCTGCTGGCGCGGATTCTGGCCAGCAGGGGCGGGAATGGCACGCCCGTAATTCGCATATCGATATGCGGGGAGGCGCAATGGCGAAGGTGGACGGCTTTGGGGGAACACGAGAAAGCGTAGGAGCGTGGGCATGGAACTCCGCTAACCTCCTTCGGCTCGACTTTTCTCGGAGGTACATCCGCACATGTCAGCCACCCCAACCCCACCGCCCTACTACCACGGCACCAAGGCCGACCTGAACCTCGGCGACCTGATTGAGGCCGGCTACAGCTCCAACTACGGCCAGCGCAGGAAGGCGGCGTATGTGTACCTGAGCGCCACGCTCGAGGCCGCGACCTGGGGCGCCGAGCTGGCCGTCGGCGAGGGCCGCGGCCGGATCTACGTGGTGGAGCCGACCGGGCCGATCGAGGACGACCCCAACCTGACCGACAAGAAATTCCCCGGCAACCCGACGAAGTCCTACCGCACGCGGCAGCCGCTGCGGATCACGGGCGAGGTGAAGGATTGGCAGGGCCACGCGCCCGAGCAGCTGCAGGCGATGCGCGAGCGCCTGGAGGAACTCAGGCGCGCGGGCGTCGAGGCGATCGAGGACTGAACGCCCACACCTTGTCAGAACACCTTGCCCTCTTCGAGATGCGTGGTCGTCCCGTTGAGATGATGGTCGCCGATCACGCGTGCCTTCTGCTGCAGCGGGTTGTGATTGAAGATCGTGCGCAGGTTGCGCCAGTGGCGGTCGAAGTTGTGGCGGCGCGAGGTGGCCGAGGCGCCGCCGGCCTCGAAGAGCCGCTCGGCCGCCTGCAGCGCGATGCGGCTCACCGCGAGCTGGGTCTTCGCGGTGGCGAGCGCGCCTTCGAGCACGAGCTGGCGCGTGCGCTCGTCCTCGCGATCGCTTGCGGCATCGTGCCGCAACGCCTGCGCCGAACGATCGAGGCGCCGCGCGTTGTCCGCGACCAGCGCATCGACCGCGTGCGTGGCGGTCGCGAGGTCGCCGACCACCCATTGCGTGAAGTGGTCCTGCGCCGCGCTGTCGGCCGAGCTGTGCGCGGCCGGCCGCGCATGGTGGCGCACGTAGTCGAGCGCGTCGGCAAAGATGTTGCGCACGATGCCGGCGGCCACGGCCACCAGGTAGAGCTGGCGCAGCGACGATGCATGGCGGCGCTGCAGGGTCTTGGGGCTGCCGTACACGAGCTCGTCGGCCTGCACCTCGAGGCCCTCGAACTCCAGGCTGCCGCTCGCGGTCAGCCTTTGGCCCATGCCGTCCCAGTCATCCTTCACGTGCAGGCCTTCGCGCCGCGTGGGCACGACGATGGCGACGTCGCGGCCCTCGGGGTCGCGCACCGCGATGCTCGCGTAGTCCGAGAAGGCGGTGCCGGTGGCGTAGTACTTGCGGCCGTTGAGCACGAGGCGATCGCCGTCGCGCTCGAGCGCGGTGGTCACGGTGCCCGACTTGGGCGTGCCGAGCTCGGTGAAGGCGCCGCCGAACAGCGCGCCCTCGCGCACGCGCGCCAGCTGCAGCTCGCTGTTCGCATCGGGTGGCGCGGTGGTCCAGAGCTCGATCGCGTTGTAGTGGATGCGCAGCGCATGCGCGACATTGGAGTCGGCCGCGGCGAGCGTCGCGACCACCTCGATCAGGTCCTCGACCGAGCCGCCGGGACCGCCGCGCTCGGGCGGCACGCGCAGCGCGCCGAGGCCCGAGGCGCGGAACAGCGCGAAGGCCTCGAAGGGCAGCACGCGGTCGCGTTCGCGCTGCGAAGCGCCTCGTGCGATGGCGGCTGCCAGCGCGGGCAGGCGATCGAGCAGGGTCTGGAGGTCGGGCGCCAGCGCGGCGCGGTCGGGTGCGTTCATCGGTGAGTGTGCGGGCAGCGAGCGGTCGAGGATGAACGCAGTATGGGCGCGCAGCATGGCCGTTTCCCGCATAAGAAAACTCGCATTCCTGCAATGGCGAACGGGCACGGATCGCGTGGAGCACGGCGCATTTCCAAACGCGAAAAGATGCTAAGCGCGCGCTTGGATTTCGCGGGGATATCCCAGACCATCGGCGGCCCAACCGCTAACCAGTCAGAGAATGAAATTCGATCGATGGGCACTGCGCGTCGCCCTTGCCGCGGCAGTGGCCGCCGCGCTCCCGGGCGCCTTCGCGCAGGGCACCGCACCCTCCCCCCAACCCATCGACGGCGGCACGCTGACGCTCGCGGTGTCGCAGGAGCCGACCTCGCTGGTGTCCTTCCTCGACACCAAGACCGACAACCGCAACATCAGTGCGAAGATCACCGAGGGCCTGCTGCGCTACGACGCGCAGTTCCGCGCGCAGCCGCTGCTCGCCACGTCGTGGCAGGTCAGCGCCGATGGCCTGAAGTACACCTTCAAGCTGCGCCCCGGCGTGAAGTGGCACGACGGCCGCGACTTCGGCGCCGAGGACGTGCGCTATTCGATCCTCACGCAGAAGAAACAGGGACCGCGCGGGCGCATCACGCTCGCGAACGTGGAACGCGTCGACGCGCCCGATCCGCTGACCGCGGTGATCGTGCTGTCGAAGCCCGCGCCCTTCCTGCTGAAGTCGCTGTCCTCCGCCGAGCTGCCCATCGTGCCCTCGCACCGCTACGCCGACGGCGAGCCGCTGGGCAATCCCAACGTCACGGCGCCCGTGGGCACCGGTCCCTTCGTGTTCGACCAGTGGGTGCGCGGCAGCCACCTGGTGCTCAAGAAGAATCCGAACTACTGGCGCAAGGGCTATCCGCACCTCGACCGCGTGATCGTGAAGTTCGTGCGCGATCCGGCCGCGATCTCCACCGCGGTCGAGACCGGCGAGGTCGACGCGGCGCTCGGCGTGGGCCTGGCCGACCTCGAACGGCTCGAGAAGAACCCGAAGCTCAAGGTCGACGCCACCTACGACGCCTTCCTCAACAACGCCTCGTTCCTCGAGTTCAACCTCGAGAACCCGGTGCTCGCGAACCCGAAGGTGCGGCATGCGATCGCGCAGGCGATCGACCGCAACTTCATCCGCGACACCATCTACTACAAGCGCGTGGAGGTGGTGAACTCGCCGATCCCGCGCGTGCTGGCCGACTACTACGACGACAGCACCTTCCGCTATCCCTTCGACGTGACCGCGGCCAACCGCCTGCTCGACGAGGCCGGCCAGCCGCGCGGCGCGGGCGGCACGCGCTTCTCGCTGCGGCTGAGCTACATCCCGGGCGCGGAATTCAAGCGCACCAGCGACTACCTGCGCGCGGCCTTCTCGCGCATCGGCGTCAAGGTCGAGATCGTCGACGGCGACCTGCCCACCTTCCTCAAGCGCGTCTACAGCACGCGCGACTTCGACATCAACCTCAACGGCCTGGGCCGGCTGTTCGACCCGACGGTGGGCGTGCAGCGCATCTACTGGGGCGACGGGGTGCGCAATCCGCTGATCTGGATCAATGCCTCGCACTACGACAACCCGCAGGTCGACGAGCTGTTCCGCCAGGCCGCGGTCGAACTCGACGGCGCGAAGCGCGCCACCCAGTTCCGCCAGATCCAGCAGATCGTGGGCCGCGAGCTGCCGGTGGTGCCGCTGGTCACGGTGCATTCGGCGCTGCAGGTCTACAGCACCCGCGTGCACGAACTCAACAACAGCATCGATCTCACGGCCGGCGACTTCGCCGATGCCTGGATCGAACCCCGCAAATAAGACAGACGGACGGACCGCCATGAGCCTCCAGGACATCACGAACGACCAACTCCATGCACTGAGCTTCGCGAGCGCCGGCGAACAGGCCCGCGCACTGGCCGAGGGCCGCGTCAGCGCGGTAGCGCTGCTCGAGCACCTGCTCGCGCGCATCGACCGCTTCGACGGCGCGCTCAACGCGGTGCCCGTGCGCGACGACGAGCGCGCCCGCGCCGCGGCACGCGAGGCCGACGCGGCGCTCGCGCGCGGCGAGCGCCGGCCACTGCTGGGCGTGCCGGTCACGGTGAAGGAATCCTTCGACGTGGCGGGCCTGGTCACGAGCAGCGGCAACCCGGCCTTCGCCGACAACGTGGCGCGCGAGGACTCGCTCGCCGTGGCCGCGCTGCGCGAGGCCGGCGCGGTGATCGTCGGCAAGAGCAACGTGCCGCTGGGCCTGGCCGACCTGCAGAGCTACAACGCGGTCTACGGCATCAGCAACAACCCCTGGGACCCGGCGCGCACGCCGGGCGGCTCCTCGGGCGGCTCGGCCGCGGCGCTGGCCGCTGGCTACGTGGCGCTGGAGATCGGCACCGACATCGGCGGCTCGATCCGCATTCCCGCGCACTTCAACGGCGTGTACGGCCACAAGCCGACCGCGGGCCTGGTCGCGCTGCGCGGCACCGGCGTGCCCTCGGGCCGCCATGCCGAGCGCGACTTGGTGGTGGCCGGGCCGCTCGCGCGCACGGCGTCCGATCTCGAGCTCGCGCTCGGCCTGCTGATCAATCGCGATCCGCTGCTGGCCAAGGGCTGGAAGGCGACCCTGCCGCCGGCGCGCCATGCGCGGCTGTCCGATTTCCGCGTGCTGGTGATCGACCAGTGGCCCGGCAGCGAGCGCAGCGTGCACGAGCGCCAGGTGAGCGAGCGCGTGGTCGACCGGCTTCGCACGCAGGGCGTGCAGGTGAGCCGGCCGGCCGACCTGCCGCCGGGTCTGCTGCCCGACCTGGTGCGCTCGCACCGCGTCTACCGCAGCCTGCTGGGCTCGTCGCTGGCCACGCCGCCGGCGCTCAGCGAGGCCGCGCAGCAGCGGCTCGAGGCACTCTCGCCCGAGGACGACAGCGCCGACGCGGCCTGGCTGCGCGCCTCCACGCTGCGCCACAGCCAGTGGCTGCAGGACCACGAGGCGCGCGTGGCGCTGCGCCACCAGTGGGAACGCTTCTTCGCGCAGTTCGACGTGGTGGTGACGCCGGTGGCGCCGCTGCCGGCCTTCCGCCACAACCACGACGAGCCCAAGGATGCGCGCACCTATCCCGTGGCCTTCGAGGACGGCACGCGCGAGGTGCGCTTCCTCGACCTGTTCGCCTGGGCCGGCCTGCCGGTGCTGCCGGGCCTGCCGGCCACCAGCTTCCCGATCGGGCTCGACGACGAGGGCCTGCCGGTGAGCGCGCAGGCGGTCGGCGCCTACCTCGAGGACCGCACCACCATCGCCTTCGCGCGGCTGCTCGAGGAGGCCTATGGCGGCTTCATCGCGCCGCCGGGCTACGAGGACAGCGTGGCCGCGCCCGCAACGCCTGCAGCCCCGACCGCGCCCGCCGCATGACACCGACGCCTCCGATCAGCCGCCGGCATTTCCACCGGCGGCTCGCGGGGCTGCCGCTCGCGCTGGCCGCGGTGCCGGCCGCCGCGGCCAATGCCGCGCCCCATACCGAGCCGGACACCGCGCCGCGCCACAAGCCCGGCAGCGTCGTCACCCTGCTCACCGCGCTCGAGCCGCCCACGCTGGTGGGCCTGGTCAACTCCGCGGCCGGCACCTTCCTGGTGTCGCCCAAGGCGGTCGAGGGCCTGCTGAGCTACGACTTCGAGCTGCGCCCGCGCCCGCAGCTCGCCGTGGCCTGGGAGGTGCAACCCGATGGCCTGCAATACACCTTCAGGCTGCGCCGCGGCGTGAAGTGGCACGACGGCCGTCCCTTCACCTCGGCCGACGTGGCCTTCTCGATCCTCGCGCTCAAGCAGTCGCATCCGCGCGGGCGCGCCACCTTCGCGAGCGTGAGCGAGGTGCGCACGCCCGATGCGCACACCGCGGTGCTGGTGCTGAGCAAGCCCGCGCCCTTCCTGTTGACCGCGCTGGCTGCCGCCGAGTCGCCGATCGTGCCGCGCCATGTCTACGAGGGTCGCGAGCTCGCGAGCCATCCGGCCAACAACGCGCCGATCGGCACCGGGCCCTTCGTGTTCAAGGAATGGCAGCGCGGCAGCCACCTGATCTACGAGCGCAACCCCGACTACTGGGATGCCGGCAAGCCCTACATCGACAGGCTGGTGGTGCGCTTCGTGCCCGACCCCGCGGCGGCCGCGGCCGCGCTCGAGAGCGGCACGGTCGACCTGGCCGGCGCGACACCGGTGCCGATCCCCGACCTCGACCGGCTCAAGGCGCTGCCGCACCTGAGCCTGGACACGCGCGGCAACGAGTACTTCAACAACTCGACCACGCGCATCGAGTTCAACCTCGACAACCCCTACTTCCGTCACGCCAAGGTGCGCCAGGCGGTGGCGCATGCGATCGATCGCGAGGTGATCCTCAAGACCGTGTGGTACGGCTACGGCCTGGCCGCGCCGGGCCCGATCTCGCCGGTGCTGCGTGCCTTCTACGAGCCCGCGGCGGGCGTGCCGGGCTTCGACCGCAAGCGCGCCGAGGCGCTGCTCGACGAGGCCGGCTTTGCACGCGGCGCCGACGGCGTGCGCTTTCGCGTGAGCCACGACGTGTTCGACGGCGGCGGCAACCGCGTGGGCCAGTACATCCGCCAGGCGCTCGCGCGCGTGGGCATCGACGTGACGGTGCGCACGCAGGAGTTCGGCGCCTACATCAAGCGCGTCTACACCGACCGCGACTTCGACTTCAACAACCAGGGCATGAGCCAGATGTTCGATCCCGCGGTGGGCATCCAGCGCTTCTACTGGTCGAAGAACTTCCGCCCGGGCGTGCCCTTCTCCAACGGCGCGCACTACGACAACCCCGAGGTCGACCGGCTGCTCGAGGCCGCGGCGGTGGAGAACGATGCCGCGAAGCGGCGCGCGCTCTACGCCGAGTTCCAGCGCGTGATCGCGCGCGAGCTGCCGACCATCGGGCTGGTGGCGGTGGCGCAGGTCACGGTGGCCAATCGCCGCATCGGCGGACACACGGTCGGCGCCGAGGGCCTGTCGGGCAACTTCGCCGATCTTCACCTCAAGGGATGAGCATGCAGGACTGGAACATGGAGCGCCGCGCCTGGCTGCAGGCCGGCGCGGGACTCGGGCTCGCGGGCCTGGCCTCGCCGTTCGCGGCGGTGTCCGCGCTCGCGCAGGGCCGCGACGCGGGCACGCCGGTGCGCGGCGGCACGCTGACCGTGCTGATCGATCCCGAGCCGCCCACGCTCACCACCATCGCGCATTCGGCCGGCGCCTCGGTGCTGATCTCGGCCAAGACCACCGAGGGCCTGCTGAGCTACGGCTTCGACCTCTCGCCGCAGCCGCAGCTCGCGACCGCCTGGAGCGTGAGCGCCGACGGGCTGCAGTACAGCTTCACCCTGCGCCGCGGCGTGAAGTGGCACGACGGCCGGCCCTTCACCTCGGCCGACGTCGCGCATTCGATCGGCCTGCTCAAGCAATACCACCCGCGCGGGCGCGCCACCTTCTCGAGCGTGTCGGAGGTGCGCACGCCCGATGCGCACACCGCGATCCTGGTGCTGTCGAAGCCGGTGCCCTACCTGATCACCGCGCTGTCGGCGGCCGAGTCGCCGATCGTGCCGAAGCACCTCTACGAGAACGGCAAGGCCGACGCCAACCCGGCCAACAACGCGCCCGTGGGGACCGGCCCCTTCGTCTTCAAGGAATGGGTGCGCGGCAGCCACGTGAGCTACGAGCGCAACCCCGACTACTGGGACAGCCCCAAGCCCTACGTCGACCGGCTGATCGTGCGCTTCATCCCCGACGCGGCCGCGCGCGCGGCCGCGATCGAGAAGGGCGAGGTGCACCTGAGCCCGGGCACGCCGGTGCCGCTGGGCGACGTGGAGCGGCTGCGCGCCAGGCCGAACCTGGTGTTCGAGCCGAACGGCTACCAGTACATCAACAACGTCTCGCGCGTGGAGTTCAACCTCGAGAACCCCGCGCTGCAGGACCTGCGCGTGCGCCAGGCGATCGCGCATGCCATCAACCGCCAGGTGGTGCAGAAGACCGTGTGGTACGGCCAGGGCCGGCTGATCCCGGGGCCGGTGCATCCGGCGCTCGCGAAGTTCTACGTGCCCGACCTGCCGGTGCTGCCGCACGATCCGAAGCAGGCCGAGGCCTTGCTCGACGCGGCGGGCCTGACGCGCGGCAAGGCCGGCCCCAACCTGCGGCTCAAGCTCGCGCTGACGCCCATTCCCAACGAGGGCGGCCAGCGCACCGCCGAGTACCTGAAGCAGAGCCTGGGACGCATCGGCATCGAGGTCACGATCAACGCGACCGACTTCGCGACCTACGTGCGCCGCATCTATGCCGACCGCGCCTTCGACCTGCACGTGAGCGTGATGAGCAACACCTTCGACCCCACCGTGGGCATCCAGCGCCTGTACTGGTCGAAGAACTTCAAGAAGGGCCTGCCGTTCTCCAACGGCTCGGGCTACAACAACCCCGAGGTCGACCGGCTGCTCGAGGCAGCCGCCATCGAGACCGACGAGGCGCGCCGGCGCCAGGCCTTCGCCGAGTTCCAGCGCCACATCGTGCGCGACCTGCCCGACATCACGCTGCTCGCGCTGGACAACTACACCATCGCCGATCGCCGCGTGCGCGGCCACACGGTCAGCGCCGACGGCATCGCCGGCAACCTGGCCGGTGCGTGGATCGGCACCTGATCGACAGTGAAAGGAAACCTCTCCATGACCACCGCCACCACCGACCGCCCCGACGTGCTCTGGTACACCCGCTGCCCCGTGCCCTCGCCGCTGGGCATCGCCGCGCGCCAGGGCTGGCTGGCCCAGACCTTCGCCGAGGAAGGCATCGCGATCGAATCGATCATCGACTCGAAGGACCGCAGCATCCGCGAGAGCCACTTCGACCACCACCTGGCCTGGTCCTTCCGCCAGGGCGGCAACATCCCGCCGATCTGGGCCCGCGCCAACGGCCGCGCGACGCGGCTGGTGGCGATCACCTGGACCGACGAGTTCCAGGCCATCGTGACCCTGCCGGGGCGCGGCATCGCGTCGATCGAGCAGCTCGCGGGCCGGCGCTTCGCGGTGCCGCGCCGCGTCAACGACCTGATCGACTTCCATCGCGCCACCGCGCTCAAGGGCGTGGTGTCGGCGCTGTCGCTGGTCGGCCTCACGACCGAGGACCTCACGCTGGTGCAGCTGCCGATCGAGGAGTCGGTGATCCTCGCGCAAGGCGAGCCCAGCCTGTTCGGGCTGCGCCGACGCCATCCCTATTTCCGCGAAGTCGAGGCGCTGGTGCGCGGCGAGGTCGACGCGATCTTCGTCAAGGGAGCGGAAGGCCTGGTGGTCGCGAACCTGATCGGCGCCCAGGTGGTGTCCGAGTTCGGCAGCCATCCCGATCCGAAGATCCGCATCAACAACGGCACGCCGCGCGTGCTGACGGTCGATGCGGCGCTGTCCGAGCGGCGGCCCGACCTGGTGCTGCGCCTGCTCGAGGTGGTGGAGCGCGCCGGCCGCTGGGCCGAGGACCATCCCGACGAGACGGTACGCTTCGTGGCGCGCGAGATCGCCACCAGCGAGGAGGCGGTGCTGGCCTCGAACGGGCCCGAGGTGCACCGGCACCTGGGCATCGGGCTCGACGCGCCGCTGGTCGATGCGATCGGGCATTTCAAGGACTTCCTGCTGCAGTGGGGCTTCCTGCCGGGCGACTTCGACCTCGGCGAGTGGGTCGATGCCGAGCCCTTGCGTGCGTTGCGTGCCGGCAAGGCGGCAGCGCCCGAAGCCGCGGTGCTTGCCGCCGCATGAGCGCCGCCAACGCCAACCCGGCGCCGCGCATCCTTGTGACCGGTGCCACCGGCCGACTCGGCCGCCTGCTGGTGCCGCGGCTGCGCGAGCGCGGCGCGGTGGTGCGCGCCTTCACGCGGCAGGTGGCGAATGCCGCCGCGCTGGCCGACCAGAGCCGGCACGAGCGCGCACCCTTCGAGGTGGCGGTGGGCAACCTCGAGGACCGGGCCTCGTTGCGGCGCGCCTTCGAGGGCGTCTCGCATCTGTTCCTGCTGTCGCCGATCGTGCCCGAGCTGGCCGCGCAGCAGATCGCCGCCATCGAGGCCGCGGCCGAGGCCGGCGTGCGCCGCATCGTCAAGCTCTCGGGCTCGCACTGGACCATCGAGCCGCCGGGCCGTTCGCTGTCGGGCGACGCGCATGCGCGCATCGAGGCCGCGCTGGCCACCACGGGCATCGCGCACCGCGTGCTGCGCCCCAATGCCTGGACGCAGGTGGTGCTGGCGCGGCTGGCGGCCGAACTGGCCGCGGGCGATGTGCTGCATGCGCCGCCGGGCCTGCCGCGCGTGGCCTCCATCGATGCGCGCGACATCGCCGACGTGGCGGTCGAGGCGCTGCTGAACGACGCGGACGACGCGCCGCCCGGCCCCTGGGTGCTGACCGGCGCGCGCGCCGTGGACCATGGCGAGCTCGCGCGCATCGCCGCCGGCCTCAGCGGCCGGCCGGTGGTGGCCGAGCCACTGTCGCCGCAGGCGCTGGCGGCGCGCCAGGCGCAGGCGCCCTCGCCCTACATCGCGCAGGTGCATGCGCAGTTCGCCGCGCTGATCGGTGCCGGCGAGGCGGCCACCGTCACCGACACGGTGGAACGCGTGCTGGGCCGGCCACCACGGCGCATCGAGGACTTCGTGGCCGAGTCGCTCGCGGCCTGAACCGCATGTGCTTATGCGGAAGGCTTCGTAGCCGCGCGCGGCGGCGGCCGCTAAGGTGCCGCCGGTTTTCACCGTCCCCATCCCATGTCCTCACTCGCCGATCTCGCGGCGCCCGCCACCGGCGCGGCGCCCTCCTTCTACTCCTCCCTCGAACGCGTGCCCGCCATCGATGCCGCCACCCTGCAGCGCTGGCTGCGCGACGGCGACGAGCTCGCGCTGCTCGACATCCGCGAGCACGGCCAGTACGGCGAGGGCCATCCCTTCTTCGCGGTGCATGCGGCCTACAGCCGGCTCGAGCCCGAGGTGGCGCGGCTGGTGCCGCGCCGCGCGACCCGCACCGTGCTGTTCGACGACGGCATCGACGGCGATGCGCTGGCCCGGCGCGCGGCGGTTCGGCTGGCCGCGCTCGGCTGGTCCGGCGTCTCGGTGCTGGCCGGCGGCGCGCCGGCCTGGGAAGGCGCGGGCCGCACGCTGTTCAAGGGCGTGAATCTGCCTTCGAAGACCTTTGGCGAGGTCGCGGAGCATGCCTTCGAGGTGCCGCACATCGACGCGCCCACGCTGGCGCGCTGGCAGCGCGAGGCCGAGCCCTTCGTGCTGCTCGATGGACGCACGCTCGAGGAACACCGCAAGATGACGCTGCCCGGCGCCATTCCCGTTCCCAACGGCGAACTGGCGCTGCGCTGGCGCACCCAGGTGAGCGACGAGCGCACGCCGATCGTGGTGCACTGCGCGGGCCGCACCCGCAGCATCGTCGGCGCACAGATCCTGCGCGACCTCGGCGTGCCCAACCCGGTGTTCGCGCTCGAGAACGGCACCCAGGGCTGGGCGCTGGCCGGCCTCGAGCTCGAACGCGGCAGCCGCCGCGCGCTGCCGGCCGCGCCCGATGCGGCGCAGCGCGAAGCCGCGCGCGCGAGTGCCGAGGCCGCCGCGCGGCGTTTCGGCGTGCCGGTGCTGTCGCGGGCCGCGGCACAGGCCTGGCTCGACGACGCCAGCCGCACCGCCTTCGTGTTCGACGTGCGCACGGCCGAGGAATTCGCGGCCGGCAGCCTGCCCGGCGCGCGCCATGCGCCGGGCGGCCAGTTGCTGCAGGCCACCGACCTGCAGATCGGCGTGCGCCATGCGCGCGTGCTGGTGCTCGACGACGATGGCGTGCGCGCGCCGGTCATCGCGCTGTGGCTGCGCCGGCTGGGCCTGGAGGCCGCGCTGGTCGAGGGCGGCCTCGCGAGCGGGCTGCGCGTGCCCGAGGGCGCGGCGCCGGCGCTGGGCCCGGTGCCCGCTTCGGCTTCGGCCGGGCAGCTGGCCGCGCTGCCCGAAGGCACGGTGCTGCTCGACCTGCGCGCGTCGCCGGCCTACCGCCAGGCCCATGTGCGCGGCGCGTGCTGGTCGATCCGCCCGCGCCTGCTGGCCGATGCGCGCACCGCCACCGGCGGCGACACGCGCCGCCCGCTGCTGCTGATCGCGCCCGACGCGCTGGTGGCGCGGCTCGCCGCCGCCGACCTGCGCGATGCCGGCTGGCCCGCGCCGACCTGGACCACGCACGAGGCGCTCCCGGCCGCGGGCCACGGCGTGGAGGCCACGCCCGCGTCGCCCACCGATGCCGAGGCCATCGACTACCTGTTCTTCGTGCACGACCGGCACGACGGCAATCTCGAGGCGGCGCGCCGCTACCTCGACTGGGAGCTGGGCCTGATCGCGCAATGCGCGAGCGACGAGCTGGCCGTGTTCCGGCCGCACGGCGAAGCGACCCGAGGCTTGCACGGAAAAGCGCATATCGATAGTTGAAGGCCTTCGTTGCGACGGCAGGCGCGGCCTCGGAAGATCGCCGCCTGCCCTGCTTCGTCCCTTTCATTCGATGACTTCCCGTCCGCGTTCGCGTTTCTACCCCTCTTCCTCCCGATTCGCCGCCGCGGCGCTCGCCACCCTGCTCGGCCTGGCCGGCGCGGCCCATGCCGACGCGACGCTCGACCGCATCAAGCAGCGCGGCAAGGTCGCGATCGGCGTGGTGGTCAACGGCGGGCCCTTCGGCTCGATCGACCCGGCCACGCAGCAGCTCGTGGGCTGGAACCCCGACCTCGCGCGCGACCTCGCCAAGCAGCTCGGCGCCGAAGTCGAGCTGGTGCAGGTGCAGCCGGCCAACCGGGTGCAGTTCCTGCAGTCGGGCAAGGTCGACCTGCTGATCGCCTCGATGGAATACAACGCCGACCGCGGCGAGATCCTCGGCTATGCGCCGACGCCGTTCTACCGCGTGGGCGGCACGGCCGCCGTGCTCAAGACCAGCGGCATCGCCAAGTGGGAAGACCTGCGCGGCAAGACCGTGTGCGCCTCGCAGGGCAGCAGCTTCGTGAAGCCGCTGCAGGAACAGTACGGCGCCCAGGTGCGCGGCTTCAAGACCGCGCAGGAATCGCTGCTGGCGCTGCGCGGCGGCAACTGCGTGGCCGCCGTGCACGACGCCACGCTGATCCAGCCGCTGCTGCGCAGCAATCCCGAATGGGCCGCCTACGCGGCGCCGATCCGCGACGAGATCCTGCCCGCGCCCTCGGTGGTCTGGGCCCGCAAGGGCGAGGCCGACACCATCGCCGCCGTCGACAAGGTGGTGAAGCAATGGCACCGCAGCGGCTGGCTGATCGAGACCGAGAAGCGCAACGGCATCGAGCCGCCGCAGCCGCTGCTGCCCGAGCTGCAGGCCAAGCTGCGCGCCGCGCCCTGAACCAACGGCCACGGCCCCGTTCGGCCCGGCCGCATCGCAACCTTCCGTTCGCCGTGAGCGGCGCCCCTGAACCGGCGCCGCGCCCTGCCCTTTCCGTTCGCGCCATGAAGCCACGCTCCTCCACCGACACGCCATCGTCGGCGCGCCAGCCATGAACGACGCCGGACTGCTCGCGCAGGCCGTGGCCGCGCTCAAGCCCCTGGGCCTCAACTACGCCTTCGTGCTCGACGCGGGCGAGCGCCAGGCCTTCCTGCGCGGCCTGCTCGTCACCTTCGAGCTCTGCGTGCTGACCGTGCCCTGCAGCCTCGCGGCCGGCGTGGCGATCGCGGCCGCGCTGACCTCGCCGCGGCGCTGGGTCGCGCTGCCGGCGCGCGCCTTCGTGGAGGTCACGCGCAACACGCCGACGCTGGTGCAGCTCTATTGCGCCTTCCTCGTGCTCAACATGCTGATCACGCAGCAGCTGCAGGGCCTCGGCGGCAATCCGCTGACGCCCTTCGTCTGGGTGGTGATCGTGGTGGCGCTGCACAAGGGCGTGTTCCATGCCGAGGCGCTGCGCGCGGGCATCGAGGCGGTGCCGCGCGTCACGCTCGAGGCCGCGCGCTCGCTGGGCTTCTCGCAGCGCCAGCTGCTGTGGCGCGTCGAGCTGCCGCTGGCGCTGCGCTTCGCGCTGCCCTCGCTGGTCAACAACCTGGTCGACCTGGTCAAGATGACCGCGGTGGCCTCGGCCATCGCCGTGGGCGACGTGACCTACGAGTCGATCATGATCTGGACGCAGCGCGACAACGTGCTCGAGCTGCTGCTGTTGATCCTGCTGTACTTCGGCCTGCTGACCTGGCTCGTGAGCCTGGCCGGGCGCTGGCTCGAGGCGCGCTGGCGGATGCCCGGCTATGGCCAGTGAGATCGCCGCGGCCCCGGCCGCTTCCGCACTCGGCGCCGAGGCCGGCGCAGGCTTCATCGCGCACCTCGATCCGCGCCGCCATCCCTGGCTCGCCGCGCTGGCCGCCGTGCTGCTGCTGGTCGCGGCCTGGACCGCCACCGGCACCACGCCCGTCGCGCTGCGCCACCTGTGGCAATGGTCGCCCACGCTGCTGCTGGGCTTGCTCACCAACATCCAGATCAGCGTGCTCGCGATGGCGATCGGCACCGCCGTAGGGCTGCTGGTGGGCGCGCTGTCGTTCTCGCCGTTCGCGCCGGTGCGCGGGGCCACGCGCTGGTACGTGCAGTTCTTCCGCAACGCGCCGGTGCTGGTGCTGATCTATTTCACCACCTACGTGTTTCCGTTCGAGCTGCGGCTGGCGGCCTGGACCGTGCCCTTCCCCGACTGGCTCAAGGTGGTGCTGGGCCTCGCGCTGCCCACGAGCGCGGTGGTGGCCGAGATCTTCCGCGGCGCGATCCAATCGATCCCGAGCGCGCAATGGGAGGCCGCGCAGTCGCTGGCCTTCCGGCGCGGCGAGATCTTCCGGCTGATCGTGCTGCCGCAGTGCCTGCGCCGCATGCTGCCGCCTTGGATGAACCTCTACGCGAGCATCACGATGAGCACGGCGCTGTCCTCGCTGGTCGGCGCGCACGACGTGGTCGACGCGGCCCAGGTCGCGAGCAACACGGTGGCGCGCACCGACTTCACGGTGCTGGTCTATTTCACGCTGCTCGCCGTGTTCTTCGCCTACTGCTACCCGATCGCCCGCGCCACACGCGCGCTGGAACGCCGCCATGCCCGCCACTGAGACCGCACCCCCCCTCTCCAACACGCCCCTGGTCGCCCTGCGCGACGTGGAGCTCGCCTTCGGCGCCAACGCGGTGCTGCGCGGCATCTCGCTCGAGGTGCAGCGCGGCCAGGCGGTGTCGATCATCGGGCCCTCGGGCTCGGGCAAGTCGACCATCCTGCGCTGCATCACCGGGTTGCTGCGACCGCAGCGCGGCGAGATCCGTGTCGGCGACACGCGCGTGGACGCGCTGCGCGCCGAGGCCGAGTTCATCGCGCTGCGCAAGCGCGTGGGCTTCGTGTTCCAGCAGTACAACCTGTTCCCGCACCTCACGGTGCTCGAGAACCTGGTGATCGCCCCCACGCGCGTGGCCGGCCGCGAGCGCGCCGCCGCCGAGCGCGAGGCGCGCGAGCTGCTCGACAAGGTGCGGCTCTCGCACAAGGCCGCGGCCTATCCGGGCGAGCTCTCGGGCGGTCAGCAGCAGCGCGTGGCGATCGCGCGCGCGCTCGCGATGCGGCCCGAGCTGATGCTGTTCGACGAGGTGACCTCGGCGCTCGACCCCGAGACCGTGGGCGAGGTGCTGACCGTGATCCGCGACCTGGTGCGCGAAGGCCTGACCTGCGTGCTGGTGACGCACGAGATGCGCTTCGCCGAGGAGATCAGCGACACCGTCTACTTCACCGAGGCCGGCGTGATCGTCGAGCACGGCCCGCCCGCGCGCATCTTCCGCGCGCCCGCGAGCGACCGCACACGCGCGTTCCTGCATCGCGCGCTCGGTGACGGCGCGCGCGACCCGTCGGGCGACAGCGTGCCCGCGCGCCGCCCCGCCCCCTTCCCCGAAACGCCGCCCTTCGACCGGCTGCGCTTCGCCCTCTGACCCACCGAGGCTCCCCATGACCACTTCCCAGAACGACACGACCGCCATCGCGGCACAGCGCCGCATCGCCGTCGACCAGGCCCTGGCCGACATCCGCGCCATCGCCGCCGCCCAGGCACTCGACCGCGCGGTGCTCGCGCGCATCACGGCGCGGCTCGAGAAGCTCGCGACCAACGCTGCCCTGTTCACGCGCGAGGATTTCCCGCCGCCGGCCGCGAGCGAAGGCGTGGGCGCCTCCACGCGCTACCGCCTCAACCCCGGGGATGGCGACGACGACGTGGCGCTCTACCTGAACTCGATCAATCCCGGCAAGACCTCGATCCCGCACAACCACACGACCTGGGCCACCATCGTGGCGGTCGAGGGCCAGGAGGAGAACCGCGTCTACCGGCGCACCGACGACGGCAGCGACCCCGCGCAGGCGCGGCTCGAACTCGAACGCGAGGTCACGGTGCAGCCCGGCACCTCGATCGCCTTCCTGCCCGAGGACCTGCACAGCATCCACGTGATCGGCGACCGGCCGACGCTGCATTTCCATCTCTACGGCCAGCCGCTCGAGACGCTGTCGCGTCGCATCGGCGTGAACCTCGAGACCGGCGCGATCGTGAACTACAACGCGACGCAGCTGCAGCCGAGCAAGGCGGTCGCATGAGCGCTGTCAACGGCTTGAACGACGCGACGCGGCTGCTGCATGCGGGCGCGCCGCAGCTGCGCGCCGGCTCGGGCCCGGTCAACGTGCCCGTGGTGCGCACGAGCACCGTGCGCTTCGAGAACACCGCGGCTCATGCCGACCATCACCACCGCCGCGCCGCGGGCGAACGCGTGGCCTCCTACGGCCGCCATGGCCTCGACACGCACCGCGCGCTCGAGGACGCGGTGACCGCGCTCGAGGGCGGGCACCGCGCCTTCCTCACGCCCTCGGGCCTGTCGGCGATCACGCTGGTGCTGCTCGCGTTGCTGTCGCCCGGCGACCATGCGCTGGTGGCCGATGGCGTGTATGCGCCGCTGCGGCGCGTCGACAGCACCCTGCTCAAGCGGCTGAACATCACGGTCGAGTACTTCTCGCCCGCGCACGACGACCTGGCGAGCCTGCTGCGGCCGAACACGCGGCTGCTGTACCTCGAGTCGCCGACCTCGCTGCTCTACGAGGTGCTCGACCTGCCCGCGCTCAGCAAGATCGCGCGCGAGCGCGGCGTGACCGTGGCCACCGACAACACCTGGAGCGGCGGCTGGTTCTACAAGCCGCTCGCGCTCGGCGCCAACATCTCGATCCAGGCCGCCACCAAGTACATCTCGGGCCACTCCGACCTGATGCAGGGCATCGTGGTGGTCGACAGCCCCGCGCTGGCCGCGAAGCTGCTGAGCGCGCACGAGGCGCTGGGCCTGACCATCGGCGCCGACGACGCCTACCTGGCGCTGCGCGGCCTGCGCACGCTGCCGGTGCGGCTGGCGCAGCACCAGCGCAATGCCACCGAGGTCGCGCGCTTCCTGCAGCAGCAGGCGCAGGTGGGCCGCGTGTATTACCCGGCGCTGCCGGAAGACCCGGGCCATGCGCTGTGGCGGCGCGACTTCAGCGGCGCGAGCGGCCTGGTGTCCTTCGCGTTCCGCGATGCCACCGCCGCCGAGGCCGATGCATTCGTCGACGCGCTCACGCTGTTCGGCATCGGCGCCTCGTGGGGCGGCTACGAGAGCCTGGCACTCGCGGCCCAGCCCGAGCGGCTGCGCGAGCACCGCCAATGGCAGGGCAATGCGCCGGTGGTGCGGCTGCATGTCGGTCTCGAGGATCCGGGCGACCTGGTGGCCGACCTGGCGCGGGCCTTCGCGAAGGCGACGCCGACAGCAACCGCTCCCGCACCCGCGCCGGCCCCCGCCGCGGCGCCGTTTCGTGAATTGAGCGCAGGCGCGCACCTGCTCTGAGTCTTTCCTTCCTCTCCCGTTTTTCCCGTACCGCCGCCATGTCCACGCACTCCTCCTCCCCCACCGTCCCCGTCATCGACCCCCGCGTGCGCGTGGCGGTCGACGTCGGCGGCACCTTCACCGACATCGTGCTGCTGCGCGGCGAGCGCAAGCACACCGTGAAAGTGCTCACCACGCCGGCCGCACCCGAGCAGGCCGTGTTCGACGGCGTGGCGGAAGTGCTGCAGCACGCCGGCGCGGCCTGGGCCGACGTCGACCTGCTGATCCTCGGCACCACGCTGGCCACCAACGCGCTGATCGAGCGCAAGGGCGCACCCACGGCACTGCTGACCACGCACGGCTTCCGCGACCTGGTCGAGATCGGGCTGGAGGACCGCTTCGCGCAGTACGACGTGTTCCTCGACAAGCCGGCGCCGCTGGTGCCGCGCCACTGGCGCCATGGCGTGGTCGAGCGCACCGACGCGGCCGGCCGCGTGGTCACGCCGCTCGACGAGGCGCAGGTGGCCGTGCTCGCGCGCCAGCTCGTGGCCGACGGCATCGAGAGCGTGGCCGTGTGCTTCCTGCACGGCTATGCGAACCCCGTCCACGAGCGCCGCGTGCGCGAACTGCTGCGCGAGCATGCGCCGCAACTCTGGGTATCGCTGGCCTCCGACGTCTGCCCCGAGATCCGCGAATACGAGCGGCTCTCGACCGTCAGCGCCAATGCCTACGTGCAGCCGCAGGTGGCCGGCTACCTGCGCCGGCTGCAGGAAGGCGCGCGCGAACGCGGCTTGAGGGCCGAGCCCTTCCTCATGACCTCGGGCGGCGCCATCACCACGCTGCAGGCCGGCATCGACGAGCCGGTGCGGCTGGTCGAATCGGGCCCCGCGGGCGGCGCGGTGCTCGCGCGCCAGGTGGCCGAGCAGATCGGCGCCACGCGCGCGCTCTCGTTCGACATGGGCGGCACCACGGCCAAGATCTGCTTCATCGACGACTACCAGCCGCAGCTGAGCCGCAGCTTCGAATTCGGCCGCGTGCACCGGCACCTCAAGGGCTCGGGCCTGCCGATCCGCATCCCGGTGATCGAGATGGTGGAGATCGGCGCCGGTGGCGGCTCGATCGCGCGCGTCAACCACCTGGGCGTGGTGCAGGTCGGCCCCGACAGCGCGGGCTCCTCGCCCGGCCCGGCCGCCTACGGCCTGGGCGGCGAGCAGCCGACCGTGACCGACGCGCATGCCGCGCTCGGCGCGATCGACCCGGCGCGCTTCGCGGTCGGCAAGGTGCGGCTCGATCCGCAGCGCGCGCGCGCCGCGCTGCTGCAGGGCGTGGCCGCGCAGACCGGGCTCGAGGTCGAGGCGGCCGCGCAGGCGGTGGTCGAGATCGTGACCGAGAACATGGCCAACGCGGCGCGCGTGCATGCCTCGGAACTCGGCAAGGTGGCCGAGGAGAGCACGCTGATCGCCTTCGGCGGCGCGGCGCCGCTGCATGCGGCGCTGCTGGCGCGCAAGCTCGGCATCGCGCGGCTGGTGATCCCGAACTCGGCCGGCGTGGGCTCGGCGCTGGGCTTCCTCTGGGCACCGGTGGCCTACCAGACGGTGCGCAGCCTGCACCAGCGGCTCGACCGCATCGACCATGCGGCCGTGGGCCGGCTGCTCGACGAGCTCACCGCCACCGCCGACGACGTGGTGCTGCGCGCCGCGCCCGGCGCGCCGCTGGTGCGCCAGCGCGTGGTGTTCATGCGCTACGCGGGCCAGGGCCACGAGATCCCGGTCGAGCTGCCCGAGGGCGCGTTCGACGCGGCCGCCAGCGCCGCGCTGCACCAGCGCTTCGAGGCGCGCTATGCCGCGCTCTACGGCCGCAGCCTGCCGCACATCGCGGCCGAGGCCGTGAGCTGGTCGGTCGCGGTGGAAGCCGGCGGCCGTGCCGCGCCCGAGGCCGACGGGCTCGTGGCCGACGAGGGCCGCGCCACGGCTTTGGCCACGCGCGAGCTCTACGACGCCGAGACCGGCCGCTGGCAGGCGGTGCCGGTGTACGAGCGCGCCGCGCTGCGGCCGGGCCTGTGGATCGAGGGCCCGGCGCTGGTCGTCGAGGACGAGACCACCACGCAGCTGATCGCGGGCTTCGAGGCGCGCGTGAGCCGGCTCGGCGCGCTGGTGCTCGACGACACCACGGTTGTGCGGCACGAGGAGGAAGCGCACGCGGCGGCGGTGGCGGCATGAGTGCTGCCAGCACCGCCAGCGCAGCCAAGGGACGCCAGGCGCTGCGCCAGCAGCTCGTGTGGAGCCGCCTGCTCGCCGTGGTCGAGGAACAGGCGCAGGCGCTGATCCGCACCGCCTTCGGCACGCCGACGCGCGAGGCCGGCGACCTGTCGGCCGGCGTGTTCCTGCCCGACGGCCGCATGGTGGCGCAGGCCGTGACCGGCACGCCGGGCCACGTCAACTCGATGGCCGACTCGGTGCTGCATTTCCTGCGCGCCTTTCCGGCCCCCACCATGCGCGACGGCGACGTGTTCGTCACCAACGATCCGTGGAAGGGCACGGGCCACCTGTTCGACGTGGTGATGGTCACGCCGGTGTTCCACGGCGGCCGGCTGGTGGCGCTGTTCGCCTCGACCGTGCACGTGGTCGACATCGGCGGCGTGAATGCCGGCCCCGATGCGCTCGAGATCTACCACGAGGGCCTGTTCCTGCCGCCGCTGCGCTTCGCGCGCGACGGCGTGCTCGACGAGTCGGTGCTGGCCATCGTGCGCGCCAACGTGCGCGAGCCCGAGCAGGTCGAGGGCGACCTGCATGCGCTGGTGGCCTGCAACGCGGTGGGCGCGACGCGGCTGCAGCGGCTGCTGCGCGAGTTCGGCCTGGACGACCTGCGGGCGCAAGGCGACTACGTGATCGAGCGCTCGGCCCAGGCCATGCGCGCCGCGCTGGCCGACTGGCCGCGCGGCACCTGGCGCAACCACATGACCGTGGACGGCTACGACACGCCGGTCGAGCTGCATGCGGCGGTCACGATCTCCGATGACGGCATCCTGGTCGACTTCGCGGGCACCTCGGGCACGGTGGCGCGCGGCATCAACGTGCCCAAGGCCTACACCGATGCCTACACCTCCTTCGGCATCCGCTGCCTGATCGGCGCGGACGTGCCCAACAACTCGGGCTCGCTGGCGCCGATCCGCGTGGTCGCGCCCGAGGGCTCGATCGTCCATGCGCTGCCGCCGGCGGCCGTTGCCACGCGCGCGGCCATCGGCCAGATGCTGCCCGACCTGGTGTTCGGCGCGCTGCGCCAGGCCCGGCCCGACCGCGTGCCGGCCGAGGGCGCGTCGTCGCTGTGGAACATCCGCCTGTACGGCGGCCAGCCGATCGAGGGCGGGCCCAACGACGCGCTGCGGCGCGCGCGGCGCTTCAACATCGTGAGCTTCAGCACCGGCGGCACCGGCGCAAGGCCCGGCAAGGACGGCCTCTCGGCCACCGCCTACCCGAGCGGCGTGCGCAACGTCTCGCTCGAGATCCTCGAGACCCAGGCGCCGCTGCTGTTCCGGCGCAAGGAGTACCGGCCCGATTCGGGCGGCGCGGGCACGTCGCGCGGCGGGCTGGGCCAGGTGATCGAGGTCGAGAACGCCGACGGCGACCCGATGGTGCTGTCGGCCACCTGGGACCGCGTGCGCTTTCCGGCGCGCGGCGCGCTCGGCGGCGGCGATGGCGCGCCAGGCACCGCACGGCTCAAGCATGCGGGCACGACCCTGCGCGGCAAGGGGCGCCAGCTCGTGCCGGCCGGCGAGGTGCTGGTGGTCGAGACGCCCGGCGGTGCCGGCCTCGGCGATCCCTCGGAGCGCGATCCGGCGCTGATCGCGCGCGACCTCGAAGCCGGGCTGATCAGCCACGCGGCGGCCGCTCCTCTTTCCTCCTCTTCTTCCTTTGCCTCCGAACTTTCGGACCACCACGCATGAGTTCCACACCCAAGCCCGCGGCCCCCGCCGGCCGCCAACTGATCCGCCACCAGCTCGCCTGGAACCGCCTGCTCTCGGTGGTCGAGGAGCAGGCCCAGACGCTGATCCGCACCGCCTTCGGCACCTCCACGCGCGAGGCCGGCGACCTCTCGGCCGGCGTGTTCCTGCCCGACGGCCGCATGATCGCGCAGGCCGTGACCGGCACGCCGGGCCACGTCAACTCGATGGCCGAGTCGGTCAAGCACTTCCTGCGCCGCTTTCCGATCGAGACCATGGAAGACGGCGACGTGTTCCTCACCAACGACCCGTGGAAGGGCACCGGCCACCTGTTCGACATGACCATGGTCACGCCGGTGTTCCATGGCGAGGGCGCGGCGCGGCGCGCGGTCGCGCTGTTCGCCTCCACGCTGCACGTGGTCGACATCGGCGGCATCGGCTCGAGTCCCGACGGGCTGGAGATCTACCACGAGGGCCTGTTCCTGCCGATCCTGCGCTTCGTGCGCCGCGGCACGGTCGACCCGGCGGTGCACGCCATCATCCGCGCCAACGTGCGCGATCCCGAGCAGGTCGAGGGCGACCTGTTCGCGCTCGTGGCCTGCAATGAAGTCGGCGGCCGGCGGCTGCGCACCCTGCTGCGCGAGTTCGGCCTGGCCGACCTCGAGGCGCTCGGCGACTTCGTCATCGCGCGCTCGGCGCAGGCCATGCGCGAGGCGCTGGCCGAATGGCCGCGCGGCACCTGGCACCACACGCTGGTGGCCGACGGCTACGACGCGCCGATCACGCTGCAGGTGGCCGTGACCATCGGCGACGACGGCATCGACGTGGACTTCGCCGGCACCTCGGGCACCGTGGCGCGCGGCATCAACGTGCCCAAGGCCTACACCGACGCCTACACCTCCTTCGGCATCCGCTGCCTGGTGGGCGCCGACGTGCCCAACAACGCGGGCTCGCTGGCGCCGATCCGCGTCGCCGCGCCCGAGGGCTGCATCCTGCATGCGCTGCATCCCGCGGCCGTGACCGCGCGCCACGTCATCGGCCAGCTGCTGCCCGACGCCGTGTTCGGCGCGCTGCGGCAGGCCCGGCCCGACCGGGTGCCGGCCGAGGGTTCGTCGTCGCTGTGGAACCTGCAGCTCGTGGGCGGCGAGGTGCTGGCCGGCACCGCGCCGGCCGATGCCGAGGCGGTGCGCCGCGGCCCGCGCTTCAACGTGATCAGCTTCAGCACCGGCGGCACCGGCGCGCGGCCCGGCAAGGACGGCCTCTCGGTCACCGCCTACCCGAGCGGCGTGCGCAATGTCTCGCTCGAGATCCTCGAGACCCAGGCGCCGCTGCTGTTCGAGCGCAAGGAGTTCCGCGTCGACTCGGGCGGTGCCGGCACCGTGCGCGGCGGCCTGGGCCAGGTGATCGAGGTGCGCCATGCACAGCCCGACGCGGCCTTCCTGATCGCCGCCGCCTTCGACCGCGTCGACCATCCGGCGCGCGGCGCGCTCGGCGGCAGCGACGGCGCGCCGGGCCGGCTGCGGCTGGCCTCGGGCCGCGCGCTGCGCGCCAAGGGGCGCCAGCTCATTCCGGCCGGCGACAAGCTGGTGGTCGAGACGCCCGGCGGCGGTGGCCTCGGCGATGCCGCCCAGCGTGCCGAAGCCGCCATCGCGCGCGATCTGCGCGAAGGGCTGGTGACGGCCGTGCCGGCGCCCGCGACCGATGCCGCCGTTGCCTGATTTCTTTCCTCTTCTTCTTTCCGTTCTCGCTCCTCTCACCATGTCCTCCCTGCTCCGCCCCCCGCACTTCCGCCGCGCCACCGTCGCGCTGCTGCTCGCCGCCGGCCTCGCCGCCACCACGCAGGCCGCGCCGCCCAATCACAGCGGCACCCTGACCCTGTTGTCGACCAGCGAGCCCACCGCGCTCGTCACCATCGGCAATGTCGCCACGCCGATCCTCAGCGTCAGCGCCAAGGTCACCGAGGGCCTGCTCAAGTACGACTACGACGTCAATCCGCAGCCGCAGCTGGCGACCAAATGGGTCATCAGCCCCGACGGCCTGACCTACACCTTCACGCTGCGCCAGGGCGTGAAGTGGCACGACGGCAAGGACTTCACCTCGGCCGACGTCGCCTACTCGATCGAGCTGCTGAAGAAGATCCATCCGCGCGGCCGCAACACCTTCGCCAACCTCACGGCCATCGACACGCCCGACAAGTACACCGCGATCCTGCGGCTGTCGAAGCCCGCGCCCTACCTGATCCGCGCGCTGGTCGCGACCGAGACGCCGATCGTGCCCAAGCACGTCTACGAGGGCACCGACCCGGCGAACAACCCGAACAACAACGCGCCGATCGGCACCGGCCCGTTCAGGTTCAAGGAGTGGGTGCGTGGCAGCCACATCGTGTACGAGCGCAATCCCGAGTACTGGGACAAGCCCAAGCCCTTCATCGACCAGCTGATCGTGCGCTTCGTGACCGACCCGGCGGCAGCCGCCGTGGCCTTCGAGACCGGCACCGTCGACCTCGGCTACCGCACGCCGGTGCCGCTGGCCGATCTCGAGCGGCTCAAGAAGGTGCCCGCGCTGCGCTTCGAGACCAAGGGCAACAGCTACTCGTCGAACGTGACCCGGCTCGAGTTCAACCTCGACAACGAGTACTTCAGGAACGAGAAGGTGCGCCAGGCCGTGGCCCATGCCGTCGACCGCGGCGTGATCGTGAAGGTGGTGAACTACGGCTACGGCCAGGTCAGCTATTCACCGATCGCGCCCGGCCTCAAGGCCTTCCACGATCCCGCGCCCTCGCCCTATGCCTTCGACCTCAAGAAGGCCAACGCCCTGCTCGACGAGGCCGGCTATCCGCGCAAGGCCGGCGGCGTGCGCTTCAGCGTGCCGCTGGACTTCAACCCCATCGGCGCCGATGGCCCGCGCCTGGCCGACTACCTGCGTTCGACCCTGGCACGCATCGGCATCGCGGTGACGGTGCGGGCACAGGATCCGAGCGCCTTCATCAAGCGCATCTACACGGACCGCGATTTCGCGTTCACGCACAACGGGGCGAGCAACCTGTTCGACCCGACCGTGGGGGTGCAGCGGTTGTACTGGTCGAAGAACTTCATCAAGGGTGTGCCGTTCTCGAATGGCACGCACTATCAGAGTCCTGTGGTGGACAAGTTGCTCGAGGATGCCGCGGTGGAGAACGATCCTGCGCGGCGGTTGAAGCTGTTCAAGGAGTTTCAGGATACGGTGGCGCGGGATGTGCCGGATTTGAATCTCTATCAGCCTGTGTTCATCACCATTGCCAATCAGCGGGTGCATGACCATTCGTTGACTGCGGATGGGGTGGAGTCGAATCTGGCGGATGTCTACGTTGACGAGGCCAAGAAGTAGGCTTCTTTTGTTTTGGGGTTTTGTTCTTTGGTGAGGCTGTCGGCCGGGTCCCGCCCCGGCGGGCGGCTCACTTTCTTTGTCTCGCCAAAGAAAGTAAGCAAAGAAAGGCGACCCCACTGTCTGCGACCCCTCCGCTGCGCTCCGGGGCAACCTGCGGTGCTCGCGTTTCGCGGGGTCTCGCAGAACTCGCTTCGCTCAAACAGCTGCGAGCCCTTATCCGCGAAACGCTGCGCTCCTCGGCGCAGCCAGAGGGGGTGGGTCGGGCCATCGCGATGCTCGGCCCAGCAGACCCAACGGGCCGTCGCTTCGCTCGGCCTCAGTGAAAGATCCGAGGCCTATGCATGCGCACTCACCACACAAGGACGCGCCACGGCGCGTTGACCCTAGTCCCCTCTGGCTGTGCCGAGGAGCGCAGGAGAAAGCGGGATAAGGGCCGCAGCTGTCTGAGCGGAGCGCAGCGCAGCGAGTTCTGCGGACCCCCGCTTTCTCCGAGCACCGCAGGTTGCCCGTAGCGAAGCGGAGGGACACAGACAGCGGGGTCGCCTTCTCTTTGGTTACTTTCTCTTGGCGAGACAAGAGAAAGTGACTCGCCCGCCGGGGCGAGACCCGGCCAACAGCCTCACCAAAGAGAAGAACACATAAAACCGAAGAGCCGGCCCCACGCGCACATCAATCTGCCAATGCTTCTTCCTCGGCCAACCCAATCAACACATCGGCCGGAATCCCCATCCCCTTGTTCAAGCGCCGGATCATGTGCAACGTCAACGGGCGCTTGCGCGCCAACACCTCGTACACGCGATTCAGCGGCCCGATAAAGGGAACGAGATCCTTCACGCCCATGCCCGACTGATCCATGCGGAACTTGATCGCCTCGATCGGATCGGGGGGATCGATCGGGTGATGCTTCGCTTCGTAGGCCTGAACCAGCGTCACGAGCACATCGAGGCGGTCGCCTTCGGGCGTGTCCCGCTTGGCCATCATCAGGCCTTCAATCGCCGCGAGCGCGGCGCGGTAGCTGCTTTCGTTCTTGACGGGTTGAATTTCCATGACGGGCTCCTTCCTTCAAATGGTGTTCGCGTCGATCTGGTCGTACTGCGCGTGCGTGCCGATGAACCGGGTGTAGATCGTTGCGTAGTCGTAGTTGATCCAGACGACGAGCCGGTACTTGTTGCCCCCGAGGTTGAACACGGCACGGCCGTCCTTGAGGATGCTGACTTTCGGCATGGCGGCCACGACATCGGCGGGCTGCGTCCACTGCGCGGCGCAGGCCATCGCGTACCAGGCCCGCGCCGGGCCGGCACAGTCCTGATGGGCGTCCTGCCGGTAGAAGTCGACCAGCATTTTCTGGGCGATGACTCGCATGACGCGATTTTAGTCCCAAATTGGGACTAACGCCGACGGCGTGTCCCCGCCGGCGTTTTCGGAGCAACCTCAGGCCGCCTTCCTCTGCTCAGCCCCAGGCACCGCCGCAATCAAGCTCCGCGTATAAGCATGCTGCGGCCGATCCCAAATATCCTGATACCCCCCCGTCTCCACGATCTTCCCCTTGTTCATCACCATCACCCGATCCGCGATATACCGCACCACCGACAGATCGTGCGAGATGAACAGGTAGGAGAGCCCGAAGTCCTCCTTCAGCTCCACCAGCAGGTTCAGGATCTGCGCCTGCACCGACACGTCGAGCGCCGACACCGGCTCGTCGAGCACCACCAGCGACGGCCGCAGCACGAGCGCGCGCGCGATGCCGATGCGCTGGCGCTGCCCGCCCGAGAACTCGTTGGGAAAGCGCCGCGCCGCGTCGGCCGGCAGGCCCACGCGCTCGAGGATGGCGGCGATGCGGTTGCGCCGCTCGGCGCGGTCGTCCACGCCGTGCACCTTGAGCACCGACTCGAGGATGTCGAACACGCTGCGCCGCGGGTTCAGCGACGCATAGGGATCCTGGAACACCATCTGCACGCGCCGCCGCCAGGGCTTGAGCGCCTTCTCGGAGAGTGAAGCGATGTCGGTACCGTCGAACACGATGCGCCCGCCCGCCGGGTCCACCAGCCGCAACAGCGTGCGCGAGAGCGTGGACTTGCCGCAGCCCGATTCGCCGACCAGGCCCACGGTCTCGCCGGCGCGGATGTCGAAGGACACACCGTCGACGGCATGCAGCACGCCGCCGCCGCGCGTCGGGTAGTCGGTGCGCAGGTCCTGCACCGACAGCAGCGGCTCGCCGGCCGCGGCGCGCACGGGCAAGGCACGCACCTTCGTGTTCGGCTGCGGCACGTGCAGCGCGAAGTCGCGCACGCCGGTGGCGGGATCGAGCCGGGTCTGGATCTCGGGCAGGCGCGCATCCGCGTAATGCAGCGCGCTGCCGGCATGCAGCGAGGCGCCGAGCAGGCCGCGGGTGTAGGCATGCGACGGGGCGGCGAAGAGCTTCGAGGTCGGCGCCTCCTCGACCTTCTCGCCGCCGTACATCACGGCCACGCGGTCGGCCCACTGGGCCACCAGGCCCAGGTCGTGGGTGATCAGCAGCAGCGCCATGTCGAGCTCGCGGCGCAGGCCGTCGAGCAGCTCGAGGATCTGCGCCTGGATGGTCACGTCGAGCGCGGTGGTGGGCTCGTCGGCCACCAGCAGGCGCGGCTTGCAGGCCACGGCCATCGCGATCATCACGCGCTGGCGCTGGCCGCCCGAGAGGTTGTGCGGATGGTCGTCGATGCGCCGTTGCGGCTCGGGGATGCGCACCAGGTCGAGCAGCTCGATGGCGCGCCGGCGCGCCGCGGCGGCCGAGAGCTTCTCGTGGCGGCGCAGCGTCTCCTCGATCTGCGCGCCGATGGTGTGCACCGGGTTCAGCGAGGTCATCGGCTCCTGGAAGATCATCGCGATCTCGCGCCCGCGCACCTCGCGCAACGCGGCCGGCGACAGCGCGAGGATGTCGCGTCCGTCGAAATGGATGCTGCCGCGCAGCGCGGTGCCGGGCGCGAGCAGGCGCAGCAGCGCCAGCGCGGTGGTCGACTTGCCGCAGCCCGACTCGCCGACCAGCGCCAGCGTCTCGCCGCGCTGCAAGGTCAGGTCCAGCCCGCGCACGGCCTGGATCGGGCCGTTCGAGCCGTGGAAGAAGACATCGAGGCCGCGCACGTCCAGCAGCGGCGGCGCGATCGTCACTGGTTCGAGCGTCATCTCAACGGCCTCTCAAACGCGGGTTGAAGGCATCGTTGAGGCCGTCGCCCACGAGGTTGAGCGCGAGCACGGTGAAGACGATGGCGGCGCCCGGCAGCGCTGTGAGGTACCAGGCGGTGCGCAGCAGCTCGCGGCCCTGGCCGATCATGCTGCCCCACGACACCGCATTGGGGTCGCCCATGCCGAGGAAGGACAGCGCCGACTCGATCAGGATCGCGCTGGCCACCAGCACCGAGGTGGTGACGATGACCGGCGGCAGCGCGTTCGGCAGCATCTCCTGGAAGATGATGCGCGCATGGCCGAAGCCCTGGCTGCGCGCCGCGAGCACGAACTCGGTCTCGCGCAGCGCGCGGAACTCGGCGCGCACCAGCCGCGCGATCACGGGCCAGGAGGCCAGGCCGATGGCGAACACGATCACCGGCACCGAGGGCTGGCCGATCGCCACCACCACGATCACGAACAGGAACGAGGGCATGGTCTGGAACAGCTCGGTGATGCGCACCAGCACGTCGTCGACCCGGCCGCCGAAGTAGCCCGCGGTGGCGCCCACGAGGATGCCGATCGCGAGGCTCAGCACGGCCGCGACCACGCCCACCGCGAGCGAGATGCGCGCGCCGTGCGCGATGCCGGCGGCGACGTCGCGCCCGAGCGAATCGCTGCCCAGCGGATAGGCCGCGTCCTGGCCCGGCCACAACAGCGGCTGCGCGACCATGTCGAGCGGATCGCCCGGATAGAGCAGCGGCGCGAGCAGGGCCAGCACCAGCATGGCCAGCAGCAGCACCACGCCCGCCACGGCGGAGGGGTTGCGCACGAAGGCGCGCAGCGCGGCGCGGCGCGCCGAGACCGGGCGTGCGTCGACGGCGGCCACGGCGGCAATGGCAGCGGCGGGTGTCGGCGGCGCGGGCGGCTCCGCGCGGCGGGGCGCCGTTGCCGGTGCGGGCGCTTGCGCGAGGTTGGAGTCGAGCAGGAAGGGAGTGGACATCGGTGAGAACGAGAAGAGCGTGAAGCGGTGCGCGCGCGGAACTCAGCGCACCTGGATGCGCGGGTCGAGCAGCGCGTGCAGCAGGTCGACCAGCATGTTGGCCACGATCACCAGCAGCGAGGACATCAGCAGCACGCCGAGCAGCACCGTGTAGTCGCGTCCGGCCACCGAGTCGAAGGCGAGCCGGCCGAGGCCGGGCCAGCTGAAGACGGTCTCGACCACCACCGCGCCGCCGAGCAGGGTGCCCAGGTGCATGCCGGCTACTGTGGTGACCGGGATCAGCGCGTTGCGCAGCACGTGGCGCATGGTGACGGTCCACGGATGCAGGCCCTTGGCCTCGGCGGTGCGCACGAAGTCCTGGCGCGACACCTCGAGCATGGCCGCGCGCGTGAGCCGCGAGAAGATGGCGATGTAGAAGCCCGCGAGCGCGAGCGCGGGCAGCACCAGGTGGCGCGCCACGTCGACCGCGTGCTTCAGCCCGGTGTAGCCCGCGCCGATGGTCTCGCTGCCGCCCGTGGGCAGCCAGCCCAGGTGCACCGAGAACAGCACGATCGCCATCAGCCCGAGCCAGAAGCCCGGCGTGGAATACAGCAGCAGCGCCAGCACCGAGAGCGTGCGGTCCTGCCAGCGGCCCACGCGCGTGGCCATGATGGTGCCCAGCGCGATGCCGATGGCGAGCGCGAAGCCCAGCGCGGTGAGCATCAAGAGCAGCGTGTTGCCCAGCCGCGCGCCGATCAGCGCCACCACCGGCATGTTGTAGCGTGGCGAAACGCCGAGGCTGCCGTGCGAGAGGTTGTAGAGGTAGCTGCCGAGCTGCTGCAGCACCGGCAGGTCGAGGCCGAAGTGGGCGCGCAGCTGCGCCATGCTCTCGGCCGTGGCCGAGCCCGATTCGGCCGCCACCACGTCGGCGGCGTCGCCCGGGATCAGCTGCATCAGCACGAAGTTCAGCAGGATGACGCCGATCACGGTCGGCACGGCCTGCCAGGCCGTGCGCACCAGGGTTCGGCCGGCGCTTCGCAGGTTCATGACGCCACCGCCGCGTCGGCCGTGGCGGGCGCGACCAGCCGGATGCCCACGTCGCCTTCGCGCTCGAGCTGGGCCACGAGGCCGATCTCCCAGTCCAGGTACTGCTGGAAGCCGGCATTGCGCGCCGCCAGGTCGGCATGCGCGTAGGGGCTGTACCAGTGGTCGTCGTCGCCGGTCAGCACGCCCTCGCCGCCCTGGCCGGTGGGCAGGCCGGCCGCGACCCAGGCCTGGGTGCCGCCCGCGAGCGCGAGCACCTCGCGCGCGCTGCCGTCGCGGGCCAGCCGTGCGATGAGTTCGGCCGCGACCGCGCCGGCCAGCACGCCGTCGGACGAGACCAGAACCACGCGCTGCGCGGCGGGCAGGCCGGCGATGAATTCCTCGAGCCGGTCGGGCACCGCGAAGCGCGCGCCCGCGACATGGCGGCGCTCGTAGGCCGCGCGGCGCTCGATGTCGAACACCGCGACGCTGCCGGCGTCCAGCGCCGATGCGAGTTCTCGCACGGCGATGCGCGGCGCGCGCGCATGCAGCGGCAGCAGCTTCACGGGCTCGGGGCCGAGCACCAGCACAGGCAGCGGCGCCGGCGCATGCACGAAGACCTCGTGCCCGCCGAGCTGCGCGAGCCAGGCCGCGGTGGTCAGCGCGCGCACGCCGTCCCAGTCGGCCAGCACGATGCGCGCGCGGCGCACGCCCACGTACTCGTCGGTGGCCTGCACCAGCTGGCCGCCGGGCGCCCAGCGCCAGCCCTCGAGATGGCCGGCCTCGTACTCCTGGCGCGTGCGCACGTCGAAGCGGTAGAGCGAGCGTTCGCCGGCCTCGGCCTCGAGCCGCGCCAGCCCCTCGGCGTCGATGCGGCGCACGCCGGCGCGCCGGGCCACGTCCTCGGCGCGCGTGCGTGCCTGTTCGAGGCCCGCGGCCTCGGGCTCGGGCAACGGCGCGCTGCGGCCGTGCGACAGCGTGCGCCCGGCCAGCAGCCAGGCCATGGTGCCGTCCTTGAGCGAGACCACGGGGTTCGGAATGCCCGCGTCGATCAGCGTCTGCGCGCCGACGATGCTGCGCGTGCGGCCGGCGCAGTTCACCACCACCAGCGTCTCGGGACGCGGCGCGAATTCATGGATGCGGTAGACCAGCTCGGCGCCCGGCAGGCTGTGCGCGAACGGCAGGCTGAAGTCGGCGAACTCCTCGGGCGTGCGGCTGTCGACCACCACGATGTCGTCGCCGCGTTCCACGCGCTGGTGCAGCTCGTCGACCGAGATCCACGGCGTGTGCTTGCGGTGCTCGATGACCTCGCCGAAGGCCTTGCTCGGCACGTTGCTGCCGCTGAAGAGTTCGTAGCCCGCCGCGGCCCAGCCCGCGGTGCCGCCGGCCAGCACCGACACGTTGCGCCAGCCCAGGCGCACCAGCTTGCCCGCGGCCTGGTGGGCCAGCGACTCGTCGGCGTCGGTCAGCACAATGCGGGTGTCGCGGCGCGGCACCAGGCGGTCGATCAAGAGCTCCAGCCGCCACAGCGGCGCCGAGGCGGCCAGCAGGATGTGGCTGCGCACGAAGACGCCGGTCTCGCGCACGTCGAGCAGCGCGATCTCCTCGCCGTCGGACAGCGCGGCCTTGAGCGCCGCCGGCGCGATCGCCGGATGGCGGACGTTGCGCGGCGGCCCGAACTGGCGGTAGCTGCCGCCGGTCGTTCCTTCGAACACCACGCGATGCTCGAGCCGCTCGAGCGCGCGGCCGTAGAAGTGCAGGTGCCGGCCGTCGAGGCCGTCGACCAGCTCGATGGTGTGGACGTCGGTCGGCGTCAGCACCACCGCGCTGCCCGCGGCCACGTCGACCACGCGCGTCTGCACGAGGTCGTCGCGCGCGGGATCGGCGGTCTTCTCGCGGCGGTAGAGCACGTTGCGCTCGTTGCCCTCGACGCCCGCGATGATCGCCCAGGTCGTGTGGTCGTGCGGCGGCTGGGCCTTGCCGGCCAGGCCCGCCGAGAGATACAGCGCGAAGCCGCCATCGGCGTCCTCGGCCAGCCGGTAGACCTGCGCGGGGCGCTCGGCATCGATGGGGAAATGGGCGGCCGGGAACAGGTCGGCGCGCCGGCCCAGGGCGATCAGCGCATCGGCCACGGGCTGCAGCTGGGCATGGCCCTCGCCGGGGCCGGCGGCCAGCAGGCTGCGCGCCTGCGCGAGAAAGGCGTCGATGGCGCGCGCGCGCTCGCTCGCGAGGTCGTTGCCCGCCGTTTCGACGGGGAGTTCGGAGAGGCTCATGGGGGACTTTCGAGGGGAAGGCGGGGAAGGCGGGGAAAGCGGAAGCACGGCTCGGGGCCGCGGTGTGGGCAGGGTATGCGGCGGGCCGGGCCGGCCGAACGAAGTTTTTCTTCTACGCATATCCGGTTTGCTTCGTTGGACGCGCGCGCCCGCGCCTACGGTCGGCGCATCCTCGAACAAGACACCCAATGACCTCCCTGCCCTTCCCGACCCGCGGCGCGCGCCACGCCCTGCTGCGCGCCACGCTGGCCGCGCCCGTCCTGCTCGCCGCTCTTGCCGTTTCCGCCCAGGCGGCCACCGACGAGGCGGCCGGTTTCCCCTCGAAGCCGGTCCACATCGTGGTGCCCGTAGCCGCCGGCGGCAGCGCCGACAAGCTCACGCGCCTGATCGCCGAGCGCCTGACCGAGCGCTGGGGCCAGTCGGTGGTGGTCGAGAACCTCGGCGGTGCCAGCGGCACCATCGGCGCCGCGCGCGTGGCCAAGTCGCCGGCCGACGGCTACACGCTGCTGCAGCAGGGCGAGGGCCTGACGCTCAACGGCATCCTGTTCGACCGCCTGCCCTACGACGGCCAGAAGGCCTTCACGCCGGTGATCAAGGCGGTGGTCAATCCGCAGATCCTGGTGGTCAATCCGAAGACCGGCATCGGCGACTTCCGCGCCTACCTCGCGCGCGCCAAGGCACGGCCGCACTCGATCAGCCTGGGGCTGCCGGGCAACGGCGGCATCGCCCACGTGGCGCACGAGATGATCGGCCAGGAGACCGGCGCGCAGTTCAACTACATCCCCTACTCGGGCGGCGGTCCGGCCACGCTCGACGTGCTCGCGGGCCATGTCGACGCCACGCTGATCACGCTGGCCGCCGTGACCGACCATGTGCGCGCCGGCAAGCTGCGCGCGCTCGCGGTCACCACCGACTACCGCTCGGGCGCCCTGCCCGAGGTGCCGACCATGGCCGAGGCGGGGCTGCCGGGCTTCGCGGTCGAGAGCTGGCAGGGCTATTTCGCGCCGGCCGGCACGCCGCCGGCCGTGGTCGCGAAGATCAACCGCGACATCCAGGCCGTGATCGCGTCGCCCGAGACGCGCGCCAAGCTCGAGGACATGGGCTTCAAGGTGACCGGCGGCTCGCCGGCCGATCTGGGGCGCACGCTGGCGGCGGAGCGCATCCGTTATGCGAAGACCATTCAGACGGCGGGGATCTCGCTGCGCTGAGATCCCGCCGTCATCCGTTCAGGCCGCCTGCAGCCGCGCCTCCCCCTGCCACAGCGCGCCCTCATAGAGCTCGGGCCCGAAGTCCGGCGCCACCTCGGCGCGCGTGCGTGCCTCGTGCAGCGGCAGGTCGGCCAGCACCAGGTCCTCGCTGATGCGGCGCACGATGGCCGGCACGTAGCCGCGCATGCCGGGCACGTCGCCCAGCGGCAGGCCGGTGCTCGCGAAGCCGCCCGGGTTGTAGACGTGGATGTCGCGCAGCCACGGCGCCGTGCCCGCCGTCTTCTCGACCAGCTCGAGGCCCGTGCCTAGGTAGGGCGCGGCCGCGAGCTCGTCGTCGCGCTCGTGCGCGGGCGCCTCGAAGCGGTCGCGCCAGCGCAGCACCAGCTCGGCGATGCCGGCCAGCTCGGGGCGCTCGCTCAACTCGTGGCTGTAGCCGGTGCCGGCGATCGCGAAGTCGAAGTGGAAATGCTCGTCGTGCACATGGGCCACGAGCTGGTTGCCGTTCTGCGTGACGCCGCGCCACGGCGCGCCCAGGTGCAGATGGAAGTTGGGAAATGCCAGCACGCGCTGCACCGAGTCGGGCGGCGGCGTGGTGCCCAGGCGCCGGTAGCGCGCCGCATGGTGCCAGCGCGTGGCATCGGGCAGCGCGAAGTAGTTGTCGTACAGGCCCGGATAGCCACGCACGCGCGCCACCGGCGTGGCCGCGAGATGGTCGCGGCGCGCGAACAGATGGACGGCGGCCGCGCCATGCTCGAGCGCCACCGCGGCCGCGTCGAAGGCCGAGGCCGCCGCGCCGATCACGGCCACGCGCTTGCCTTCGAGCGCCGCGAAATCGATCGCATGGCCGGTATGGGCTGCGAGGCCGTTTGCCACCGCGTTCGCGAGCAGTTCGGGCACGAAGGGCGCGCCGCTGCCGGCCACGCCGTTGGCGAAGACCAGCTTGCGCGCGGTCTCGATGCGCTCCTGGCCGTCGATCTCGAGCCGCACGCGGAAGTGCGGCACCGCGCCCTGCCCGGCCGCCTCGAAGCCGACCAGCCGCGTGCCGTAACGCACCCCGGTGGCGGTGATGTGGCGAAACCAGTCGAGGTAGGCCGCCCAGTCGGTGCGCGGGATGCGGTCGAGCGCCGCATAGGCTTCGAGGCCGTGGCGCGATTCGTACCAGGCCTGGAAGCCCAGCGCGCTCACCGAGCCTTCGGGGCCGACCAGGTTCTTGAGCGTGCGCAGCTTGTGCATGCGCGCGCGCGTGAGCCACACGCCGGCGCGCTGCGCGTCGGGCGCGGCATCGATCACGCTGACTTCGGCGATGCCCGCGCGGCGCAGCGCGAACGAGAGCGCGGCACCGCTCTGGCCGCCGCCGACGACGAGCACGTCGTGGTCGATGCCATCGTGGCGCGGCACCCAGTTGGCGGGCGCGGGGCCGAGCAGGCGCAGCGCCTCGTGGGCGAAGCGGTCGCGCGGGTCGTTCGGTGCGAGGGGCGTGGAGGGGGCGTTGCTCATGAGGTGATCGACAGGAGTGGCGCGGCGGATGCCGCGAAAAAAAAACGGGCCCCGAGGGGCCCGTTGAAACTGCATCGCCGTAGCGACCAGGAGACACTCACCCTCGAAGGCAAGAGCCCTCATTCTTCAAGAGAGCGCGGCCTTCGCGAAGCACGTAATCCGCATACGCTGATCCGTTTTTGTTCTTTGCCGCACGGCCCGCCCGCGCGATAGCCTGCGGGCACTCCCACCGAGTGCGCGCCCGGAAGGCGCATGCCCCCGCCAGAGACAAAGCCTCTTCCCGTCGCCATGAACTTCCAGCAACTGCGATCCGTGCGCGAGACCGTGCGCTGCGGCTTCAACCTCAGCGAAGCCGCCGTGGTGCTCGAGGCCTCGCAGTCCGGCGTGAGCCGGCAGATCCGCGACCTCGAGAACGAGCTCGGCATCCTGCTGTTCAAGCGCTCGGGCAAGCGGCTCACGGGCCTCACCTCGCCCGGCGACCACCTGCTGCCGATCATCGAGCGCGTGCTCGACGACAGCCTGAACCTGCGCCAGGCCGGCCAGGATTTCCTGGCGCGCGAGGAAGGCCTGCTGTCGATCGCGGCCACGCATTCGCAGGCGCGCTATGCGCTGCCGGCCGCGGTGCAGGAGTTCCGGCTGCGCTTTCCCGGCGTGCGGCTGCACCTGCACCAGGGCACGCCGCGCCAGATCGCGCAGATGCTGCTCGACGGCGAGGTCGACGTGGGCATCGCCACCGAGTTGCCGCAGAACCATCCGCAGCTCGCGGCCATCTCCTGTCGCTGCTGGACGCACCTGGTGGTGGCGCCCGCGGGCCATCCGCTGCTGACCGAGGCGCCGCTCACCATCGAGAAGCTCGCGCGCCATCCGCTCATCACCTACGACAGCGGCCTCACGGGCCGCTCGCGCATCGACGAGGCCTTCGCGCGCCATGGCCTCTCGCCCGACATCGTGCTGGCCGCGATGGATGCGGACGTGATCAAGACCTACGTGGAACTGGGTGTGGGCGTGGGCATCGTCGCCGACCTGGCCTACGACGCGGTGCGCGACCGGCGCCTGCGCGCGCTGGAAGCCGGCCATCTGTTCGGCGAGAACCGCACCCAGCTCGCGGTGCGCCGCGGCGGGCACCTGCGCGGCTACATCCATGCCTTCATCGATGCCTTCGCGCCCGGCATGGCGCGCGAGGCGATCGCGCGCGCGAGCGCGGAGGCGCCGCCCGACGACGACGGCTGAACGATCGAGCTGTCGGCGTTCAGGGTTGTTGCGGCTCGCCCAGCGAGAGCATCAACCGGTTCGCCCAGTTGAAGAAGGCCGCGCCGTGGATCACGTCGGCGATCGCGAGATCGTCCAGGCCCTGCGCGCGCAATGCCTCGATGTGTTCCGTGCCGAAGCTCGAAGGCGTGGACGACAGCGCCACCGAGGCCGCGACGATCGCGTCCCAGCGCTCGCCGAGCGTAGCCGCCGTGCCTTCGTCGAGCAGCCGCTGCACATCGTCCGAACGCTGCGAGAAATGCGTGGCGAAGCGCGCATGCACCGAGGCGCAGTAGATGCAGCCGTTGTGGCGCGAGGCCGCGGCCGCGGCCAGTTCGCGCTCGGCGCGCGGCAGGCCGGCCTCGGGGTTGTAGAAGATGTCCTTGTCGGTGCGCGTGCGCGCGCCGAGGATGTCGGGATCGCGCGCGAGCAGCCTGAAGTACGGCGACTTGGCGCGCGAGGCATCCACCAGGCCCGCGAAGTGGCGCTCGGTCAGTTCGGCTTCGGGCAGCGGCTCGAGCCAGGGCAGCCATTCGAGCTGCGCCTGCGTGAAGCGCGTGGGGTGCGCGTTGTCCGGATAGCTCAGGGTCGATTCGGTGGCCATGGCGTTCAGTCGACGGAAGTGATGGGATGGCGCGCCAGCGTGCGCAGGCCCGCGACGACGCGGACCTGGAACGCGAGGAAGGCCACGAGCTGCGACAGGGTCACGATGCCGGTGGACGACCAGCCGGCATCGAGCAAGGCCTGCAGCGCGGTGGGGCTGGCATCGCGCGGATGGAACACCAGCAACTGTGCATGCACGAGCGCGGCCGAGAGGCGCGGGCCCAGCGCTTCGCGGTTCGCATCAGCGACCGCATACGAGGGGCCGGCCGTGTCCTCGGCGCTCAGCGGGCCGGCGGGATAGCGGCCGTACGGGCCCTTGGCGGCGGCGCGTTTCGCTTCGTCCGCGATCGCCTCGGCCAGGCCCGCGCGGGCGCGCTGCGCGGCGAGGTGCTGCGCATAGAAGCGAGCGACCTCGGGCTGTTCGTGCAGCGCGGTCACGAAGGCCGCGACGGCGAAGCGGTCCGCGATGTCGAAGTCCTCGGGCACGGGCGGCGTCGGCGCGAACAGCGCGAGATAACTCTGCTGCGCGTTGAGGCGCGCCTGTTCGCGCTGCGCGCGCAGCCGGTCGAGCG
Source organism: Variovorax sp. PDC80 (assembly GCF_900115375.1). Classification (NCBI taxonomy): domain Bacteria; kingdom Pseudomonadati; phylum Pseudomonadota; class Betaproteobacteria; order Burkholderiales; family Comamonadaceae; genus Variovorax; species Variovorax sp. PDC80. The sequence continues at coordinate 343,540 of NZ_FOWG01000006.1, read as the reverse complement.
GATCGCCGGGCGCGATGCCGACCAGCTGGTCGATCACGTCGGCGACGGGAGGGGTGATGGCGGTCATGAGGTCTGGAGGGAAGGAATGTCGGTGGATGCGGCAGCCGTGTCGCGCTGCCAGCCTAGCGCCGGCGCGACCTCGGTGGCGACGAGCTCGATCGAGCGCAGGATCGCCGCATGCGGCGGATCGACCGAGTGCACCTGGCACACGAGGTCGGTGACGCGCGCGAGCGTGCTGTCGGCCGCAAGCGAGGCGATCACGTCCTCGGGCGTGCCCACGTGCACGTCGTAGGCCGCGATCAGTCGTTCGAGCGGGGCCTCGGGACCCGCGCGGTCGGCGAGACCACCACCGCCCGAGGCCGCGAAGCGCGCGGCCGAGCGGCGCAGGCCGATCTCGGCCAGGCGCAGCGCCTCGGCGCGCGTGTCGGCCACGAAGACGCTGCGCGATCCCACGATGCGTGGCGTGGCGCCGGCAGGCAGCGCGGCCAGGTAGGCATCGACGATCGGGTCCTGCAACTCGGCCAGCGTCGCATCGGGTGCTTCCAGCGTGCGCGGCTGGGTGCGCGAGAGCATCAGGCCGTCGCCGGCCTGGCCCGCGCGCGTGCCACCGCTCACGGAGAAGGTCGCCTGCCAGATCCGGCCCAGCAGTTGCGCGCCCGCGGGGTACAGCGTGTCGCCGCCCGCGAGCGGCCGGCCGGCCCAGGCCGCGCGCACGGCTGCGAGCTGCCGCGCGAACAGGGCCGGACGCTCGGCCGCATCGAGGCCGAAGGCGGCGAAGGCCTCGGGCGTACCGCCCGTGCCCACGCCGAGCTCGAGCCGGCCGCCCGCGAGCAGGTCCAGCACGATGGCGTCCTCGGCCACGCGCAGCGCGTTCTCGAGCGGCAGGGTCACGATGCCGGTGCCCAGGCGGATGCGACGCGTGCGCGCGGCCACGTGGGCCAGGAAGACGAAGGGCGACGGCAGCCCGCCCTCGTGTTCGTGGAAGTGGTGCTGCGCGACCCAGTCCGAGTCGAAGCCGAAGGCCTCGGCGTGCGCGATCTGCGCGGCCACCAGGCGATAGCGCTCGGCCGCGGGGGCGTCGTCGAGCAGCCGGCTGAAGAAGCCGAGGCGCTTGCGCACCGTCGGTCGTTGGGCGGAGGGTGCGTGCGAAGGCTCGGGCATGGAGCGGGAATTGTGGCGGCCGGGGCGTGAGCCGGCTGCGAAGAAAAAGTCGCATGCATATGCGCAAACCGAGGCTGCGTGATCGCGCAGCCTTTTGCCAAATGCAGTGCGCGCCTAAGGAAGTGCGAATCCCTTCTTTCCGCGCGAGCGGGCACCGACTTAACCTGCCGCCGCACTTTTGCGCGCACCCTCCGACCACGAGTTCCCATGGCCACTTCCTCCCGCCAGATCAAGCTGGGCGCCTTTCTCATGCAGACCGGCCACCACATCGCCGCCTGGCGCCATCCGCAGGCCCAGGCCAACGCGGGCAGCAACTTCCGCCACTACGTCGAGCTCGCGAAGCTGGCCGAGGCCGCGAAGTTCGATGCCGTCTTCCTGGCCGACTCGGTGGGCGTGCGCAGCAGCGAACTCGCCTCGCTCTCGCGCACCGCGCGCAGCGACCATTTCGAGCCGCTGACCCTGCTGTCGGCGCTGGCCGCGGTCACCGAACGCATCGGCCTGATCGCCACCGTGTCGACCAGCTTCAACGAGCCCTTCAACGTGGCGCGCAAGTTCGCCTCGCTCGACCAGATCAGCGGCGGGCGCTCGGGCTGGAACCTCGTGACCTCGAGCGGCACCGGCGAGGCGCAGAACTTCAACCGCGACGAGCACTTCGAGCATGCGCTGCGCTACGAGCGCGCGGCCGAGTTCCACGACGTGGTGACCGGCCTGTGGGACAGCTGGGAGGACGACAGCTTCGTGCGCGACAAGGACAGCGGCCAGTACTTCCACGCGGACAAGCTGCACGTGCTGCACCACAAGGGCAAGCACTTCTCGGTGCGCGGGCCGCTCAACGTCTCGCGTTCGCCGCAGGGCCGGCCGGTGGTGGTGCAGGCCGGTGCCTCGGAGGCCGGCCGCGACCTCGCGGCGCGCACGGCCGAGGTGATCTTCGTCGCGCACCAGACCTTCGACGAGGCGAAGAGCTTCTACCGCGACATCAAGGACCGCGCCCAGGCCTACGACCGCGAGCCCGAGTCGATCAAGATCATGCCGGGCATCTTCCCGGTGGTCGGCCGCACGCAGGAGGAGGCCGAGGAGAAGTTCGCGCTGCTGCAGGACCTGGTGCACCCGGTGGTCGGCGTCTCGCTGCTGTCGAACGTGATCGGCGGCTTCGACTTCTCGGGCCTGCCGGTCGACGGCCCCGTGCCCGAGCTGCCCGAGACCAACGGCCCCAAGAGCCGGCAGCGCCTGCTGCTCGACCTCGCGCGGCGCGAGAACCTCAGCATCCGCGACCTCTACCTGCGCATCGCGGGCGCGCGTGGCCACCAGCAGGTGGTGGGCACGCCGCAGCGCATCGCCGACCAGCTGCAGCAGTGGTTCGAGGAAGGCGGCGCCGACGGCTTCAACATCATGTCGCCCTGGTTCCCGGGCGGCCTGCAGGACTTCATCGAGCTGGTGCTGCCCGAACTGCGCCGGCGCGGCCTGGTGCGCACCGAGTACGAGGGAAGCACCTTGCGCGAGCACCTGGGGCTGCAACGGCCCCGGCATGGGCAGCGCCGGGCCGCGGTGAGCGCCGCCGCATAGCGGCGCGCGACCGTCCGATCAGTCGATCGGACGCATGCGCTCGGCGATCTCGGCATGGCCGCGCGCGGCCAGCGCCTCGGACGCGCCCGCGCGGTCGCGCGTTTCCTTGTTCTGGCTCAGCTTCGACTTGCCGACCAGCGAGGTGAGCGCGATCTCGATGCCGACGATGTGGCCCAGCAGCCCGTCGATGAATTCGGGCGCCGAGTCGCCCATCTTCCAGGGCCGGGGCTCGGCCGCCTCGTGGCGGCGCGTGAGGCGCGCGACGATGCCGCGCACGAAGCGCTCGTCGTCGCGCACGGTGATCGTGCCGTGCGCATGCACCACCTCGTAGTTCCAGGTCGGCACCTGGCGGTGCTGCTCGTGCTTGCTCGGATACCAGCTCGGCGAGATGTAGGCCTGCGCGGCGCGGAAGACCACCATGACCTCGGTGCCGCTCGGGCAGCGCTGCCAGACGTCGTTGGCGCGCGCGACGTGGGCCGAGAGCAGGCCGTGCGTGCCGACCTCGGGATCGAACTCGAAGGGCAGGTGATCGGCGTCCAGCCCCGCGGGGCCGTGCGTGACCAGCATGCCGAGCGGATGCTCGCGGATGACGCGCTGCAGCGCGGCGGGATCGGTGACGGCAAAGTGCGCGGGGATGTACATCGGGCGTGGGGTGAGAAGCGTGGGGGTGCCTGAATGTCGCCTCGCACCGGCACAATGCGAAGAACCAGTTTGAGCCTTTTTGCATGGACCAGTTGTCGCTTCCTTCGGGCCAGGGCGCGGGCCGCCGCATCTACGCGCTGCTGCGCGACCAGATCGCCGACGGCACCCTGCCCACCGGCGCGCCCGCCCCGTCGACCCGGGCCCTGGCGGCCGAGCTCGGCGTCTCGCGCACCACGGTGACCGCGGTCTACGAGCAGCTCGCGGCCGAGGGCTACCTGCTCACGTCCGCGGGCCGTGCCGCGCGCATCGCGAGCCCGCCGGCCGCGGCGGTGGCGCGCCCCGCGTCGCCCCGTGGCCGCGCCCGGCCCGCGCCCACGCTGTCGGCCTACGGCCGCCGCATCGCCGCGATGGCGCCGCCAGCGGCCGCACCGAGCGAGCCGGCGCGCATCGACTTCCTCTATGGCGCGGTCGCCTCGCGCGACTTCCCCGCGCTGGTCTGGCGGCGCGCCTACCAGGCCGAGCTGCTGCGCCAGCAGCGCAGCCTGAGCTACGCGCCGCCCGAAGGCGACGAAGGCTTGAGACGCGCGCTGCAGGGCTATCTGCGGCGCGCGCGCGGGCTGGTCTGCGATGCCGGGCAGATCGTCGTGGTGCAGGGCTCGCAGCAGGGCATCGACCTGTGCGCGCGGCTGCTGCTCGATCCGGCCGATGCCTTCGTGTTCGAGAACCCCGGCTACCTGATGGCGCGGCGCTGCTTCGAGGCCACGGGGGCCGCGCTGCTGCCGGTGCCCGTCGATGCGCAGGGCCTGGACACGGCCGCGCTGCCGCGCGACGGCCGCGCGCGCCTGGCCTATGTCACGCCCTCGCACCAGTTCCCGCTCGGCGGCGTGCTCGCCATCGGCCGGCGCCTCGAACTGCTGCAATGGGCGCGGCAGCAGCGCGCCTGGATCGTGGAAGACGACTACGACGGCGAGTTCCGCTACGGCCAGCGCCCGATCGATGCGCTGCGCGCGATCGATGCCGACGGGCGCGTGCTCTACGTGGGCACCTTCTCGAAGGCGCTGTCGCCGCAGATGCGGCTCGGCTACCTGGTGCTGCCGCCCGAGCTGGTGCCGGTGTTCCGCCAGGCCAAGCGCATGGCCGACCGCCATGCGCCGCTGCTCGAGCAGCGGGTGCTGGCGGCCCTGATTGACAGCGGCGCCTACGAGCGCCACGTGCGGCGCGCGCGGCGCGAGAACGAGCGCCGCCGCACGGCGCTGCTCGAGGCGATCGCGCGCCATCTGCCGGCCGAGGCGCAGGTCGCGGGCACGGCGGCCGGGCTGCACGTGGTGCTGTGGCTGCCGTGGCTGCGGCCGCGCGACGAAGCGGCGCTGGTCGCCGCCGCGCGGCTGCGTGGCGTGGGTGTCTATCCGGTGTCGCCGCTCTACGCGGGCAAGGCCACCGGCGGCCGATCCACCAGTGTCCGTTGCGGCGGCCTGATCCTCGGCTATGCAAGCCTCACGGTCGAGCAGATCGCGCAGGGCGTGCGGCTGCTGGCCGCGGTGCTTCAGGTGTAGCGCTTCTCCAGCGCGTCCCACTCGGGCTTGCCCACGAGCCGCTGGCGCTCGGCGAAGGGCGTGACCAGGCCGCTGGACTCGCGCACTTCCTTCTCGTCGCGCAGCACCGTCAACGCCTTCTGCATGCCGGCCACCGCGCCCTGCAGCGCGGCATTGGCATAGAGCACGATGCCGTAGCCGAGCTCGCCGAGTTCGGTCGCGTTGAAGATCGGCGTCTTGCCGCCGATCACCATGTTCATGAGCTGCGGCCGGTCCAGCCGCTTCGGCAGCGCGCGGACTTCCTCGGCGCTGGTCACGGCCTCGACGAACAGGATGTCGGCGCCGGCCTCGGCGAAGCGCTGCGCGCGCTCGACCGCGGCCTCGAAGCCATGGATCGCGGCCGCGTCGGTGCGCGCCATGATCAGCAGGTCGGGATCGCGGCGCGCATCGACGGCCGCCTTGATCTTGCTCACGGCCTCCTCGGTGGAGATCACTTCCTTGCCCGAGAAATGGCCGCAGCGCTTGGGCGCGACCTGGTCCTCGAACTGGATGCAGTCGGCCCCCGCGCGCTCGAGCGTGCGCACGGTGTGGCGCACGTTGAGCGCATTGCCGAAGCCGGTGTCGGCATCGACGATCAGCGGCACCGACACGGCATCGCGGATGCGCGCCGTGTGGTCGGCGATCTCCGACAGGCCCATGAAGCCCTGGTCGGGCATGCCGAACCACATGTTGGTGACACCGGCACCGGTGACGTAGATGGCCTGGAAGCCGAGGTCTTCCACGACGCGGGCGGAGAGCGCATTGAAGGCGCCCGGAACGATCAGGCCGCGGCGGGCCTCGGCGAGGGATTTGAGTTGCTTGCGGGTGGACATGGGGAGGATCCGTTTTTCAGAAACTGTCGCCGGGCACGCGCACCCAGCCTTCCATCAATACGCGCGCGCTGCGGCTCATCAGGGCCTTGGTCACGACCCATTGGCCATCGACCGCACGCGCCTCGGCGCCGACGCGCAGCGTGCCCGATGGATGGCCGAAGCGCACCGCCTGGCGTTCGCCGCCGCCGGCCGCGAGGTTCACCAGCGTGCCGGGGATCGCGGCCGCGGTGCCGATCGCGACCGCGGCCGTGCCCATCATGGCGTGGTGCAGCTTGCCCATCGACAGGGCGCGCACCAGCAGGTCGACGTCGGCGGCCCGCACCGGCTTGCCGCTGGACGCGACGTAGTCCTTCGGCGGCGCGACGAACGCGACCTTGGGCGTGTGCTGGCGCTTCGCGGCCTCGGCGATGTCCTGGATCAGGCCCATCTTCACGGCGCCGTGCGCGCGGATGGTCTCGAACCTCGCGAGTGCCTCGGGGTCGCCGTTGATCGCGTCCTGCAGCTCGGTGCCGCTGTAGCCGATGTCGGCGGCGTTGACGAAGATGGTGGGGATGCCGGCGTTGATCAGCGTGGCCTTGAAGGTGCCGACGCCGGGCACCTCGAGGTCGTCGACCAGCCTGCCCGTGGGGAACATCGCGCCGCCGCCCTCGCCCTCCCCTTCGTCGGCCGGATCGATGAACTCCAGCGGCACCTCGGCCGCCGCGAATGTCACGCCGTCGAGCTCGAAGTCGCCGGTCTCCCGCACCTGGCCGAGCGAGATCGGCACATGGGCCACGATGGTCTTGCCGATGTTGGCCTGCCAGATGCGCACGGTGCACACGCCGTCGGGTGGCACGCGGGCCGGGTCGATCAGGCCCTGCGCGATCGCGAACGGACCGACGGCGGCCGACAGGTTGCCGCAGTTGCCCGACCAGTCGACGAAGGCGCTGTCGATGGAGACCTGACCGAACAGGTAGTCGACGTCGTGATCGGGCCGCGTCGAGCGCGAGAGGATCACGGTCTTCGAGGTCGACGAGGTCGCGCCGCCCATGCCGTCGATCTGCTTGGCATAGGGGTCGGGGCTGCCGATCACGCGCAGCAGCAGCGCGTCGCGCGCCGGGCCCGGCTGTTGCGCGGCCTGTGGCAGGTCCTGCAGGCGGAAGAACACGCCCTTGCTGGTGCCGCCGCGCATGTAGACGGCGGGAATCTTGATCTGGGGAATGGATGCCATGGTGATGGGTTCTCAAGCGGCCGCGGTATTCGCGGCCAGGAAGTCTTGCGCAAAACGCTGCAGCACGCCGCCGGCCTCGTAGATGGACACTTCCTCGGCGGTGTCGAGGCGGCAGGTCACCGGCACGCGCAGCACTTCGCCATCGCGCCGATGCACGATCAGCGCGAGGTCGGCGCGCGGGGCCGGCTCGCCGGCCACGTCGTAGGTCTCGGTGCCGTCCAGCCCCAGCGTGAGCCGCGTGGTGCCGGGCTTGAACTCGAGCGGCAGCACGCCCATGCCGAGCAGGTTGGTGCGGTGGATGCGCTCGAAGCCCTCGGCCACCACGGTCTCGACGCCGGCCAGGCGCACGCCCTTGGCGGCCCAGTCGCGCGAGGAGCCCTGGCCGTAGTCGGCACCGGCCACGATGATCAGCGGCTGGCGGCGGTTCAGGTAGGTCTCGATCGCCTCCCACATGCGCACCACGCGGCCCTCGGGTTCGATGCGCGCGAGCGATCCCTTCTTCTGCACGCCGTCGACCACCGCCATCTCGTTCACGAGCTGCGGATTGGCGAAGGTGGCGCGCATGGCCGTCAGGTGGTCGCCGCGGTGCGTGGCATAGGAATTGAAGTCCTCTTCCGGCAGGCCCATCTTCGCGAGGTACTCGCCGGCGGCGCTGTCGCGCAGGATCGCGTTCGACGGCGACAGGTGGTCGGTCGTGATGTTGTCGGGCAGCAGTGCCAGCGGCCGCATGCCGCGCAGGGTGCGCGGATTGGCCGCGAGCGCGCCCACGCCCTCGCTGTCCCAGTAGGGCGGGCGGCGGATGTAGGTGGACTGCGGGCGCCAGTCGTACTGCGGGCTGGCCTTCTCGCCGTGGTCGGCATGGATCGCGAACATCGGCTCGTAGACCTGGCGGAACATCTCGGGCCGTACCGAGGCGGCGACGATCGCGTCGATCTCCTCGTCGGCGGGCCAGAGGTCGGCCAGGCGGATCTCCTTGCCGTCGACCACGTCGAGGATGTCGCGCTCGATGTCGAAGCGCATGGTGCCCGCGATCGCATAGGCCACCACCAGCGGCGGCGAGGCCAGGAAGGCCTGCTTGGCGTAGGGATGGATGCGGCCGTCGAAGTTGCGGTTGCCCGAGAGCACGGCGGTGGCGTAGAGGTCGCGCTCGACGATCTCCTGCTGGATCTTCGGATCGAGCGCGCCCGACATGCCGTTGCAGGTGGTGCAGGCGAAGGCGACGATGCCGAAGCCCAGCTGCTCGAGTTCGGCGAGCAGGCCGGCGTCGCGCAGGTAGAGCTCGACGGCCTTCGAGCCCGGCGCCAGCGAGGACTTGACCCAGGGCTTGCGCACCAGGCCCAGCCGGTTGGCGTTGCGCGCGAGCAGCCCGGCCGCGATCACGTTGCGCGGGTTCGAGGTGTTGGTGCACGAGGTGATGGCCGCGATGATCACGGCGCCGTCGGGCATCAGGCCCGCGGCCTCCTGCTGGCGCGCCTCGTGCAGGCCGATGGCGATCTCGCGCTCGGCCAGCTGCGAGGTCGGCAAGCGGCGGTGCGGGTTCGACGGGCCCGCCATGTTGCGCACCACGCTGGAAAGGTCGAACTTCAGCACGCGCTCGTAGGTGGCGGATGCCAGCGCGTCGGCCCAGAAGCCCGCGGTCTTCGCATAGGTCTCGACCAGCGCGACCTGCGCGTCCTCGCGGCCGGTGAGCCGCAGGTAGGCCAGCGTCTGTTCGTCGATGTGGAACAGCGCGGCGGTGGCGCCGTACTCGGGGCACATGTTGGAGATGGTCGCGCGGTCGCCGATGGTGAGGCTGCGCGCGCCCTCGCCGTAAAACTCGAGGTAGGCGCCGACCACCTTTTCCTTGCGCAGGAACTCGGTCAGCGCCAGCACGATGTCGGTGGCGGTGATGCCCGGCTGGCGGCGGCCCGTGAGCTCCACGCCGACGATCTCGGGCAGCCGCATCCACGAGGCGCGGCCGAGCATCACGTTCTCGGCCTCGAGCCCGCCCACGCCGACCGCGATCACGCCCAGCGCGTCGACGTGCGGCGTGTGGCTGTCGGTGCCCACGCAGGTGTCGGGAAAGGCCAGGCCGTCCTGCACGTAGACCACGGGCGACATCTTCTCGAGGTTGATCTGATGCATGATCCCGTTCCCCGCGGGGATCACCTCCATGTTGGCGAAGGCGCGCTTGGTCCACTCGATGAAATGGAAGCGGTCCTCGTTGCGCCGGTCCTCGATCTCGCGGTTCTTCTCGAAGGCCCGCGGGTCGAAGCCGCCGCACTCCACGGCCAGCGAGTGATCGACGATCAACTGCACCGGCACCACCGGATTCACCTGCGCCGGATCGCCGCCCTCGGCCGCGATCGCATCGCGCAGGCCCGCGAGGTCGACCAGCGCGGTCTGGCCCAGGATGTCGTGGCAGACCACGCGCACCGGGAACCACGGAAAGTCGCGATCGCGCCGGCGCTCGGCGATCTGCAGCAGGCATTCGTCGAGGATCGCGGGATCGCAGCGGCGCACGAGGTTCTCGGCATGCACGCGCGCGGTGTAGGACAGCGTGTCCCAGGCACCGGGGCGCAGCGCTTCGATGGCGGCGCGCGCGTCGATGTAGTCGAGCGCGGTGCCGGGGAGTTTTTTTCTGTGGCTTGAAGTCATCGTGGGAAGCGGGCAGGAAAGCGATGCGGCCCCGCTGCGAGGGGCCGCGCGGGGTTCATTCGGAGCGGATGTCGTTGTCCTTCACGACCTTGGCATAGCGCGGGATCTCGGTGCCGATCAGCGCGCCGAACTGCTCGGCGCTGCCGCCGGCCGGCGACACGCCGGTGGGATCGAGCTTCGCGACCAGTTCGGGCGCCTTGAGGCCGGTGTCGAGCGCGCCGTTGAGCTTGGCGAGCACGGACGGCGGCACGCCCCGGGGCGCGATCAGGCCGTGCCAGGCCACCACGTCGTACGCGGGCAGGCCGCCGCTCTCGGCGATCGAGGGGATGTCGGGATAGGCCTGCAGCCGCTTCGCCGTGGTGACGGCGAAGGCGCGCAGCCGGCCCGACTGCACGTGCGGCATCAGCGCCTCGGTGCCCGCGATCAGCATGTCGACGTTGCCCGCCACCAGGTCGGTGACGGCCGGCCCGGTGCCGCGGTACGGCACGTGCGTGGCCTTGACCTTCGCCATGCCGAACAGGTACTCGCTCACGATGTGCAGGTGGCTGCCGTTGCCGGCCGAGGCGAAGGTGAGCTTGCCGGGGTTCTGGCGCGCGAAGGCCAGCAGTTCCTGCAGGTTCTTCGCGGGCACCTTCGACGGGTTGACGCACAGCACGTAGGCGCCCTTGGAGAGCTGGATCACCGGCGTCATCTCGGCCACCGGATCGAAGCGCAGCTTGTAGAGCGAGGGATTGACCGTGTAGCTGCCCGCGATCAGCAGCAGCGTGTAGCCGTCGGGCGGCGTGTGCAGCGCGTACTCGGTGCCGATGGTGCCGCCGGCGCCGGGCCGGTTGTCCACCACCACCGACTGGCCCAGCTGCTGGGTCAGCACGTTGGCCGCCACGCGGGCGATGAAGTCGGAGCCGCCGCCCGGTGCGAAGGGGCAGACGATGCGCAGCGGCTTGTTCGGGAAGGCCTCCTGGGCGCGGCTCAGGGTGGCGGCGGGCAGCGTCAGTCCCGCCAGGGCGGCGGCCGAGAAGGCGCGGCGATTCAGCGTCATGGTCTTGTCTCCAGTGTTGTGCTTCGATGTGGGAGCGCCGCCCCGCGGGGCGGCACCGCAGAGTGTGCTCCGAGCGACATCAGCCTGGAAGGACTTCACCGCGCCTCAGCCTCTCGCCTCAGGCGCGCGCCTCGATCGGCACGAACGCCAGGTCCTCGGGACCGGTGTAGTTCGCGCTCGGGCGGATGATCTTGTTGTCCACGCGCTGCTCGATGACGTGCGCGGCCCAGCCGCTGGTGCGCGCGATCACGAACAACGGCGTGAACATGGCGGTGGGCACGCCCATCATGTGGTAGCTCACGGCGCTGAACCAGTCGAGGTTGGGGAACATCTTCTTGACCTCCCACATCACCGACTCGAGCCGCTCGGCGATGTCGTACATCTTGGTCGAGCCGGCCTCCTGCGACAGGCGCCGGGCCACGCCCTTGATCACCACGTTGCGCGGATCGCTCACGGTGTAGACCGGGTGGCCGAAGCCGATCACCACTTCCTTGGCCTCCACGCGGCGACGGATGTCGGCCTCGGCCTCGGCCGGGCTGTCGTAGCGCTTCTGGATCTCGAACGCCACCTCGTTGGCGCCGCCGTGCTTGGGGCCGCGCAGCGCGCCGATCGCGCCAGCGATGGCCGAGTGCATGTCGCTGCCGGTGCCGGCGATCACGCGCGCGGTGAAGGTGCTGGCGTTGAACTCGTGCTCGGCGTAGAGATTGAGCGAGGTGTGCATCGCGCGCACCCAGGCCTCGGAGGGTTTCCGGCCATGCAGCAGGTGCAGGAAGTGGCCGCCGATCGAGTCGTCGTCGGTCTCCACGTCGATGCGCTTGCCCTGGCTGCTCCAGTGGTACCAGTACAGCAGCATCGAGCCGAGCGAGGCCATCAGGCGGTCGGCGATGTCGCGCGCGCCCGGCAGGTTGTGGTCGTCCTTCTCGGGCAGCACGCAGCCCAGCGCCGAGACGCCGGTGCGCATCACGTCCATCGGATGGGCGCCGGCCGGCAGGCTCTCGAGCGCCTCCTTCACGCTCGCGGGCAGGCCGCGCAGCGCCTTGAGCCGCGCCTTGTAGGCCTTGAGCTCGGCGCGCGTGGGCAGCTTGCCGTGCACCAGCAGGTGGGCGATCTCCTCGAACTCGCAGACCTCGGCGATGTCGAGGATGTCGTAGCCGCGGTAGTGCAGGTCGTTGCCGGTGCGGCCCACGGTGCACAGCGCGGTGTTGCCCGCGGTCACGCCCGAGAGGGCAACGGATTTCTTGGGGCGGAAGCCCGCGGGTGCGGTGGTGTCGGTCATGGGGTTCATGCGGTTTCTTCGTTGAGGTAGGCGCGATCGATGGCGGCGGGACGACCGGCGGCGTCGACCGCCACCATCTCGAACACGCCCTTGAGGACTTCTTCGGCTGGCGCGCCCGGCACGTCGGCCAGGCCGGTCACGCACACGGTCATCGAACTGCGGCCGATGCGACTGACCCAGCCGCGCAGCAGCAGCTGGTGGCCCACCGGCACCGGCGCGAGGAAGTCGACGCCGGTCACGCCGGCCATCACCACCTCGCGCTGCGCCAGGCCGCGCGCGGCCAGGAAGGCGGCCTTGGTCATCAGTTGCAGGCCCTGCCCGGCGAACAGCGTGCCGCGGTGGTTGGCATGCACCGGCAGCACCAGTTCGCGCAGTTCGGTCGTTCCAGTGGGTGTTGTCATGCTTCGCAATCTACGCAGAGAATGCGGTTTGCAGAAGGACTGAAAAGGCAAATTCTTGCGAACCCCAATCCTCCAATTTGCAAATTTTGCGAATTTCCCCGCATTCGCAGCAAAGGCGAAACGATGAAGAAGACATTCATGGGCGTGCGCCTGCGCAGCCTGCGCGCGGAGCGCGGCCTGTCGCAGGTGGCGCTGGCCAATGCGCTGGAGCTGTCGCCCAGCTACCTCAACCAGCTCGAGCAGAACCAGCGGCCGCTGACGGTGGCGGTGCTGCTCAAGATCAGCCGCGCGCTCGGCGTCGACATCCAGCAGTTCTCCGAGGACGAGGAGGCGCGGCTGGTGGCCGGCATGCGCGAGGCGCTGGCCGATGCCGCCGAGCCGGTGGCGCTGCCCGAGCTGCAGGAGGTGGCGGCGCAGATGCCCGCGCTGGGCCGCGCGCTGCTGGCCCTGCACCGCCGCAACATCGAGGCGATGGAGCAGCTCGAGACCATGGCGCTGCGCCTGGGCGACGAGCGCTCGGGCCTGGCCGCGCCGCGCGCCATGCCCTTCGAGGTGGTGCGCGACTTCTTCTTCGCGCACCAGAACCATTTCGACACCCTCGACCGCGCGGCCGAGGCGCTGGCGCGGGAAGCGCAGCAGGCGCAGGCCGCGCCGGGCGCGCGCGAGCACGGCGGCCATCTCGCCGAATGGCTGATCGAGCGGCTGCGCCAGCGCCATGGCGTGCGCGTGCTGCTGACCGACGACACCGAGGTCAGCAAGCGCCGCTACGACGCCGCGCAGCGCAGCCTGCGGCTGTCGCCCGCGCTCGAGCCTGGTCAGCAGGCCTTTCAGCTCGGCACCCAGCTCGCGCTGCTCGAGCTCGGCGCGGCGATCGACGCGCTGGTCGACGCACCGCCCTTCACCGAGGACCCGGCCTCGCGCAAGCTCGCGCGCATCGGCCTCGCCAACTACTTCGCGGGCGCCCTGCTGCTGCCCTACGGCGCCTTCCTCGAGGCCGCGGAATCGCTGCGCTACGACATCGACCTGCTCGGCCAGCGCTTCGGCGTCGGCTTCGAGACCGTGTGCCACCGGCTCAGCACGCTGCAACGGGTGGGCGCGCCCGGCGTGCCCTTCTTCTTCGTGCGCGTGGACAAGGCCGGCAACATCTCCAAGCGCCAGTCGGCCACGCACTTCCACTTCAGCCGCACCGGCGGCACCTGCCCGCTGTGGAACGTGTACGAGGCCTTCGCGCAGCCCGAGCGCATCCTGCCGCAGCTCGCGCGCATGCCCGACGGGCGCCGCTACCTGTGGATCGCGCGCTCGGTCTCGCGCGGGCAGCGCGGTTATGGTTCGCCGCGCAAGACCTTCTCGATCGGACTGGGCTGCGACATCCGCCATGCGCCGCGGCTGGTGTATGCGAAGGGGCTCGACCTGCAGGACCCCGAGGCCGCCACGCCGATCGGCATGGGCTGCAAGGTCTGCGAACGCGAGCGCTGCCCGCAGCGCGCCTTTCCGTTCATCGGCGAGGCGCTGGACGTGGACGAGAACCAGAGCCGGTTCGCGCCCTATGGGTTCGAGCGCTAGCGACGATCGCGTGCGACGCGATCGTCGTGCCCCGGGTCACTTGTCGAAATAGCCGGCCTTGATGGTCGAGCCGATGAGGTTCACGATGAGACGACCGGCCGTCACCAGGGTCAGCTTGCTTGCGTTGTCCTTCGAGGGCTGGATCTCCACGATGTCCATGCCCACGACGCGACCCTTCCTAACCAGGCCATGTATCAGCTTTCGCACCTGCAGGAAGTCCATGCCCCCAGGTGCCGGTCCGTCGACGGCGGGCATGATCGTCGGGTCCATGCCGTCGGCGTCGATCGACAGGTAGTAGTTGCCGCCATCGGGAATCCGCGCCAGCACGGCGTCGATGCCGATGTCGTGCAATTCGTAGGCGCTGATGAGCTCGGCCCCGTAGCGGCGCGCGGTCTCGTAGTCCTCGGGGCGACCGCTGCCTTGCGCGCGCAATCCGATCTGCACGATGCGCACCACATGCTTCATTTCCGATGCCCGGCGGATGGGGCTGGACAACCCGTCCTTGACACCGTTGACGTCGTCGCGCCAGTCCAGGTGCGCATCCACGTGCACCAGCGTGATCGGCCCGCTCTCGCTGTAGGCGCGAAGCACCGGCGTGGTGATGCCGTGGTCGCCGCCGAGCACGATCGGAAGGCCTCCGCCCTTGAGGATCTGGCGCACCGCCAGTTCCACGCGCCGATAGTGGTCACCGGGCTTGCCGAGGTCGGGGATCACGTCGCCGCAGTCCACGAAGCGGATGTCGGAGCGTCCTTGCAGCAGGGGCCCGTCGATGTCGAAGTCGAAGTGGCCAGGCGCGCGAACGATGCGGTCGGTGACGTCGCGAATGGCCTGAGGTGCATTCGTCTGGTCGTTGGTGAAGGACCGCGCGCCATAGGCCGAGCCGAAGGGCATGCCGATCACGGCGATGTCGGCCTTCAGGTTGTCCAGGTCCGTCACCAGCTCGGAATAGAGCAGGGTCGCATGTCCGGTGCGCGGGGGAACGGTCAGTTTTTCCATCAGTATCTCCAGGGTGAGTCGGTGTGTTGTTGCAGTTCGGGACGCGTGTCAGCGATGGCTCCAGCGGCGCACTCGCGTTTCCATCGCATGGCCGAGCGTTTCCATGAGGACGCTGCAGCCCCAATAGATCAGCGCCGTGGTACCGAGCACTTCCAGGTACGCGAAGGTGTCGGCGGTCTTCAGGTTGCTTTGGTAAGTCAGCTCCGGAAGGCTCATCACCGAGAAGACGGCGGAGTCCTTGAACATCATGATCGTGAGGCTCACCGTCGGCGGAAGCAGGAAGCCGAAGATCTGCGGCACCACGATGAGCCGCTGTACATGCCAGGTGCTCATGCCCAGCGCTTTCGCCGCTCGAAGCTGCCCCGCCGGAACACTGCGCAAAGCGGCCCGAAGGATTTCGCAGAAATAGCCGCCGGTGTAGAAGGCCGTCGTGCCGATCGCGATGTAGAAGGCGGAGGCCAGTAGGCCGAGCTTCGGAAGTCCGAAGAACGACAGGTACACCAGGATCAGAAACGGGATGTTGCGCACCAGCTCGACGTAGCCGAGTGCCACGGCGCGCAGGGCTCGGTGGCTCGAATCCGCCATGTAGGCGGCAACGACACCCAGTGCGATGCCCAGCGGGATGCCGGCGCCGCTGACCTGGGCCGTCACCTTCAAGCCCTGCCAAAGAGCGGGAGCCGATTCTCGAACGATGCCGAAGTCAATGGACATTGGGAAGCATCCTGGCGAAGCGCCGCTCGATGCCGCGAGACAACGATGAGGCACACAGCAGCATGAGGAAATAGACCACCGCGGTCGCGGCGAACACCTGTAGCGGCAGGTCGCTCTGCAAGGTGGCGTTGCGCGCGACGGTCGCCAGGTCGTTGACCGCGATGATCGAAAGCAACGAGGACGCCTTGAGCAGCACCGTGAACTCGTTCGTCAGTGGCGGGATCGAGCGATGCAGCATCTGCGGCAGCAAGACCTGCACCCAGACATGCCAGGGCTGCATGCCCAGGGCCTTGGCCGCGGCGGTCTGGCCGCGCGGAATGGTCGACAGGGCGGCCCGCATGATCTCGCTGCCATACGCGGCCGTGTTCAACGCCAAGGCCAGGATGCCGGCCGCGATCGGCGAGATGGTCACGTCGAGCACGCCCGGAATGACGTAGTAGGCGATGAGCAACTGAATCAGCAGAGGCGTGCCGCGTATGGCGCTCACGTAGGTTGCCACCGCCCATCGGGCGACGGCGCCTCCCCCGACACGGAGCACGAGCAGCGCAAGGCCGATGGCAACGCCTGCGGCAAAAGCGAGGGTGCTGCAGAAAAGCGTGACGCCCGCGCCCTGGAGCACGCCGTCATAGAGCGGGCGCAGCGCCCCGCCCGCGGTCAGCCAGTCGATCATCGAGCGGCTCGCTTACAGCGCGCCCTTGGGCAGGTAGTCGGACGTCGGCAGCGTCAAGGTTTCTCCGAACCACTTCTTCTGCAGTTCGCCGAGCTTTCCGTTCGCGCGCATCTCTTCCAGCGTGGTGTTGATGAAGCTGCGGATCTCCTCGTCCTTGGGGTTGGCGACCCAGGCCAGCAACCGGGGCGAGCCGATTTCACCGACCGACTTGAAGGCGTTCGGCTGGCGGCGCATCTGCACGCCGAGGACGTTCGAGGGCAAAACGCCTACGTCGAGCGTGCCGTTGCTGAGCGCGACGCTGACGTCGGGATACGCCTGGAGCAGCTTCAACTCGGCATAGCCCTTGCCATGCTTCTCCTTGAGCTGTCGATCGAATTCTTGGGCCACCGGTTGTGCCTGCGATCCCATCTGCGTGCCAACGATCTTTCCCGCCAGGTCTTCCGGTTGATTCACGCCCTTGCTGGTGTTGCTCACCACAAGCATCGAACGGACGATGCCGATCGGACGGCTGAAGGCGAAGCGCTTCGCCCGCTCTTCCGTGATGCCTACGCTCGTCGCGACGAAGTCGAAGCGGCGCGACATCAAGCCCGGCAGCAGTCCCTGAAACGGCAGATTGAGCTGAACCAGCTTGACGCCCAACTTGGCCGCCATGTAGTCCAGCACATCGCGGCCATAGCCCACCACGACGCCGTTCTCGACGAATTCATACGGTTCGTACGCCGCTTCCGTTCCGACCGTCAGTTGGCCGCGTGCCTTGATTTCGGCGAGGCTTCCGCCTTCGGCCAGCGCGGCTGTGGACATGCAGGCCAGCACCGTGGCCACAGCCAGGGTCTTCAAAGAATTTCTTCGAATCGAATCGATCATGGTGCCAGCTCCAGGTGGGGTGATTGGGTCTGGAGCGGAATCTATCGATCGTTCAGTGCGATGAAAAATGATTCTTTTGATATCAAGGTTTCGAGAATCGATACCTTCAGTTGGTGAACGGGCTCGATCCGCTGGATCGAATCGGACCTTCGATGGCCGGTTCAGGCGTCCGTGGCTCCGGCATGGAGTCCCCTCAACACCTCGAGAAAAAGCTTCGCGCGTTGTGTGAGTGGACGAGAGGCTTCGGTGATCGCGCAGATCGTGTTCTCGAAGACGGGCCCCGACGTCAATGCGACGAGCGAATGTCGCTTCGCTACCAGCTTCGCGTAGTGTTCGGGAAGCAACCCGGCATAGTTGCCCGTTGCCACCAACACGCCGATAGCCTCCAGTCCACCGACGTCGGGCCCGCGCTCGAAGCCATGCTCCGCGATGGCCTGCTCCACGAAGGGATGAGGGCGGTACACGAGCGGGAGCAGGCGCCTGCGTCCCCGTGCGCCTTCCTTGCTGACGTAGACGCGGTGCACTTCGACAAAAAGCTTCTGGTAGTCGAACACCCGGTCCTTCTTGTACATGCCCCGGATCGCCACTTCGACCCGCCGCTCTCGCAAGGCATCGTTCAACTGGGCGAAGTTCATCACCGTCAGCTCCGGCTGGACGCCCGACGCGCGTCGTCGCAGCGTGGCCAGTGCTTCGGGGATGCGGCAGTGATCGTGAGTGATGACGTGCTCGGTCATTCCGATCGACAAAGTACCTGACAGCACGCCCCTCACCGCGTCGATCTCGGGGCGGATGCGCTCCAGCGACTTGAGCGCATTGGAGGCGAGATCCACCGCCACGATCCCGGCTGCGCTGAGTTTGAAGCCGCCTGGCCCGCGCTCGCAAAGCCGCACGCCCAAGCGCTCCTCGACCTCGCGAACGTGACGACTGATCGAGGCCTTCGACAGATTCAGCCGGTGTTCGGCGGCAGCAAAGCCGCCTGCCTCCGCCACGGCGCAAAAGATGCGCAGCGAGCGCAGATCTCGTTCATTGAAGTCAAGGTGGGGCATTCAGAAAGTATCACTTTCTGGAACCATCACGTCAAAAGAATCGTTTTTCTAACGACAGGCCGATGACTAGAGTCCCGCCCATTCCCACCTCGCCTGAGGCAAAAACCATGATGAACACCTGTAGACGCACCGAGAGGGAAACCTCGTTCGCGGCATCCATTGCCGCTTGCTTGCCGAGCCTTGCACGGGCCCGCGTGATGCGTCGGCCGGCATCGAGCATCGGGAACGACTTCGATCATGGCCGCTGATTCCTCGCCGCGGATCGATTCGACCGCCAAGCCGCTCATTCGCTTCGAAGGCGTGGAGAAGCGATACGGGACGTCGGTGGTGTTGGACGACCTGAATCTGGACGTTCACGAGGGCGAGAAGCTGTCGCTGATCGGCCCCAGCGGTTCGGGCAAGACGACGATCCTGCGCATCTTGATGACGCTGGAGAAGATCGAAGGCGGCCATGTCTGGATCGACGGCGCGCCGCTGTGGCACATGCCGAGGAACGGCCAGCTCGTCCCTGCCGATGAGCGGCACCTCGGGCGCATGCGCGCTTCGATCGGGATGGTCTTTCAGCACTTCAACCTGTTTCCGCACATGACCGCGGGACAGAACGTCTCCCGGCCTCAACAGATTGTGAAAGGCCTGGACAAGACGACCGCGGATCGAGTGGCTCGGGAGCTTCTCGATCGGGTGGGCCTCGCAGCCAAGGCCGACAGCTATCCGTCCATGCTCTCGGGCGGTCAGAAGCAGCGGGTCGCGATCGCGCGCGCACTCGCCATGGAGCCGCGAATCATGCTGTTCGACGAGGTGACGTCGGCACTCGACCCGGAGGTGGTGGACGAAGTCCTGCAGGTGCTCCGGAACATTTCATTGGAAAGCCGCATGACGATGCTCATGGTGACCCATGAAATGAACTTCGCGCGGGAGTTCTCGGACCGCGTCCTCTTTCTCGATGGCGGAAGGATCGTCGAGCAGGGTCCTCCGGACCAACTTTTCCACGCGCCTCGCGAACCCCGTACCAAGTCCTTTCTCAAGAAGATCGCAGCCGCCGGACAGCGTGTCGACTAATTTTCATGGAGTTGCTCAAATGCTGAAGTTCATTGCTCTCGCGCTCACGGCGCTCGTCTCTTTCTCGCCGTCGTGGGTGACGGCACAGGCACAGCCCAAGGTGAAGGAAAAGATCGTCGTGGGCCTTGCCCACGAGCCGCCATACACCAACTTTCAAGCCGGCGGAGCACTCAGTGGCGCAGCACCTGATCTCCTCTTTCGGATCATGAAAGATTTCGGCGTGAAGGAGCTCGACCCAAAGGTCCTGGAATTCGGCGCGATGATTCCGAGTCTGCAGGCCGGCCGCGTGGACGTCATCTCCACTGGCTTGTACATCAATCCAATGCGATGCAAGGCGGTGTTGTTCTCCGAGCCTGATCTTTGCACGGCCGAGGGATTCATCGTGCCGAAGGGAAATCCGAAGTCTCTCAACTCGTTTTCGGATGTGGCGGTCAACGACAACATTCGCTATGGAGTCTGCGGAGGCTGCTCCGCCGAGAAGCGCGCCACCGAACTCGGCGTTGCTAGAAACCGGATCACGATTGCGCCCGATCATCAAAGCGGAATCAAGATGCTCCTGGACGGTCGGATCGATGTCTACGCCGCGCCCGATCTGGCACTGCGTTCCGCTGCCGAAGCCATGGGCGTGACAGACCGATTCGAGGTCCGCCCCGTTGCAGGCGAACCGGCCAAGTGCTCGGGCATTGCGTTCAGGAATGATCAGCGGGAACTGCGTGATCTGGTGGATAGGAAGCTGGAGGCGCTCAAGCAGTCTGGCGAGTACGACAAGATCGTTTCGAAGTACGGGTTCGATTCGAAGCTGGCCAGGACGGCCAAGCGCGCGGACCTGTGCGGCGGGGCCAACTAGGGAGCTGGCGGCATGGAGCCACAAAGCGCTATCGATATCGTTGGGAAGTTCGCGCAAGCGACCTTCGTGACTGTCCAGATCACCTTGGGCGCCGGCCTTGTTGCATGGCTGGTGGCGTTCGCCGCAGGGTTGTGCAAGCTCTCGGAATCTCGCCTCGTCAATTGGCCGGTCACGGCTATCGTGGAAGCGGTTCGTGGCACCTCGTGCTATGTGCAACTGTTCTGGCTGTATTTCGTCTTGCCCTTCATGGGAGTCGAGATCAGCGCGATGACCGTCGCCATACTGGCCATCGGCTTGAACGTCGGCTGCTACGGTTCCGAGGTGGTGAGGAGTTCCATCCTGGCCGTGCCCCGCGGGCTGCGGGAGGCGGCGCGGGCGCTGAACATGAGCCACACGCAGACGATGGTGAACGTCGTTCTGCCCGATGCGTTTCCGCGAATGCTTCCTCCCATGTGCAACCTCATGGTCGATCTCTTGAAGATCACGCCGCTGGTTTCGCTTGTGACCATCGCCGACCTCACCTTCCTGGGACAGATCTACCGGCAGGAAGCCGGAAGCCCGCTCCAGGCCTTCGGCATTCTCCTGGTCATCTACTTCTTGCTGTCGTCCTTGATCATCCACGGCTTCAGGCGCGCCGAGATCTGGGCCAGCAAGGGCTTCGAAGGGACGCGCGGATGATGCTCTGGGATCCACAAACCGCCGCCGAGGTGGTGCCGAGGCTTCTGCGGGGTCTTGCCGTGACGGGACAGGTGACCTTGCTGGCCACGATCCTGGCGCTGTGCGTAGGCCTTGCCTTGGCGGTTGCCTCGCGCATGCCTTCTTTTCTCGTGCGCAAACTCGCTCATGGATTCATGGAAGCCGCGCGACGTACGCCCCTGTTGATCCAACTCTTCTTTGCGTTCTATGTACTGCCTGAAGTCGGACTCCGCCTCGATGCAGTCGTTTGCGGCGTGCTCGTTCTCGGCCTGCACGTCGGCTGCTACATGGCAGAGGTCTACCGGGCTGGAATCGACGGGGTGAGCCGTGGGCAATGGGAGGCGGCCAGGGCTCTCAACTACTCGATGTACCGGCAGTGGACGGAAGTGGTCTTGCCGCAAGCCATACCGCCGATGATTCCCGCCTTGGGAAATTATCTGATCCTGATGTTCAAGGAAAGCGCCTTGCTCTCGGCAATCGCTGTGCTCGATCTGATGGGGGAGGCACGTGTCTTCTCGAACGAGAGTTATCGCTACGTCGAACCGATGACATTGGTCGGCGTCTTCTATCTCGCGATCAGCATCTCGAGCGCGATTGCGATTCGGTACCTCGAGTACAGGATATCCCGGTCAAGAAAACTCTCCTGACAAGGAGCGACTCATGTTTGATTCCTACAGCCACGCCCATGAACTCCTGGCGCACGCGGGCGTCGTCGAGACTCACTACCATGTCGGCCCCGAGCTTGTTGCTCGTCGTTACGACGTCCAATCGCTTGCGGAGGCTGCTCGCCCGTTCGCAGCCGTACTGGTACTGAAGAACCACACCTTCTCCACCACGCCACTGGCGTCACTCGCACGTGCTCGCCATGGAGTGAGGTTCTACGGTGGCGTTGTTCTCAACAGCTACGTTGGAGGGCTCAACCCGGCAGCCATATCAGGGGCGGTTTCAGGCAACAAGGCGGAGGTCCAGAACGCGCAGCCGGACAACGCACCGATCGTCGTGTGGATGCCGACCGTGGACTCCGTCTCCCACGTCAAGACCCATGGTTTCGGATTCGATCCGAATTGGTCGGGCTGCTGCGGGTCACAGCCCTCCGCGCTCTCGGCGGATGATCTTGGCGGGCGTGAACTCGTCGTTGCGTTCACCGAAGACCTGCGTCCCACGCCCGGGCTCCTGGAGGTGCTGGGCACCATTGCCCGGCACGGCTGCGTGCTGGCGACGGGTCATCTTTGCGCGGCGGAGATCATGGAGCTGGTGCCGCTGGCAATTTCATTGGGTGTCGGAAAGATCATCGTCACGCACCCGCACTATCCGGCCGTCGGTCTGACCGACGAGCAACTCTGCTCGCTCGTTCAGTACGACGGGGTCTACGTGGAGCATTGTTTTGCCATCCACACACAGGACGGGGTTGACCTGAACAGGTTTGCCGATTCAATCCGGGCCACCGGTCCAGGCAGGGTGCTGCTTTCCACGGATTTCGGACAGGTCAACAGCGACGCATTTCCGGCCGGAACCGTGATCTACGCCTTGGAGCTTGGAAAGCTCTTGCGCGATTCCATGAGCCTTTCGGATTTCATGTCGATGTTCTCCTCCAACGGCCACGCTGCATTGGGCATTTCCCCTTTCGCCCGTTGACGATCGAAGAGCCCCGGACCGAGCTCTCCGGCCGTCATCAGGTGGATGCCAGATGTCCAGACGTTCACGCGCGGACGCCGTCCGACGGCTTTTCGGGGCGTGCGCCTGCGCCGTTGCATGTCCCCGGAACCCGCTTGGCGTTCCGGAAAAAAAGCGCCCCGCGTTACGTAACGCGCGGCGAAAAGCGGTGTTACGCATGTTCCCGCCGCGTGTTACCCCAATTGCGAAAAGTCTTTTGAATCAACGAGATAAGTCGATCACGGTGCCGTAACAAAGGCCTGCCATGGCGGCAGCGCGAAGGCGGCACGCATGTTGCCCCTGTAGGCCATATCTTTGTCACAGAGGCCGCCATGACTACAACAGAATCATCGACTCCGACGACCCCTGGCACCACCGTAAACGGTGGGGCGCCCGTGGTCCTCGCTCAAGCCACCGCCTCGCCGATCGCCCCGATGGGCGCGACCGCGGCAGTACCCTCCTCGGCACCCGCGGCCGCCGCACCCGCCAGCATCGGATCGCTATCGAATGCGACGCCCGGCACGACCATCGTGCGCGACGGCGTGAGCATCCCGGTGGACGGCAACCAGTCGCTGATCGCCGGCGACCGCGTGATCGTTCCCGATGGCGGCCAGGCCAATGTGCTGTTCCCCGGCTCGGCCACCAACAAGGCGCCGCTGGCCGGCGTCTTCGCGGGCGGCACCGATGCCACCGTCACGTCGACCAAGCTGCCGGGCGGCCTCGAGCAGGTGAATGTCGACGTGGCCTCGGGCGACCTCGCCGTCACCCCGCCCGATGCCGACGCCGATGCGGCGGCGCTGGCCGTTACCAAGAAGCTCGCCACCGGCGGCGGCCTCGGCGTCGGCGAGTTCGCGCTCGGCGCGCTGGGCGGCATCGCACTGGCCGCGGCCCTGGGCGGCGGCGGCAGCGATTCGAGCGTTCCCTTCTTCATTCCCGGTGTCGGCGATTCCGATGCGGATGCCGATGCGGACGCGGATGCCGACGCCGATGCGGACGGCGATGCCGACGCAGACGCGGATGCCGATGCCGATGCGGACGCCGATGCCGATGCGGATGCAGACGCCGATGCGGATGCGGACGCTGACGCGGATGCCGACGCTGACGCCGATGCGGACGCCGACGCCGACGCGGATGCCGACCACCTGCTGGATCCGGGCGACGGCACCGTCGGCCACGTGATCGATGCCGTGGACAACACCCTGGGCCTGGGCGGCGCGCTCCAGACCGTGAAGCCCATCGTCGACAGCGTCACCGACGTGATCGACGACGTGCTCGCGCCGATCGCCGGCAGCGACTTCACGCCCAACGACCCCAACGAGTTCGATCCCGTGGACAACGTGGTCGACCATGTCACCACCAACCTCGGCGGCGTGCTGTCCCCCGTGGTCGACGGCCTGCTGGGCGGCGGCACCACCGGCGCGATCATCGACACGCTCAATGGCCAGGTCGACTACCTGACCGATGCGCTGAACAACATCCTCGAGAACGTGCTGGGCAGCGACGGCCTGCTGGGCGGCGTGACCACCGGCCTGGGCATCGACGGCCTCGTCGACGGCCTGCTGGGCGACGACGGCGTGGTCGGCCAGGTGCTCGACGGCCTGCTCGGCGAGCACAGCCTGCTCGGTGGCCTGCTGGGCGAAGACGGCCTC
The DNA here is from genome assembly GCF_900115375.1 of Variovorax sp. PDC80. Classification (NCBI taxonomy): domain Bacteria; kingdom Pseudomonadati; phylum Pseudomonadota; class Betaproteobacteria; order Burkholderiales; family Comamonadaceae; genus Variovorax; species Variovorax sp. PDC80. The sequence continues at coordinate 319,453 of NZ_FOWG01000006.1, read as the reverse complement.
GTGGGCGGCCTGCTCGGCGACGACGGTCTGGTCGGTGGCCTGATCGGCGAAGGCACCGCGGTCGGCAGCCTGCTCGACACCCTGCTGGGTGACGGCGGCCTGCTCGGCGGCCTGGGCGGCGAAGACGGATTGCTCGGCGGCCTGCTGGGCCCGGCACTCGGCGAAGGCGGCCTGCTCGGTGGCCTGCTGGGCGACGACGGTGCCCTCGGCGGCCTGCTCGGCGAAGACGGCATCGTGGGCAGCCTGCTCGGCGACGACGGCCTGCTGGGCAACCTGCTCGGCAGCGATGGCCTGAGCGGCGGCCTGCTCGGACCCGACGGTCTGGTCGGCAGCCTGCTGGGACCGGATGGCGTGGTCGGCAGCCTGCTGGCCGACGGCCCGCTCGGTGGCCTGCTCGGCGGTGAAGACGGATTGCTCGGCGGCCTGCTGGGTGACGACGGCCTGCTGGGTGGTCTGCTCGGCGACGACGGCCTGCTCGGTGGCGTGCTCGGCGAAGACGGCATCCTCGGCGCCGGTGGCCCGCTCGGCGGCCTGCTGGGCGACGACGGCCTGCTCGGCGGTCTGCTGGCCGATGACGGCTTGCTCGGTGGCCTGCTCGGTGACGACGGCCTGCTCGGCGGCGTGCTGGCCGACGACGGCCTGCTCGGTGGCCTGATCGGCGGCGATGGCCTGCTGGGCGGTCTGCTCGGCGACGAAGGCCTGGTCGGTGGCCTGCTGGGCGACGACGGCCTGCTGGGTGGCCTGCTCGGCGAAGGCGGCATCCTCGGCGGCGTGCTGGGTGAAGACGGCCTGGTGCCGAGCCTGCTCGGCGACGACGGCCTGGTCGGCGGCCTGCTGGGCAGCGACGGCCTCGTGGGCGGCCTGCTCGGTGAAGACGGTCTGCTCGGTGGCTTGCTGGGCGGCGTGCTCGGCGGCATCGGCGGTGGCGGCGGCGGCACCGGTGCCCAACTGCTCGACCCGACCGACAGCATCGTCGGTGGCCTGGTCGACGGCCTCAACGACGGCCTGCTCGGCGAGCTCGGCCTGGGCGACGTGCTCGCCCCGGTGGTCGGCCTGACCGACAGCCTGACCGATACGGTGAGCGGCCTGCTGGGCCCGCTGCTCGGCGACACCTTCACGCCGAACGACCCGAACGTGCTGGATCCGGTGGACGACCTCGTGGGCCAGGTCACCGACGGCCTGGGCGGCCTGCTGAGCCCGCTGACCGACCAGCTGCTGGGCGCCGGTACCACCGACGCACTGCTGGGCGCGGTGGGCACGCAGGTCGACTTCCTGACCGATGGCGTGGCGAATCTGATCGGCGGCGATGGGCTGCTGGGTGGCGTGCTGGGTGACGACGGCCTGCTGGGCGGTCTGCTCGGCGGCGACGGTGGTCTGCTGGGTGGCGTGCTGGGCGACGACGGCCTGCTGGGTGACTTGCTCGGCGGCGACGGCGGCCTGCTGGGTGGCGTGCTGGGTGACGACGGTCTGCTGGGCGGTTTGCTCGGCGGCGACGGTGGTCTGCTGGGTGGCGTGCTGGGCGACGACGGCCTGCTGGGCGGCTTGCTCGGTGGTGACGGCGGTCTGCTGGGTGGCGTCCTGGGCGACGACGGTCTGCTGGGCGGCCTGCTCGGTGGCGACGGTGGTCTGCTGGGTGGCATCCTGGGCGACGACGGTCTGCTGGGCGGCCTGCTCGGCGGTGGCGGCGGCCTGCTGGGTGGCGTCCTCGGCGATGACGGTCTGCTGGGCGGTCTGCTCGGCGGTGACGGTGGCCTGCTGGGTGGCGTCCTGGGTGACGACGGCTTGCTGGGCGGTTTGCTCGGCGGCGACGGTGGCCTGCTGGGTGGCGTGCTAGGCGATGACGGCCTGCTGGGCGGTCTGCTCGGCGGCGACGGTGGTCTCCTGGGTGGCGTCCTGGGTGATGACGGCCTGCTGGGCGGCCTGCTCGGTGGTGACGGTGGCCTCCTGGGTGGTGTCCTGGGCGACGACGGTCTGCTGGGCGGTCTGCTCGGCGGTGACGGCGGCCTCCTGGGTGGCGTCCTCGGCGACGATGGCCTGCTCGGTGGCATCCTGGGTGACGATGGCCTGCTCGGTGGCATCCTGGGTGACGATGGTCTGCTCGGCGGCGTGCTCGGTGGCGACGGTGGCCTGCTCGGCGGCATCCTCGGCGATGACGGCCTTCTCGGCGGTCTGCTGGGCGGCCTGCTCGGCGGTGGTGCCGATGCCAGCGCCTCGGCCAGCCTGATGGTCGCGGCCGATGCGCCGGCCGACGGTGGCCTGCTCGGCGGTCTGCTGGGTGGCGAAGGCGGCCTGCTCGGCGGCATCCTCGGTGACGATGGCCTGCTGGGCGGTCTGCTCGGCGGTGACGGTGGCCTGCTCGGCAGCATCCTCGGCGACGACGGCCTGCTGGGCGGCGTGCTCGGTGGCGACGGCGGCCTGCTCGGTGGCGTCCTGGGCGACGGTGGCCTTCTGGGCGGCGTGCTCGGTGGCGAAGGTGGCCTGCTCGGCGGCATCCTGGGTGACGATGGCCTGCTGGGCGGCGTGCTCGGCGGTGACGGCGGCCTGCTCGGCGGCATCCTGGGTGACGATGGCCTCCTGGGCGGTGTCCTCGGCGGTGACGGCGGCCTGCTCGGCGGCATCCTGGGTGACGACGGCCTCCTGGGCGGCGTGCTCGGTGGCGACGGCGGTCTGCTCGGCGGCATCCTGGGTGACGACGGCCTTCTGGGCGGCGTGCTCGGCGGTGACGGCGGCCTGCTCGGTGGTGTGCTGGGCGACGGCGGCCTGCTGGGTGGCGTGCTCGGCGGTGGCGAAGGCGGCCTGCTTGGTGGCGTCCTCGGCGACGACGGCCTGGTCGGCGGTCTGCTCGGCAACGACGGCCTGGTGGGCAACCTGCTGGGCAGCGACGGTCTGGTCGGTGGCCTGGTGGGTGGCCTGCTCGGCAACGACGGCCTCGTCGGCAGCCTGCTCGGCGCGCTGGGCGGCGACGGTCCGGTGGCCAACATCCTGCAGCCGGTGACCGAGATCGCCAGCGGCCTGAGCGACACCCTCGCTCCGGTGGTCGATACGCTGACCAGCGCCGGCTCCGGTGCCCTGGCCCCGGTGACCGACATCCTGGCCGGCGCGACCGCGGCGGCGGCCCCGGTGGTCGCGACCGTGTCCAATGTGGTCGAGAACGTCGATCACGCGGTGGGCTCGGTGGTCGCCGACGTGGTGACCCCGATCACCAGCCAGGTCGAGCACACGGTGGGCAACGTGGTGACCCCGGTCGCCAACATCCTGCACGGCCTGCTGGGCTGATCGCGCACCGCGGCTCGCGCCGCGGCGCACGACGAGAAGGGGCGGACCGGCGACGGTCGGCCCCTTTTCTCATGGCCCCCCACGGGGCGCGGTCCCGTCAGGCGCTCCCGCGCTCGATCAGCTCGAAACCCAGGTCGCGCTTGCGCGCCGCCGGCGTCTCGCTGCGCAGCCGCTGCACCAGCATGCGCGCGGCCTCCTCGCCCATGCGCACGGTCGGCACCGCGATGGTCGTGAGGCCGGGGTTGAGCTCGCGCGCGATCTCGTAGTCGCCGAAGCCCATGATCGCGAGCTGCTTCGGCACCGCGATGCCCAGCCGCTGGCAGGCCAGCAGCGCGCCCGAGGCCAGCAGGTCGCTCGAGAACAGCAGCAGGTCGCTGTCGGGGAAACGCGCGCGCGCGGCCTCGAGCAGGGTGCTGCCGCTGCCCATGGTGTAGGGCAGGTTCTCCACCACCAGGCTGCGCGGCGCCTGACCCGGGTAGTGACGCGCCATGCCGGTGGTGTAGCCGTCCAGGCGCTCGCGCGCGCGGTCGTCGCCGGGGCGTGCGGCGCCCACGAAGGTGGGATGGCGGTAGCCGCGGCGCTGCGCATAGGCCACGGCCGCAGCCAGCGCCTCTTGGTTCGAGAAGCCCACGAGCTGGTCGATGGGCTTGCGCGTCCAGGCCCAGCTCTCGACCACGGGAATGGCGGCGCGCGCGAGCATCTCGCGCACCGCGTCGGTGTGGCGCGTGCCGACGAGGAAGAAGGCGTCGGGACGGCGGCCCAGCAGGCTGCGCACCACGGCCTCCTCGCGCTCGTGGCTGTAGTCGGTGTGGCCGATGATCACCTGGTAGCCGGCCTGCAGCAGCACGTTCGACAGGCCCTGCAGCGTCTCGGCGAAGACCGAGGCCGCGATCTGCGGGATCACGGCGGCCACCGTCATGCTGCGGTTCGAGGCCAGGTGGCTGGCCGCGAGGTTCTGCACGTAGCGGGTGCTGCGGATCGCCGCCTCCACGCGCTCGCGCGTCTGCGGCGTGCAGCCCTCGGGGTCGCGCAGCACGCGCGACACGGTCTGTGCCGACACGCCCGCCACCTGGGCCACGTCGGCCATGGTGACGGAGTTGGTGCCGAAGCGGCGGCGGCCCTGTCTTTTTTCGGGTTCTGTCATGGGTGGCCCGGATTCTGCCGCCAAGCGCGCCCGGCCACCGCCGCGCTCAAAGCCGCCCGCGCGCGGCGAGGTTGCGCATCAGCGCGCCGATGCCGAAGGTCCACGGCGGAATGCGGTCGCTGCGCCCGACACGGTTGAACAGCGTGCCCAGCCGCTCGGCGCGGATGGCGACGCGGTCGCCCTCGTGGTGGGTGAAGCCGGCGCCGGGCGCGTCGCGGTCCTGGATCGGCGCGAACATGGTGCCGCAGAACAGCAGGATGCCGTCGGGGTACTGGTGGTGCGCGCCCATGGCGTGGCGCACCAGCTCGAGCGGATCGCGGCTGATCCGCGCCATCGAGCTCGAGCCCTCGAGCACGAAGCCGTCCTCGCCTTCCACGCGCAACTCGACCACGGTGGCGCGCAGGTCGTCGATGCCGTAGTGGGCGTCGAACAGGCGGATGAACGGGCCGATGGCGCACGAGGCGTTGTTGTCCTTGGCCTTGCCCAGCAGCAGCGCGCTGCGGCCTTCGAAGTCGCGCAGGTTGACGTCGTTGCCGAGCGCGGCACCGACGGTCCGGCCGCGGCTGTCGACGGCCAGCACGACCTCGGGCTCGGGGTTGTTCCAGGTCGAGCCCGGATGCAGGCCCACCTGCACGCCGGTGCCCACCGAGGCCAGCGGCGCGGCCTTGGTGAAGACCTCGGCGTCGGGTCCGATGCCGACCTCGAGGTACTGCGACCACAGGCCCTGCGCGAGCAGCACCTGCTTGAGCTGCATCGCCTCGGGCGAGCCCGGCACGATGCCCGAGAGGTCGTCGCCGACCACGGCCACCACCTGGCGGCGCACGGCCTCGGCGCGGCTCGCGTCGCCGCGCGCCTGCTCCTCGATCACGCGCTCGACCATGCTGGCCGCGAAGGTCACGCCGGCCGCCTTCACCACCTGCAGGTCGTTGGGCGCGAGCAGATGGCGCCGCGCGGGATCGGGACCGTGCGCGGCGGTGCTCGCGAGCCAGTCGGCCAGCGTGCCGAGCGGCACGCCCTCGGCATCGCGCACCGCGGCGGCCGCGTCCTCGCGCTCGAGCAGCGCCGAGACCGTGGGCGCGAGCGCGCCGATGTCGACCAGCTGGCCTTCGCGCACCGTCACCAGCGTCGGGCCGCCCTGCTCGCCCGGCAACCAGGCGCGGCCCACGAGCAGCGCTTTCTCCGCATCGATGGGAAGCGTGGCCGCGGCATCGACCATGTCGGGAATCGCCTGCATCTCAGCGCCCCTCGAACACGGCCGGACGGCGCGCCTTGAAGGCCGCGCGGCCTTCCTTCGCGTCCTCGGTCGCGAAGCACACGGTCTGCAGGTCGCGTTCGTACTGGATCGCGGTCTCCAGCGGCATCGCATAGGCGGCGCGCAGGTTGGCCTTGGCGGTCTCGACCGCGATCGGCGGGCGGCTCGCGATGGTGGCGGCAATGGCCTGCGCGCGCGCCAGCAGCTCGGTGGCCGGCACCAGCTCGCTCACCAGGCCCCACTGCAGCGCCTGCTGCGCGCTGACGGGATCGCCGCCCATCAGCATCAGCGCGGTGTTCGAGGCGCCGATGCTGTGCGCGAGCATGTACGACATGCCGCCGCCGCCGATCCAGCCGAGCTTGACCTCGGGCGCGCCGAAGCGCGCGTGCTCGGCCGCGATGCGGATGTCGCAGGACATGGCGGTCTCGAGGCCGCCGCCGAGCGCATAGCCGTTGATGGCGCAGACCACGGGCTTGCGCAGCGCGCGGATCGCGTCGCAGTAGTCGGGCCGGTTGCGGAAGGTCCAGGGCGTGTCGTAGCCGTCGAGCTCGGCGATGTCGCTGCCGGCGCAGAAGGCCTTCTCGCCGGCGCCCGTGATGACGACGGCGCGCACGTCGGCGCGCGCGTTGCAGTCCTTCACGTGCGCGACCAGCGCATCGGCCATCTCGGGCGTGACGGCGTTGAGCTTCTCGGGGCGGTTGAGGATCAGGGTCGCGACCTGGTCGCGGACCTCGAAGAGGATGTGGTTCATGGCGGAGGTGGACTGAAGAAGGGAAGACGGGCTCAGACTTCGCTGTCCGCGGGTCGGTGGGCCTGGTAGAGGGACTGCAGCCGCTCGAGCGCGGCCCTGGCCGCGAGCCGGTCGGCGAGCATCTCGCGCACCAGCGCCGAGGCCGCGGTCTGGAACGGGATGTAGCCCGGGTGGCGCGGCCGCACGATCGCGGCCTCGAGCGTGGCCTGGGTCTGCGCGAAGAAGCCGTTCCAGGCACCGTTGACGCGCTCGTTGCTCCAGGCGCTGCGCGCGCTCGGCTGGCCGTCGGCGAAGGGAATGAAGTCTTCCTGCATCGCCGGACTCATCAGCGCGACGAGGTGGGCGCGCAGCGCATCGCCGACCGTCGCGCGCCGGCTCACCGCGAGGCCGGTGCCGCCGAGCGTCGAGCCGAGGCCGTGCGAACCCGCGGGCACGTCGGCGAAGTGCAGCGGCTGCGCGCCGGCGCCGGCCACCGCGTAGTTGACGTAGCCGTAGACCAGCGGGCAGTACACGGCCTGCGCATCGCGCGACATCGCATCGAGGATGCCGATCGGATTGAGCCCGGCCCAGCCGCGAAAGGCCAGCGCATGCAGTTCCGACAGCAGCTCCCAGGCCGTGGTGGCGCCCTGCCCCGTGAACAGGCGGCCGGGCTCGCTGCCCGTGGGCGCGTCGCCATGCGCGGCCGCCATGCTGAACAGCGAGAGCGCGGCATGCGGGCCGGCCAGCGACAGGCACACCGGCTGGCGCGCGGCCAGCGCGAGCACCTCGGTCCAGCTGCGCGGCAGCGCGCCCTCGAGTCGATCGGTGCGCGCCACCGCCACCTGCGTGGCGGCATCGAGCGGCAGCGCCCAGTGCACGCCGGCATAGCGGTAGCTGTCGAACGAGCGGCCGATGCTCTGCGCGCGCCAGCGCGCGAGATCGTCGGCGGCGAACAGCGATTCGAGCGGCTGCAGGCAGTCGCCGGCCACCGCGTCGCCGATGTGCGGATGGTCGAGCACGATCAGGTCGTAGCGCTCGGCCAGGTCCTCGATCGGATGCGACTCGAAGCCCTCGAGCGGCTGGCGTTCCCAGCGCAGGTCGAGGCCCTCGGCGCGCGCGCGTTCGGCCGCGCGCTCGAGCGCGACGTAGCCGCGCGGATGGTTCCAGGTCAGGCCCTGGATCGGCGCGCCGCTCACAGCGTCTCTTCCCCGATCACCTTGGCCGCGAGCAGGCCGTCGATGCGCTCGGTGCTCCAGCCCAGCTCGCCGAGGATCTCGCGCGTGTGCTGGCCCGCCAGCGGCGCGCCGCGGCGCACGCTCGAGGGCGTGCGCGTGAACTTGATCGGGAAGCCCGGCGTCTTCACCTTGCCTTCGGTCGGATGCTCGTACTCGACGAAGGTGCCGTTGTGGACGATCTGCGGATCGTTCATGACGTCGGCATAGCCGTACACCGGGCCGGCCCAGATGTCGGCCGCGCGGAACACCGCGAGCCACTCGGCGGTGCTGCGGTGGCGCAGCTTCTCGCGCGTGATCGAGAAGATCTCGTCGCGCCGCGCGAAGGTGTCGCGCTCGTCGTCGAAGTCGGCCAGCACCGGCGCGCCGATGGCCTGCGCGAGCGCCGCCATCTTCGGGAAGGCCAGCGCGAGGAAGCCGTCCTGCGTGGCGAACACGCCGTAGGGCGCGCGGATGTAGACGTGGGCATGGGGCTCGGCCGTGCGCTCCTGCGGCTTGCCGGCCACGCTGAACACCGACAGCTCCTGCATCTGCAGCGCGACGATGGCATCGAGCATGTTGACCTGCACCAGCTGGCCCTCGCCGCTGCGCTCGCGGTGCAGCAGCGCGGCGATCACGGCCTCGAAGGCGGTCGAGGCCGTGATGGCGTCGACCAGGTACTGGCCCGCGGGCGACGGCGGCTCGCCGGCGCGGCCGGTGGAGAGCATGGCGCCGCTCATCGCCTGCAGCAGCAGGTCCTGCCCGGGCCAGAGCTTGTAGGGGCCGTCCTCGCCGTAGCCCGACATCGAGACGTAGACCAGCCGCGGGTTGATCTTCGACAGCGTGGCGTAGTCCACGCCCAGGCGCTCGGCCACGCCGGGACGGTAGTTCTGCAGGAACACGTCGGAGCCGCGCACCAGCTCGTAGAGCGCGTCGCGGCCCTCGTCGCTCTTGAGGTCGACCGCGAGGCTGCGCTTGTTGCGGTTGAGCGAGAGGAAGGAGACGTTGATGCGGTTGCCGCGCGCGCCGCCGGCCGAGACGTGGCGCTGCCATTCGCCGGCGACCGGCTCGACCTTGATGACGTCGGCGCCCAGGTCGCCCAGGCGCTGGGCCGCGAAGGGGCCGGCCATGGCGATGGAGCAGTCGAGGACGCGGAAGCCTTCGAGGATGGCGGAGGATTTGTTCATGGAGTGTGTTGGCGATGAGGGGTGGGAGGAATTCAGTGCGCGCGCGGCGCGGCGGCGAGGTTGCGGCCCGTGGCGGCGTCGAACAGCACGGCCTGCGCGGCATCGAAGCCGACCGCGACCGGGTCGCCGTTCGCGAGGTCGGTGTAGCCCGGCACCGTGACCATCAGGTCGGCGCTCGCGGCGCCTTCCTCGTCGTGCAGCGTGCGGGCGTCGGTGAGCGCGACCGCCACCAGCGACTCGGCGCCGACATGCTCGACCAGCGCGATGCGCCCGGCCAGGCCCTGGCCGCCGCGCGCCACCGTCAGCGCATTTGGCCGCAGGCCGAGCACCACGGCGGCGCCGGGCGCGGCCAGGCCGCGCAGGTGCGCGGGCAGCGGCATCGAGGCCTCGCCGCCGAGCGCGAGCGCGCTGCCGTCGGCGTTCACCGTGGCCTGCAGCAGGTTCATCGGCGGCGTGCCGATGAAGCGCGCCACGTAGAGGTTGGCGGGCGCCTCGTAGATCTCGCGCGGGCTGCCGAACTGCTGCACCACGCCGTCCTTGAGCAGCGCGATGCGCGTGCCCATGGTCATCGCCTCGACCTGGTCGTGCGTGACGTAGACGAAGGTGCCGCCCACGCGCTGATGCAGCTTCGAGATCTCGGCGCGCATGGTGGTGCGCAGCTTGGCGTCGAGGTTCGACAGCGGCTCGTCCATCAGGAACACCTGCGGCTCGCGCACCATCGCGCGGCCGAGCGCCACGCGCTGGCGCTGGCCACCCGAGAGCGTGCGCGGGTACTTGTCGAGCCAGTCGGTCAGCGCCAGCGTGCGCGCGGTGCGCTCCACCAGCTGCGAGACGGCCGGCGAGCGCTCGATGCGCCGCTTGGCCATGCCGCCGAGCAGCGGAATGTGGAACCACCAGCGGTGCTGCCGCATGATCAGCGGAAACGCGATGTTGCGCCGCACCGTCATGTGCGGATAGAGCGCATAGGACTGGAACACGAAGGCGATGTCGCGTTCGGTCGGCGGCAGTTCGTCGACGCGGCGCTCGTTGATGTGGATCTCGCCGCCGCTGATGCTCTCGAGCCCGGCGAGCATGCGCAGCAGGGTCGACTTGCCGCAACCGGAGGGGCCGAGCAGCACGAGGAATTCGCCGTCGGGCACGTCGATCGACACGCCCTTGACGACATGCTTGTCGGCGAAGTTCTTGGTGATGTCCTGGAGCTTGATGGAAGCCATGGCTGTGTGTTCGGTTCGATGGTTCGGGGTCAGCCCTTGACGCTGCCGGCCGTCATGCCGGAGACGACGTGGCGCTGCACGATCAGATAGAAGATGACGGCCGGCAGCGTGTACATCACGCCCACCGCCATCACGGCATCGAGCGGCGTGCTGAGCTCGCCGATGAAGCCAGCCAGGCCGACGGAGGCCGTGTGGAGACGCTCCTCGGTGATCAGCGTCTGCGCGAACACGTACTCGTTCCAGCCATGGAAGAAGGAGATCACCGCGGCCGCGGCCAGCGTGGGCGCGATCAGCGGCACCACCACGCCCAGCACGATGCCGATGCGCGAGCAGCCGTCGACGCGCGCGGCCTCCTCGACCTCGATCGGCACGCCGTCGATGGCGCCCTTGAGGATCCAGGTGATCACCGGCACGGTGAAGGCGGTGTTCGCGAGGATCAGGCCGCTCAGGGTGTTGAGCAGCTGCATCTGCGCGAAGATCGCGTACAGCGGCACCACCAGCATCGCCTCGGGCAGCATCTGGGTGGCGAACAGCCCGAAGCCGATCGCGCCCTTGCCGCCGAAGCGGAAGCGCGACAGCGCATAGGCCGGGAACACCGCCAGCGCGATGCTCAGCACCGTGGTGCCGATCGCGACGCAGGCGCTGTTGAAGAGCCAACTCGCCACCGGCTTGATGGCGAACACGCTCGCATACACCGGCAGTTGCCCCAGCGACGGCAGCAGTTGCGGCCGGTCGGCGAACAGCGCCTCGGTCGGCGTGAGCGAGGTCACCAGCATCCAGTAGATGGGGAAGGCCGCGGCGCCCAGCAGCACCAGCACCGCGAGCATGCGCAGCGCCTGTCGGCTCATGGCGGCGTGCATCAGCGCTCTCCCTCGCGTTCGGCGCGCGCGGTGTAACGGAAGTACACCAGCGTCACCGCCAGCGCGATCGCCACGCCCACCATGCCGACGGCCGCGGCCTGGCCCAGGTGGTGGTTGACGAAGGCGCGCCGGTAGAGGTCGATCACCAGCGTGTTGGTGGCCCCCACCGGCCCGCCCTGCGTGAGCAGCCAGATCAGGTCGAAGCGGCGCAGCGACCAGATGGTGGAGAACAGCGCCAGCAGTGCGACCGAGGGCCGGATGGTGGGCCACACCACGGCCTTGAACACGCTGAGCCGGTCGGCGCCGTCCATCACGGCCGCCTCGCGCAACTCGGAAGGCACGCCCTGCAACGCAGCCAGCAGCACCACCGAGGCGAACGGGAAGATCTGCCAGATGGTGGTGATCAGCACCGCGGGCATGGCGTGCTGCATGCTGTCGAGCCAGTTCTCGCTGCCCGCGGCGATGCCGAAGAAGCGCAGCGTGTGGCCGAACACGCCGTACTGGGCGTTGTAGATCCAGATGAAGATCAGCGCCACCGCGACCGGCGGCGCGGCCCACGGGATGGTGACGGCGGCGCGCGCGATGCCGCGGCCGCGGAACGGCGCGTCGAGCAGCAGCGCCGAGGCCAGGCCCAGCCCGATCGCCGAGGCCACGCAGGCCACGGTGTAGAGCAGCGTGGTGAAGATCACGCGGTGGAAGTCGGGATCGTTCCAGAGGTCGGCGTAGTTCTGCAGGCCAACCCATTCGCCCTGCGAAGCCGCGAGCAGCGAGGTCGAGGTGAAGCTCAGCACCAGTTCGCGCAACAGCGGATAGCCCTGGAACACGAGCAGGTAGAGCGTGGCCGGCAGCACCAGCGCATAGGGCGCGAGCGGGTGGCCGTCGAGGCGCGCGCGGCGGCGCGCACCCTCGCGGCGGGCCACCGCGGCGGCGGAGGACAGCGTGGCGTTCATCGTCACGGGATGTGGCGCGGGTTCAGCGCTTGAGCACGCGGCTCAGCACGGTCTGCTGCGCGTCGTTCATCGCCTTGGCGGGATCGACGCCACCCTGCAGCACCTTGATGACCTGCTCGATCACGATCTGCTGAATCTCGGGCGCCTTGACCTCGAGGCCCTGCGGCAGCGCGGGCACGCTGTTGGCGGTCTGCTGGTCATAGACCGAGATCCAGGGCCACTTGGCGACCTCCTCGGCCGAGCGCGGCACGGCGATCGCGACGCTCGAGGCGCCGTGGATCAGCTGCAGCTCGCGCTGCGCCTCGGGCGTCAGCATCCATTGCAGGAAGGCACCGGCGGCGGCCTTGTTCTTGCTGTTGGCATTGATGCTGATCGGCGCCAGGATCATGCCCTGCGCCTTGGTGGGGAACGGCGAAGGCGCGGCACCGAACTCGAAGCCCTTGGCCTGGGTCGCGAGGTTGGCGGCCACGCCGCCGTTGTCGACCTGCATCGCGATCTTGCCCTCGGCGAACATGCGCCGGTAGGTGGCGGCATCGGCGCCCTTGGGGATCGCGCCGGCGTCGTAGACCTTCTTGTAGGCCGCCACGCCCTCGATCACCTTGGCGCTGTTGATGGTCGGGTTGCCCTGCTCGTCGGACCAGCGGCCGCCGAAACCGTAGACGTAGTTGCACAGGTCATACCAGAAGCCGCCGCGCTCGGCCATGGTGGCGCGGTAGGCGTAGCCGTAGTTGCCGGCGGCGGTCGCGGCCTTGGCGGCGGCCAGGAACTCGTCGAAGTTCGAAGGCGGCGTGCCCTTGAGCAGCGCCTTGTTGTAGACCATCGCGTAGTTGCTGACCTCGAACACCACGCCGTAGCGCTTGCCGCCGATCTTCATGTACTTGTCGGGGCCGGTGAGCGGGAAGGCGCCGTCGGCGATCACGTCGTCGATGGGCACGAGGCGCTTGGCATCGACCGCGGCATAGAACTCGGGCAGGTCGAAGCGCACGAGGTCGGGGCCGGCATTGCCGCCCATCTGCGTGAAGACGGTGCTCGCAAACGACGAGAACGGGATCGTGACCGGCTGGATCTCGACCTTGTCCTGGCTCTGGTTGAACTTGCCGATCCAGGCGCGCATCTTCTCGCCGCGGCCGGGCTCGGCGAAGCTCGATGCGGCGAAGGTCACGACCTGCTTGCCGGCGGCCTGCGCCTGGGCGCTGCCCGCGGCGAGCAGCTGCAGGGCCGGAACGATGGCGATCGCGGCGAGGGCCGCGCGGCGGCCGGTGAAAAGGCGTTGCTTCATGTGTGTCTGTCTCCGATGACGGCAGGCCCTGCCGTGGGATTCGAGGCGTCCGGCCGAAGCCGTCGCGCTGTTGTTGGCGAGATTATTAGCGCTAACTGTTAGCGCTAACAAGTACGACTTTAGCGTTGCAGCCCATGGCTGCGATCACGGGATTTCCCTAGCTGGTGGTCGAGAGGTCGAGTGAAAGGGCGGAGCTTCGGCGGCTACTGCATCACCCAGCCGCCATCGACGTTGAGCGTCTGGCCGGTGATGAAGCCGCTGCCCTCGGCCGCGAAGAACAGCATCGCGTTCGCGATGTCGTCGGGCGCGCCGCGGCGCTTGACCGACTGGTGCTCGAGCACGAAGCGCTCGTAGCCCTCGGGGTCGGGATGGATCTTCTCGGCATCGGTCGGGAAGGCGCCCGGCGACACCGCGTTGACCGTGATGCCGTGCGGTCCGAGCTCGCGCGCCATCGCGCGCGTCATGCCCAGCAGCGCGCCCTTGGAAGTGACGTAGGGCAGCAGCAGCGACCAGCCGCCGTACATCGTGATGCTGACGACGTTGACGATGCGGCCGAAGCGCTGGCGCTTCATGTGCGGCAGCGCGGCCTGCACGCAGACCAGCGCCGCGTCGACGTTCACGCCCTGCACGCGGCGATGCTCCTCGATGCTGAACTCCTCGATGCTGCGCGAGGGATAGATGGCGGCGTTGTTGATCAGCACGTCGACGCCGCCCTGGGCCTCGAACAGCGCGGCCAGCTGCGCCGCGAGCGCGCCGAGGTCGGCGAGGTCGCCCTGCACGAAGCGCAGCCGCGCGCGCACCTCGGCGCCCTCGCCCTCCCCGGCCGCGACCAGGCGCTCGCCCTTGGCCGGATCGATGTCCAGCGCCAGCACCTGCGCGCCCGCGCGCGCGAAAGCCCAGCAGATGCTGGTGCCGAGTCCGCCGGCGGCGCCGGTCACCAGCACCTTCTTGCCTGTCATGTCCATGGTCGTGTCGTGTCTTTTGAAGTCGTGGGAGGAAAGGAGGGTCAGGGCAGGTTCTCGCGCACCGCGATGCCGGCGCGCACCGGCTCCACGCCCGCGAGCGCATCGCGGCCCGCGCGCAGGTTGGCGAAGATGCGCACGCAGTTCATCACCTCGGTCTGCGGGTTCTGGTTGATGGCCGCGTCGAGCGTGCCGTCGATCAGCATGGCGCGGGTGTCGGGCGTGATCTCGTGGCCGATGAAGACCACCTTGCGGTCGAGGCCCGCCTCCTTGAGCGCGCGGCCGATGCCTTCGGAGGCGCCGCCGATGTTGTAGAGGGCCACCAGGTCGGCATGCTGGCGCAGCAAGGTGCGCGCCTGGCGGTAGTTCTGCGCCACGTCGTCGTGGCCCTCGCGCAGGCCCACCACGCGCAGCCCCGGGAACTGCTCGGCCAGCACCTGCAGGAAGCCGACCTCGCGCTCCTCGTGGCCGCGGTAGCTGAGGCTGCCCGCGATCAGGCCGACCTTGCCCGACTTGCGGTCGAGCATGCGGCCCATGAGATAGCCCGCGGTGCGGCCGGCCGCATGGTTGTCGATGCCCACATAGGCGGCGCGCCGCGAGCCCGGCAGGTCCGACAGCAGCGTGAGCAGGTGCACGCCCTGGTCGGCCAGCGTGGCGACGGCCTCGCGCACCGCCGGATGCTCGAGCGGCACGAAGGCGATGCCGTCGCATTGCCGGCCATGGCGCAGCAGCCGCGCGGCCAGCACCTCGGCATCGAAGCCCTCGATCTCGACGCGGCGGCAGCGCACGTTGAAGGGCTCGAGCTGCTTCTCGACGATGCCCACGTAGTCGCCGAGCATGCGGATGAACTGGTTGGTGCCGGCCGGCAGCAGGAAGATCAGCTCCATCGGCCTGGGGCGCAGCACCTGGTGCAGGCTCTCGTCGGGCAGGTAGCCCAGCTGCGCGGCCGCGCGCACCACACGCTGCACCGTGGCCGAGCGCACGCCCTTGCGCGCATGCAGCGCGCGGTCGGCCGTGGCCTTCGAAACGCCGGCCACGCGCGCGACGTCGGCCAGGCGCGAGCGGCCGGGGGCCTCGGCGGAGGGCGTCGATGTCTTCGTCTTCATGTCGCCGAGTATTCCGCGCAACGAGACGCCCTGCCGCGATGTCCGCACCGGCTCGCCCATCTTCTTCGCGCCTCAGTCCCAGCGGCCGGTGATGGCCGGGTACTCGTCGGCGGGCTGCGCGCAGATGGCGCGCACGCGCTCCTCGAAGGCCGCGATCTCGCCGCGCCCGTCGAGCACCGAGAAGCGCGTGGTGTAGCGGCGCTCGTCGCCATGCTCGAGCCAGATCAGTTCGCCGCGTTCGCGTGCGAAGGGCTTGCCCAGCACGTGGTTGGTGCTCGGCTCGATGCCCATCGCGTACTGGCCGCGCTGGTAGTTCTGCCACTGGAACTGGCACGGGAACTCGTCGCGGTTGACCTCGACCGCGAGGCCGATGCCACGGCCGCCGTCGAAGCCCTCGTTGACCAGCGCGACCGGGATGCGCCCTTGCGCATCGGCCGCCATCGCATGCTCGTAGACCTGCTCGTGGAAGTCGGCTTGCGGTCCGGGCTGGGTGCGGTAGCCCACCGATTGCTTGCGCAATGCATCGGCATGCGCGGCCCAGGGCGTGTGGCGGATCGGCGCGATGTAGCGGCTGCCCTCGTCGAGCACCGGATGGCCGGCGTTGATGTGGTAGCAGAACATGTGCGGCGTGCGGTAGAAGCCGTGGTTGACCACGCGGTCGTGCAGCGTGAAGCCGTGATCGCCCACGCGCGCCTTGATGCGCCGCACCAGGTGCAGGTCCTCGCCGAACACGGCCGACTGCTGCACCACGCCCTCGCACCAGAGGATGCAGTCGTCGCCCTCCCAGCGCTCGCCGTAGCCGGTGAGCCGCGCGGGAATATTCGCGATGCGGCCGTGCAGGCCGCTGTCGACGCTCTTGCGCGGCGTGTAGTGGTAGTGGCCGGCCGGGTCGCTGTCCATGAACAGCGTGTGGTCGAGGCCGCAGGTCACGAGCAGGCCCGAGAAGGAGCGCAGCCAGCCGAGGCCGCCCTCGTCCGCGTTCTCGTGCAGCCCCGGATGCCGGAAGCCCGTAGGCGATTGCCAGCCGATGGCGGCGCCGCGGTATTCGCAGGCGCCCACGTCCATCGCGCGGTCGACCAGCACCTGGAACGCGAAGCCGGTGCCGGTGCGGAACTCGAGGCAGCGGATGCCGCGTTCCACGCCGTCGCCCAGCGTCACCAGTCGCACGCCCGCGAACTGCGCAAGCGTGCCCGCGTGTTCGCGCAACTCGCGCCGGGTCCAGTGGCGGCCGTGGAGCTGGGTCACGCGCCGGCCTCCAGCAGCTTGTCGTCGAGGAAGCGCTTGGCGCGCGGCACGTCCGATTCGTCGAGGTGCTCGATGATGATCGGGATGTTGGGATGGTGCTGCGCGAGCCGCTTGAGGTAGAGGTCGTAGTTCAGCGCGCCCAGGCCCGGCGCCGGCAGCTCGATCTCGCCCACGCCGCGGAACTGGTGCGCTTCGGAGGCGTCGATGTCGGCGAACTTCTCGCTCTTGTCGTCGCCGGCGGCGCGCTTCACGTCCTTGGCATGCGCGATGCGGACCTTGTCGCCGAGCGCGTCGAACATCTGGTTGAGCACCTGGTCCATCCGGTCGATGTTGTGGGTCTCGAAGTAGTTGGTCGGGTCCATCAGCAGGCCCAGGCCCGGATGGTTGACGTCGGCGAACAGGCGCAGCGTCTCCTCGACCGAACCGATGATGTTGTTCACGTAGGTCTCGACCAGGAACACCGCGCCGTGGTCGTGCGCCTCCTGCGCGAGCTCGCGCACCACCTTCACGCAGTCGGCGTAGGCACGCTCGCTCTTGTTGTCGGGATGCGAGGACCAGTCGCTGTCGGGGTTGACGGTGCCGGTCTCGCTGATCACGTAGGGCGTGCCGCAGTCGCGCGCATGGCGCAGCGTGGCCTTGAGGTAGTCGTTGCGGCGCTTGCGCTCGCCGGCATCGGGGTGAACGATGTTCGTGTACGCCGACATGCAGCTGATCGGCAGGTCGTGGCGGCGGAAGGTGTCGCGCACGCGGTGGCACTTCTCGCGCGTGATGGCCTCGGGCGTGGAGAAGTCGATGTCCTTGAACGCGAGGTCGAGCTGCACGGTGTTGAAGCCCTGCGCCTTGATGCGGCGCGCGGACTCCTCGAGGGCATAGGGGAAGTAGCCGCTGAAGATGCCGACTTGGATCATGGGTTGTCTCCGATGGGTTGTGGGTGGGGATGCGGGGAAAGCGCGCAGCTCAGACGCCGAACTCGGCCAGCGGCACGGCGCGCCGCTCGGCGAGCGAGCGGTAGCCGGCTTCGACCAGCGCCATGGTCTTCACGTTGTCGGCGACGTCGAGCATCGGCGCCTCGCCCTGGGCGAGCGCCCATTGCAGCTGTTCCATCACGCCCGCGAAGGCCTGCGGGAACCAGCGCGTGGACCAGCTCGGTTCGACCCATTGGCCGTCCGTGCCGTGGCGCGAGCTGTAGCGCAGCGTGCTCGGGCTGCCTTCGGGATAGTCGGGCCAGCCGATCGTGCCTTCGGCCACGCCCTCGGTGCCCTCGACGCGCCACTTGATGAAGATGCCGGCATCGAAGCCCTCGCCATGCGGGCCGGTCCAGACGTCCTCCATGCTGAGCGCCATCACGCCGCTGCGAAAGCGCAGGGTCGAGCAGACGATGCCGTCGCTGTGTTCGAAGCCGGTGCGCGGATCGGGCCGCGCGGCGGTGTAGATGTCCTCGGGCTCGCCGAACAGGAAGCGCAGCACGTCGAGGTGATGCACGCTCATGTTGGCCAGCGTGAGGCGGCCGTAGCCGCGCAGGAACTCCTGCCAGTGCGGGATGGCGCGCATCTCGATGGTGGCGAGCACCGGCGTGCCGAGTTCCCCGCGGTCGAGCAGTTGCTTGAGCACGCGCATCGACTGGTCGAAGCGCATGTTCTGGTTCACCGACAGCGGCTTGCCGGCCGCGCGCGCCTCCTCGGCCAGCGCGCGCGCCGTGTCGAGGTCGAGCGCCAGCGGCTTCTGCGCGAGCACCGCCTTCACGTGCGGCTGCGCGAGCGCGAGGCGGATCAGCTCGGGCTGGCGGTCGGGCGGAAAGGCGATATCGACGATCTGAACCTGCGGATCGCGGATCAACGCCTCGGGCGTGTCGTGCACCGTGGGGATATTCCAGCGCTGCGCCACATCGGCTGCCTTGGAACGGGTGCGCGAGGCGATCGCCACCACGGGGAAGCCGGCCTCGCGGTAGGCCGCGAGCTGCACGTCCGCCATGATGAAGCCGGCGCCGATGGCACCGATGCGGAAATCGCGGCAACGGATCGGCGCGTCGGGTTCGAAGCCGCGTGCATCGGCGGCCGGCGCGGCGGTCGCGCTCGTTGGGGTCATGGCTTGTCTCCTGTCCTGGGTCGAATCGAGGCAGTGCTTTGCTGCCTCGCGACCGAGGTTAAGGGACGCGGCGACCCGGACCAATCGACCGGGATGAGGTTTTTTGAGGCGAATCAGCGGGGCATCCCGCGACGCATCAGGAGGCTTCGGCGTCGATGCCGAGCGCGAAGATGCCGGGCATGCCGATGAAGCCGGGAATCGACTTGACGCGTGCGATCCAGCGCCTGAGCGCGGGATAGCGCGTCAATGCGATGCCGCCCTCGGGCGCGAGCGCGATGTAGGGGAAGCAGGCGATGTCGGCGAGCGTGGGCGTGGCGCCGACCAGCCAGCCCTCGCCCGCGGCCTCGCGGTCGCCCAGGTGGTCTTCGATGTGCGCGAACAGCTTGTGCGCGGCCGCGCGGCAGGCCGGTGCGTCGAAGTCATAGCCGAAGGCATCGTGCAGGCGCGCGGCCGAGGCACTGCGCGTGATGTCCTCGGCCACGGTGAGCCACAGCATGACCTGGGCGCGACGCTGCGGATCGGCGGGGAACCAGGTGCCCATGCTGTCGTGGATGCTCGCGAGGTAGACGAGGATGGCCTGCGCGTCGCGCAGCACGAAGCCGTCGTCGTCGATCACCGGCAACTGGCCGAAGGGATTGAGCGCGAGGAATTCGGCCTGCTTGTGTTCGCGTCCGGGATGGAAGTTGACCGGCACGCGCTCATGGGCGATGCCGAGCAGCGCCATGAAGAGCCGCAGCTTGTAGCAGTTGCCGGACATCTGTTCGTTGTAGAGCTTGATCATCGCCAGCCCTCAGAGATCGAGCACCAGCGTCGCCGAACGCGACCGCGAGACGCAAGGCAGCATCTGCATGTGGGACGCCTTCTCGCCCGTGCTCAGGTACTGGTCGCGATGGTCGGGCTGGCCGTCGATGACGGTGCACAGGCAGGTGCCGCAGACGCCCTGTTCGCAGCTGGTGTCGAGGTGGATGTCGATGGCGCGCAGTGCTTCGACGATGGTGGTGTCGCTCGCAACCTGCACGCGGCGGCCGCTGCGCGCGAGTTCGACGGTGAAGGCGGGGCCGCAGGCCTCGACAGGCGTGGTGCGCCGGAAGTATTCGAAGTGCACGCGATCGGCGGGCCAATGGAGTTCTGCCGCGACGCGCTCGATGCACTGCATCAGCGGTGTGGGCCCGCAGGCGAAGGCATGCGCGTCGCCACCGGCTTGCAGTGCCTGCCGTACGTGGTCTTCGGTCTGTTGCGGCGACAGGCCCAGGTGCAGATGCAGGTTCATTCCCAGCAGTGCCTCGAGCTCGGCACGGTACGCGGCATGCTCGGCCGAGCGGCAGAAGTAGTGCAGAGCCAGCCGCTTTCCCCTTGCCACTAGATCGCGCGCCATCGCGAGAATCGGCGTGATGCCGATGCCGCCCGCGATCAGCACCGCGTGTTCGATGCGCGGGTCGAGCCGGAAGTTGTTCTTGGGCAGTCCGATCTCGAGCTGCATGCCGGCCTGCACCGACTCGTGCAAGGCGATGGAACCGCCGCGCGAATCGGCCTCGCGCTTGACGGCGATGGTGTAGCCCTCGTCGTCCTGGCCGCAGACCGAGTACTGGCGGATCTGGCCGTTCGGCAGGTGCACGTCGAGGTGCGAGCCCGCGGTGGCGCTCGGCAACGGTCCGCGGCGCGGCGAGCGCAGCCTGAACTCGACGATGTCCTGCGCCACGGTTCTTTTTCCCGCCACCTCCACGCTGAGCCGCGGCCTTGGCTCGGTGCTCTGCGCTTCGATGCCCCAGCGCAGATGGATGTCGCGCAGCCAGCGGCGAAAGGTGCTCGAGGCCGCATCGGCGCGCGAAGGCACTTCGATGCGCGGATCGAGCGGCAGCTTCTTGTGGACGTGGTTCTCGAGGATCGGCTTGTCCTGCCCGAGGATGTTCTGCTGGAAGGCCATGATTTCGCCACTCGAGCTTTCGACATCGAACAGGCTGATCGCGAAGTGCGCGATGCAGCGCTCTTCGTCGGTGGGCTGGATGAACAGGAAGATGATGTCGGCGAGCTCGGCCGAACGGCCCGCCGGATGCTTGTAGAGCATCGGCGAAAACGGATTGACGACGCGGTAGACGTAGTCGACGTCCGCTCCGCCCTTTGCATCCGCCGAGGCCAGCGGCTGGATGAACTTGCAGTCGCGGGCCCAGAGTTCCTGACGGGCGTCTAGCTCGACCTCGTAGCCGCGCACTTCGGTCGCCTCTTCCGATCCGAGGATGTGGGCATGGACGAAGGGGAAGTGCGCCATGTCGAGGAAGTTCTCCACCACCCGCAGCGGGCCGCTGTGGATGCCGAAGCCGCCCATGTAGAGGAAGCGGCGCGCGGGGTTCGCGAAGGCCGTCAGTTCGAACAGTGGCCTGGGCTCGTCGCCGAGGCACAGCAGGATGAAGCCGCAGTGGTCGGTGGCGTGGCAAGGCCTCGTGGGTTCGGCCTCGAACCAGGCCTCGAGCGCGCCGTCGGGCTGGCGGCGCACTTGCAGGTCGTGGCCCAGCAGGCGCGTGCGCCGGCCCGTGCCGGGCGCGAGGCCCAGGCTGTCGCCGATGGCGAGCCAGTCGGCCGCGATCGCGGGATCGATGGTGTCAGGCATGTTCGGTCTCCCTCGGGGCGCGGGCCTCGGCCGTCCATTGCGCGATGTGCGTCTTGATGCTTTCGATGGCCCGTTGCTTGTCGAGGCTCGATGAACCGCGCGCGACGAGCAGGTGGACGATCGAGGTGTCGGGCAGCAGCGGCTGGATCAGCAGGGCCAACGCGCCTTCCTGCCAGACGCAAGTGCTCTGCCCTTGCAACCAGCCCGCGCGTTCGGCCTGCAGCGCGAAGGTGCCGGCATCGAGGTCGACCGTGAAGCTGCGCGACGGCACGAGGCCCTCGCAGAGGCGCGGCGGATAGCCGGCCGGCATGCGCGCGAGGCTGGCCCAGACGATGCCGTCGCTCTCGCGGCTGAGGTAGGTCCGCGCGCAGGCGGCAGGCGGGCTCGCGTCCTTCGGCGACGAAGGCACCGACACGCAGTGGCCGTCGCGGCCATAGCGCCAGCCGTGGTAGCGGCAGACCAGTTCTTCCCCGACGACGAAGCCGAGGCTGAGTCGCACGCTGCGGTGCGGGCAGCGGTTCTCCCACACCTCCATCGCGCCCGAGGCCGATCGCCACAGGGCCAGTTCATGGCCGAGCAGCGTGGACTGCAGCACCTGTCCCGGCAGCAGGTTGCGCGAGAACTCCACGGGAAACCAGTCGGCGGAGGTCGCCGCTGTGTCTGCGGTCTGGTTCATGGCCGGGCCTCAACGCGGGATCGCGCCCTGGATGCCCTCGACGAACCAGTTCATGCCGGCGATGTCCGAATCGGGCAGCGAGGCACCCGGCGCCGCGCGCTGCTTGCCCGTGTTGTCCTTGAGCGGGCCGGCGAAGACCTTGAGCTTGCCGGCCACGATGTCGGCGCGCGCCTGCTTCGCCATCTGGACCACGTCGGCCGGCACGCCGGGGTTCCAGTCCGCGAGGCTCACGCCGCCATTGGCCAGGGTCGCGGCATAGGCCGTGCCCTTGAACTTGCCGTCGAGCGTGTCCTGCACGGCCTGGCGCAGGTAGGGCGTCCAGTCGTGCGTGAGCGAGGTCAGCAGCTTCTGCGGCGCGGACTTGCGATGGTCGGAGAACATGCCGATCGACCAGACGCCCTTGGCCTCGGCCGCCTGCAGCACGGCGGGGTTGTCCTGGAAGCCGGAGCCGATCACGTCCGCGCCCTGCTGCATCAGCGTGTTGGCGGCATCGCGCTCGCTGCCGGGGTTGAACCACTCGTTGACCCACACCACCGACACCTTGGCGGCGGGATTGCTCTTCTGCGCGCCGAGCGCGAAGGCGTTGATGGTCGAGACCACGTCGGGGATCGGCAGCGCGCCCACGTAGCCGAGCTTGTTCGACTTCGTGACCTTGCCCGCCACCAGGCCGGCCACATAGGCGGCCTCGTACCAGCGCGCGTTGTAGGTGCCGAAGTTGGCGGCCTGCCTGAAGCCGCTGGCGTGGACGAAATTGACCTTGGGGTTCTCGGCGGCCGCCTTCAGGCCGTCGTTCATGTAGCCGAAGCTGCCGAGCACCATCAGCCCCGCCCCGTTGCCGACCAGCTCGCGGATCACGCGCGCGCCGTCGGGGCCGGCCTTCACGTCCTGCACCACCTGGGTCTTGATGCGGTTGCCGAATTCCTTCTCGAGCTGCTTGCGCGCGCTTTCGTGGACGGCCACCCAGCCGACGTCGGAGACGGGGCTTTGATAGACGAAGCCGATCTGGAGCGGCTCGGCCGCGAACGTGGGTGCGGCGCAGAAGAAGGCCGCGAAGGCTGCGACAGCCGGGCGAAATTCGATCATGGGGCGTTGTCCTCGAGGGTGGTTGGGGCAGTCTGAATTCTGAATCAGTACTCTATATCGGTATACCGATTCAGTCTAATTACAATCCCGGACCATGTCTACCAAGAACGAAGAGATCAGCGACAGCATCCGGGAGGCCGTCGCTGCCCACCGCCTGCTGCCGGGCACGCAGCTGCGCGAAGTGAGCCTGGGCAAGCTCTACGGCGTGAGTCGCACGGTGGTGCGACAGGCGCTCCAGAGCCTGGCGCGCGAGGGGCTGGTGGACCTCACGCCGGGCAAGATCGCTTCGGTGGCCAAGCCCACGCCGAAGGAAGCGCGCGACACCTTCGATCTGCGCTGGGCGATCGAGCGCCACTCACTGGAGAAGCTGTCGCAGGCCCATAGCAAGAAGGACCTGGCGGCGCTGCGCGCGCACGTCAAGCAGGAGCGCGCGGCGCGCGTGGGCAACGACATGGAAGAGGTGCGCCGGCTCGGCGCGGGATTCCACGTGCTGCTCGCGCGGCTCGCGGGCAACGACCTGCTCGCGCAGACGCTCGATCAACTGGTCGGGCGGATCGCGCTGATCCTGCTGCTCTACCAGCACGAATACGACAAGCACACCGAATGCCTGCAGGACGAGCATGCGCAATTGATCGCCCTGATCGAAAGCGGATCGACCGAGGAAGCGCTGGCGCTGCTGCGCAGCCACCTCCACACCGTGGAAGTCAGCCTGGGTGCGGACGCGCCCGACGACGAGGAAGCGGACCCGCATCTGAGCCGGGCCTTGCGTCGGCGCTGAGCTCAGCGCCGGGCCGGCACCGGCTCAGGCGCCGGCCTTGGGCGCGCCGGGGCGCAGCACGCGCGCGACCGACGACCGGATCGCCCGATGCCAGGGCGCGCGGCTTGTGGCGGCCTCTTGCTTGGGAGGGACGTTCCCGCGCTGGCTCAGCGGCGCGGGCGCGGTGTCCGCCCCCGAATCCGGAAAAAACTGTGCGAGCCATTCGCACTCGGCACGTGCCATGAACTTGTCCATGCCTGATCCTCGGCTGTAACACTATTGAAATCATTTTAATAAGAATGATTCTTATTGGCACGGTTTCACACAAGCTTTACGTGGACTCGAGGACCGGATCGGGCGGCACAAAGAAAAGCGCCCGGCACGAGGCCGGGCGCGAAGCCTAAGTTGCTGTCACACACTAGGCGCCCAGCCGAGGGAGGAACGGCCGGACACAAGGATGTTCGAGCCTGAAACAGTCATCTCACGTCAGACGACACCGACATTTCTATGGGAGGGCGGGCTTTTCGGCATCCCATATGAATAATTCTGAGCAATTCTTCACGATTTTTGCAATGGCCTACACGCGCTGCCTCCCAAAGGCTGACGCGTCTCTTACGGCTTCGCATCGAACATGGCGTCGCTGTCACGCACCAGGGTGCCAAGAAGAGCAAGAAGAACCTCCCTCTGGGCCCGCAAGGGATACACCCGCTTCGGCGGGTGTTTTTTTGCGCGTTTCATTGGTGCGCTTCAGTCCTCGAAGTAGTCCGGGTACCGCGCCGAGATGCCCTCGATGAACCCTTCGATCAGCCGGATGTGCGCCTGCAGTTCCCTCACCAGCACCTCGGTATCGGCCGCCACCAGCGCCGCGGCGATGCGCTCGTGCTGCTCGGCGGCCTTGATGTTGCTCTGCAGTTCGGGAATCGCCATGCGGCGCACGCGCTCCATGTGAGCGCGGGCCTGGCGCACCGGCTCCCAGGCACGCGGATGGCCCGACAGGTCGATCAGCCCGCGGTGCAGGTCCTCGTCCTTGTTCAGTCCCTCCTCGATGTCGCCGCGGTCGACCGCCGCGCGCTGGCGCAGCATCAGCCGGTGCAGCGCCTCGCGCTCCTCGAGCGGCGCCTTCACGGCCAGGCGCGCAGCCGCGCATTCGATCGACTCGCGGATGAACAGCGCGTCCATCAGCTCGCGCCGGCTCATTTTCGAGACCACGGTGCCCACCTGCGGCACCACCTTGAGAAAGCCTTCGGCGGCCAGCCGGCGGAACGATTCGCGCACCGGCGTGCGGCTCACCTCGAGCTGGTTCGCCATCTCGATCTCCGAGATCGCGCGGCCCGGCGCCAGCGTGGCATTGACGATGGCGGTGCGCAGCAGTTCGTAGACCTGCTGGCTGGTGCTTTCGCGCGGCGGCATCTTCAGCGCGGGCTTCAGCAAAGGCGCATTCATCTTGTTCGGAAAGTGGGATCGCGGCCGATTATGGGCCGGCCGATCGCGAAAGAACTTGATTTGGCTCAACTGGTATACTAGTATCCCAGAACGCCACGAAGAAGGCGTCATGAGCGACAACCTCGGAAACCGGAGACAAGAAATGAAGCTATCCCTGCGGGCCGCGCATCTGCTGCGGGCCATGGTGGCGGGTGCGGGCATGGCCGCGGCCATGTCGGCGCATGCCGATGTCACGATCACCTATTCGGACTGGCAGCTCGCGCAGGACGTCTGGGGCAAGTCGCTCAACGGCGTGATCGACGCCTTCGAGAAGGCCAACCCCGGCATCAAGGTCAAGCGCGAGCCGGTTCCGCTGGCGCAGCGCGACGTGAAGTACAGCACCGCGATCCGCGCGGGCGAAGGCCCCGATGTGTTCGCGCTCGACGCCAACCCGGTGCGCCAGTACATCGCCGAGGGCTGGGTGCGCGATCTCACGCCCTACATCCAGAAGGAAGGCGGCAACTTCCTGGCCGACTTCTATCCGAACTCGCTGCTGCCGGTCACCGTCACCGGCAAGACCTGGGGCATCCCGATGAACACCGTCGCGATGACCCTGGTCTACAACAAGAAGCTGTTCGCCGAGGCCGGCGTGGCCGGGCCGCCCAAGACCTGGGACGAGTTTCGCGCCGCCGCGAAGAAGCTCACGCGCTCATCGACCGGCGGCTCGGCGATCGACCGCTGGGGCTTCTCGGTGGTGCTCGCGCCGGCCGGCTTCGACCTGCGCGTGTCGTCGATCCTGCGCGGCTTCGGCGCCGACTTCATCACGCCCGACGGCCAGCATTCGGCGCTCGACACGCCCGAGGCCAAGGCGGCCTTCAACTTCATCGTCGACCTGATCCTGGTCGACAAGTCGGTGCCGCCCGGCGCCGCGCAGGTCGACGCCAACGGCTCGCGCCGGCTGCTGGCCAATCGCACCGTGGCGATGAAGATCGGCACCACCTGGAGCTACCCCGAGGTCAGCGCGATGAACCCGCAGCTCGACGGCTGGAACGTGCTGGCGATGGCGCCGATGCCGCAGCCGGCCGGCAGCAGCAAGCAGGTGCGCACCACGCTGTTCCAGAAGTCGATCTTCGTCGGCAAGAACAGCAAGCATCCCGAGGAAGCCTGGAAGCTCGCGAAGTACCTGACCGACAGCGCGAGCATGAAGAAATGGTTCGACGACAACAACATGCTGTCGTCGCGCAAGAGCGTGAACGAGGGCTACGACAAGATCGCCAACAGCGAATCGGCGCGCATCGTCGCGGCCGAGATCGCGCACGGCGCCTTCCTGCCGCAGACGCCGAAGTGGCCGCAGGCGCTGGAGATCTTCCGCCAGAACCTGCAGGCCGCGGTGGCGGGCTCGAAGCCGCGCGAGCAGGCGCTGGCCGACGCCCACCAGCAGATCGAAGCGCTGCTCAAGCAGTAAGCCCCCGGGCGTTCAAGCGAAGGAACCGACGATGTCCGACGAGTCCCGCGGCGCGGGCTATGCCTTTGTCATGCCCGCCGTGGTGCTGATGGTGGTGATCCTGGGGTTCCCGGCCATCGCCTCGGTGTTCCAGAGCTTCGGCGCCGGCGGCAGCGCGCCGATGGGCCTGGGCGCCTACCGGCGGCTGCTGGGCGATGCCGAGTTCGCGCGCACCCTGTTCAACACCGCGCTGTTCGTCGGCACCGTCGTGAGCCTGCACCTCGTGCTCGGGCTGGGCGTGGCGATGCTGCTCAACCTCGACATGAAGGCGCGCTGGCTGTTCCGCGTGATCGCGATCCTGCCGTGGACCATGCCCGACGTGATCGGCGGGCTGATCTTCCGCTTCATCTTCGACACGCTCACCGGCGGCATCAACGCCGTGATGCAGCGGCTCGACCTGCCCGGCCCGATCGACTGGCTCGGCGATCCCTCGCTGTCGCTGCTGTCGGTGATCATGGCCGAGACCTGGCGCGGCTATCCCTACGTGATGCTGATCCTGCTGGCCGGCCTGCAGGCGATACCGCGCGACCAGTACGAGGCGGCCGAGATCGACGGCGCCGGCGCCTGGAAGAAGTTCCGCCACATCACGCTGCCCAACCTGCGCACCATGATCCTGCTGGCGGTGGTGCTCGACGCGATCTGGGAATGCCGGCTGTTCGGCATGGTCTACGGCATGACCGGCGGCGGCCCCGGCTACGCCACGCAGAACCTCTCGCTGCAGGTCTACAAGAACTACTTCCAGTTCTTCGACACCGCCTATGCCTCGTCGATCGCGGTCGTGCTCGCGGCCATCCTGATGGTGCTCGCGGTGCCCTACGTGCGGCTCACGCTCAAGGAGGACAAGTGATGCGCACCCACGACGAGAGCGGCGGCGGCTTCGCGCGCTGGCTCGGCATCTACGCGGCGCTGGCCGCGATGGCGCTCTACAACCTGCTGCCCTTCTTCTGGATGGTGTCGTCCTCGTTCAAGACCGACATCGAGGTCACGAGCTTTCCCGCCACCATCCTGCCGCAGTCGTTCACGGTCGACGCCTATGCGCGCATCTGGGGGCAGGAAGGGCTGGTGCGCTACTTCCTCAACAGCCTGCAGGTGTCGGGCGCCACCGCCCTGCTCTCGGCCACCATCGGCGTGTTCTGCGCCTACGGCTTCTCGCGCTTCCGCTTCCGCGGGCGCGACACCATGATGGTGATGTTCCTCGCGAGCCAGGTGATCCCGGGCGTGCTGCTGGTCGGGCCCTACTTCAAGATGATGTCCTTCGCGGGGCTCTACAACACCCATCTCGGGCTGATCCTCGCGCAGACCACGCTGACCCTGCCGTTCTCGGTCTGGATGCTCAAGGGCTACATCGACAGCGTGCCGCTGGAGATCGACCAGGCCGCCGAGATCGACGGCGCCTCGCGCCTGCAATGCCTGTGGCACTGCATCCTGCCGAACATCCTGCCCGGGCTGGTGGCGACCATGGTGTTCGCCTTCCTGCTCGCCTGGGGCGACCTGCTGTGGGCGCTGTGCCTGATCAGCGAGCCCAGCAAGCAAACGATGACGCTGGGCATCACCAACCTGGTGGGCCAGTTCCGCGTGCTGTGGTCCGACATCATGGCCGCCACCGTCATCGGCTGCGCCATTCCCGCCGGGGCCTACGTGTTCCTGCAGCGCTACCTGGTCAAGAGTTCGGCCGGCTCGGCCGTGAAGGGATGACGCCGATGGACCACTTCACGCTGGGCGCCAGCGGCGTACGGCTCTCGCGCATCGTGCTCGGCGGGCACGAGTACCTGCCCGACGGCCGCTCGCGCGCCTTCAACGAGGACCTGCGCCTCGCGGTCACGCCCGGCCACCTGTTCCCGGGCTTCGGCGGGCCGCTGCGCCGCTCGGTGCTCGAGCGCGCCTACGCGCTGGGCATCGACAGTTTCGACGTGACCATGGATTCGGAGAAGGAAGCGCTGGGCCGCAACCTGCGCGAACTGCCGCCACCCGGAGCGGCCGTGGTGCAGACCCGGCCCGAAGGCATGGTCTACGGCTACGACCCCGGCAACCGCCGGATGGTCTCGCCGGGCCAGCTGCGCGAAGAGGTGCTGCGCATCCTCGCGCTGATGGGCCGCGAGCGCATCGACATCCTCAATCTCGGCATCCTGAAGGACGCCATCGAACAGGACCGCGCCTTTCCCGGCAAGCTCGCGCAAGCGGTGCGCGCGCTCCAGCAGGAAGGGCTGATCCGCTGCGCCGCGGCCGACAGCTTCTCGGGCGCGGCCACCTACCTCGCGCTGCTCGAGACCGGCGCCTTCGCCTCGCTGAACCTCAACTTCAACCTGGCCGACGACGGTGCCCTCGAGCGCCTGATTCCCGCCGCGCGGGCCATGGGCGTGCGCGTGGTGGTGCGCGAGGTCTTCATGAAGGGCGAGCTGTTCCGCATCGCCGCGGCCGCCGGCATCGACGACCGCGCCGCGGTGGCACGCGCCGCCATCCGCTGGACGCTCGCGCAGCCCGGCGTCGACGGCCTGATCGTCGGCGCGGGCACGCCCGAGCAGCTGTCGGCCAGCGTCGAGGCGGCCGCGCGGCCCGAGCTGTCCGACGCCGACCAGGCGCTGCTGCGCACCCTGCTCGCGCATCCGCAACTGCAGCAGGCGCGCGAGCGCAACCGACTCGCCTTCGCGCAGCCGATCGGCGCCGCCTGATCCACCGCACAGATCCACTTCTCCAGGCCTTCACCCATGACCACCTCCACGACCCCGACCCTCAGCCCCGAGCGCGCGGCGCAACTGCGCGGCATCAGCATCGCCACCCTGTCGACCGCGCTGTTCAAGCGCGGCCTGCGCAATGCCGTGGTGCAGGGCGCGCTGCCACTGAACCGGCGCGCCGCGCGCATGGTCGGCCTGGCGACCACGCTGCGCTACATCCCGGCGCGCGAGGACCTCGATCACCTGGGCGTGTTCGCAGACCGCGAGAACGCCCAGCGCAAGGTGGTCGAGACCATCCCGCCGGGCCATGTGCTCATGATCGACAGCCGCGGCGATGCCAGCGCGGCCTCGGCCGGCGCCATCCTGATCACGCGCATGCTGCGGCGCGGCGCCGCGGGCGCGGTCACCGACGGCGGCTTTCGCGACACGCCCGAGCTGCGCGAACTCGACTTCCCTGTGTACTGCCGCCAGCCGGCCGCGCCGACCAACCTCACCAAGCACCATGCGATGGACATCGACGTGCCCATCGGCTGCGGCGGCGTGCCGGTCTATCCGGGCGACGTCATCGTGGGCGACGCTGAGGGCGTGATCGTGATCCCGCCGCACCTGGTCGACGAGGTGGCCGAGGAGGCCGCGCAGATGACGGAGTTCGAGGACTACGTCACGCGCCAGGTCGACCAGGGCGCTTCCACCTTCGGCCTCTACCCGCCCTCGGACGAGAGCCGCCGCGCCTACGAGGCATGGCGCGCAGCGCAAGCGAAGGCCTGAGCGCGCTATGGCAGCGATCCAGATCGACAAGGTCAGCAAGTCCTTCGGGGACACGGCCGTCATCAAGGAGGTCAGCATCCCGATGGCCGACGGCGAGTTCGTGGTGCTGGTCGGGCCCTCGGGCTGCGGCAAGTCGACCCTGCTGCGCATGATCTCGGGGCTCGAGCGCGTGAGCGCGGGCGAGATCCGGATCGGCGAGCGGCTGGTGAACCACCTGCCGGCCAAGGAGCGCGACATCGCGATGGTGTTCCAGAACTACGCGCTCTACCCGCACATGACGGTGGCCGACAACATGGCCTTCGCGATGAAGATGCGCAACGAGCCCAAGGCCGAGATCGAGCGCCGGCTGGCCAACGCGGCCGCGATCCTCGGGCTCGAGCCGCTGATGCAGCGCTTTCCGAAACAGCTCTCGGGCGGCCAGCGCCAGCGCGTGGCCATGGGCCGCGCCATCGTGCGCGATCCGCAGGTGTTCCTGTTCGACGAGCCGCTGTCGAACCTCGACGCCAAGCTGCGCGTGCAGATGCGCGCCGAGATCAAGGCGCTGCACCGCCGGCTCGGCACCACCATGGTCTACGTCACGCACGACCAGATCGAGGCCATGACCATGGCCGACCGCATCGTGGTGATGCGCGACGGCGTGGTCGAGCAGATGGGCGAGGCGCTCGAGCTCTACGACCGGCCGCGCAACGTCTTCGTGGCGGGCTTCATCGGCTCGCCGGCCATGAACTTCGTGCCGGGCCGGGTCGAGTCGCCCGACGGCGGCGCGCCGGTGCTGCGCACCCCCGAAGGCCTGGTGCTGGCGCTGCCCGAGGCGGCACGGCGCTGGGCCGGCCAGGACTGCACCTACGGCGTGCGGCCCGAGGACATCGCGCTGGGCGGCGGCGTTCCGGGCGAGGGCTCGGCCGTGGTGCGGTCGATCGAGCCGACCGGGCCCGAGACCCACGTGGTGCTCGGCATCGGCGAGACGCTGCGGCTGAACTGCGTGCTGCGCGAGCGCACCCAGGCCCGGGTCGACGACCGGGTCGGCTTCCTGCCCGACGTGCGCAAGGTCCATTTGTTCGACACGCGAACGGGACTGAGACTGCCTGTCGACGCCTGAACCCGGGCATCCGACCGCCCTTCGGGGCTGCCGGCGTTACGGGCGTTACGTTCCTTCGGGAACAAACGAAACGTGACACGGAACAAAAATGTGTCAAAAAGTGAGGAAAACTGCACAGCCTTGAAGGCAGGTTTCGCCGGCGGCCCTTGTGCCTCCGCCGGGCCTGCCTAGCATGCAGTTAATGATTTTTAACAATTTCATCGCCGAGATCTTTCCGGGTGTGGAGACCGCCCAGATCCGCGTCCATTGGCGCTGGGATGTGCGCCACCACGAGGACGACGAGCACCACGATGGCGGCATGTGGGTGCCGGCCACGGCCGCGGCTCGGCGCGAGGCCCGCATCGTGTGCGAGGTGCAGAACGCGGTCTACGGCGTGGGTTCGCACTGGATCGAGGAGCGCGACCGCCCGACCTTCGCGCTGCCGCGGCCCCACCTGCGCCGTACCTTCTCCGCGCGCGAGCTGATGATGTCCAAGTGCTCCCCATTTTCCGTGGGCAACTTTGTGGATAACTCAGGTACTGCGTTGTAAAAGCGATCTAAGCTGTTGTTTTCAAAGGGGAAACAACAGTCTGCTTAAAGTTTGTGCGGTGCACAGCTTTGTCTGGCAGGTTCCCGGCGCCATCTTTTCCCTGACCAACGCCCTCCACCGCTGAGGGCGCGAGCGCCGAACCCCTTCATCCTTTGGTATTCCCTCCGCCCGGTCGCCTTCGGCCCGGGCGCGCTGCGCATGGGCCTTCGCGTGCCCGCCGCCCCCCTCCATCCAGCGTTTCGCGCCGCCAGCCATCGGCTTGCACCGTTTCAATTCGTCATATAGGATATATCCTGCATCCAAACCCAGACCATGACCGACATCGAAACCCTCTCCCCGGACACGGCGCGCCACAGCGCCGTCGGCAAGGCCGACACGGCACACCACCTGCATTCCCAGACCAACCTCCAGACCCATCGCAGCCGCGGCCCGCTCGTGATGGTGCGCGGCGAAGGCGCCTACGTGTTCGACGAGCACGGCCAGCGCTACCTCGAGGGCATGGCCGGCCTGTGGTGCGCCTCGCTGGGTTTCTCCGAGTCGCGGCTGGTGGACGCCGCGCTGCGCCAGATGCGCCGGCTGCCCTACTACCACACCTTCAACCACCGCTCGACCGACGTCGCCTCGCTGCTCGCGGCCAAGGTGGCGGCGCTGGCGCCGATGCGCGATGCGCGCGTGTTCTTCGCCACCTCGGGGTCGGAGGCCAACGACAGCATGGTCAAGCTGGCCTGGAACTTCCACATCGCGCGCGGCGAGCCGGCGCGCCGCAAGATCCTCGCGCGCCAGCGCGGCTTCCATGGCTCGACGGTGATGGGCGCGAGCCTCTCGGGCCTGCCGAACATGCATGCCGCCTTCGGCCTGCCGATCCCCGGCATCGTGCGGCTCGAATGCCCCTCGGCCTACCGCCACGCCCTGCCCGGCGAGAGCGACGCGGCCTTCGTCGACCGGCTGGTGGCCGACCTGGAACAGACCATCGAGCGCGAGGGCGCCGGCACCATCGCGGCCTTCATCGCCGAGCCGATCATCGGCGCCGGCGGCGTGCTGGTGCCGCCCGAGGGCTACTTCCCGCGCGTGCAGGCGGTGCTGCGGCGCCACGGCATCCTGATGCTGTCCGACGAGATCATCTGCGGCTTCGGCCGCACCGGCGAATGGTTCGGCGCGCAGTCCTTCGGCTTCGAGCCCGACATGATGGCCTGCGCCAAGGGGCTGTCGGCCGGCTACGCGCCGATCTCCTGCGTGGTGGTGGCGCCGCGGGTGTACGAGGTCATCGAGGCCGAGAGCGGCCGCACCGGCGGCTTCGGCCACGGCTTCACCTACTCCGGCCATCCGCTGGGCGCGGCCGTGGCGCTCGAGGCGCTGTCGATCTACGAGCAGATGGACCTGCCGGCCCATGCCCGTCGCCTCGGCGAACGGCTGCACGCGAGCCTGGCGCCGCTGGCCGCGCATCCGCTGGTCGGCGAGATCCGCGGCAGGGGCTTCATCGCGGGCATCGAGCTGGTGCGCGACCGCGACACGCGCGAGGCCTTCGATCCGACGCAGGGCGTGGGCGCCCAGGTCGAGCAGGCCACGCGCGAGCGCGGCCTGATCGTGCGCAACATGGGCGACGTGATCGCGCTGAGCCCGCCCTATGTGCTCGACGAGGCCCAGGTCGAATGGATGGCGCATACCCTCGGCGCCGCGCTCGACGAGGTGGCCGCGCGCGATCCCTGGAAGGCACCCGCCGCGGCGCGAAAGGAAGCAGCGTGAACACCACGACGGAACGCCCGCTGATCGAGCTGATCGGCGTCCAGAAGAGCTACGACGGCGAGCACCTCGTCATCCCCGACCTGAACCTGGAGATCCGCCGCGGCGAATTCCTCACCATGCTGGGCGCTTCGGGCTCGGGCAAGACCACCACGCTGATGATGCTGGCCGGCTTCGAGAACCCGACGCGCGGGCGCATCCTCATGGACGGCCGGCCGATCCAGGACGTGCCGCCGCACAAGCGCGGCATCGGCATGGTGTTCCAGAACTACGCCCTGTTTCCCCATATGAGCGTGGCGCAGAACCTGGCCTATCCGCTGAGGATGCGCGGCATCTCGGGGCAGGCGCTGCGCGACAAGGTCGACCGCGCGATGCAGCTGGTGCGGCTCGCGGGCATGGCCGAGCGCAAGCCGGGCCAGCTCTCGGGCGGCCAGCAGCAGCGCGTGGCGCTGGCGCGCGCGCTGGTGTTCGACCCCGAGCTGGTGCTGATGGACGAGCCGCTCGGCGCGCTCGACAAGAACCTGCGCGAGCACATGCAGTACGAGATCAAGCAGATCCACCGCGAGCTGGGCGTGACGGTGGTCTACGTCACGCACGACCAGGGCGAGGCCCTGACGATGTCCGACCGGGTCGCGGTCTTCCACGACGGCCGCATCGAGCAGCTGGCGCCGCCGCGCACCATCTACGACGCGCCCGCCACCGACTACATCGCCACCTTCATCGGCGAGAACAACCGGCTCGACGGCACCATCGAGCCCGCGGGCGTGCTGCAGCTGCGCGACGGCCTGCGGATCCCGCTGCCCGAGACCGGCCAGGGGCAGGCATCGCATCCGGCGGGCGCGGGCTGCGCGCTGGTGCGGCCCGAGTGCGTGCGGCTGGCCGACGGCCAGGGCGTGCAGGTCAGCGCCGAGGTGGTCGACCTGGTCTACCTGGGCGACCACACGCGGCTGATCGCGCGGCTGCGCAACGGCGACCAGATCGTGGCCAAGCTCGGCCACGGCACGCTGCCGCGCGATACCGTGGTGGGCGCGGACGTCGCTCTGGGATGGCAATCCCGCGATATGCTCGTTTTCGCGCGACCCGCCTGAAAAGAACCCGTGAAACCCAAGATCAAACCCATCGACAAGACCAACCTCGCCGCGCGCGTGTACTCGGAGATGCGCGAATCGCTGATCGCCGGGCGCTTCATGCCCAGCGACCGGATCCGCATCAGCGAGGCGGCGCAGATGTTCGGCACCAGCGACACGCCGGTGCGCGAGGCGCTGCTGCGGCTGGTCAGCGAGCATGCGCTCGAGATGGAGACGGCCAAGCAGATCATCGTGCCGCCGCTGAGCCTGGAGCGCTACATCGAGATCCGCACGGTGCGCGTGGCGCTCGAGAGCGCGGCGGTCGAGCAGGCCGCGCTCAAGGTCAGCGACAAGGACGTGGCGGAGCTGGTGCGGATCAACAAGAAGTTCGCGCAGGCCGAGGCGGCGCACCATCCCGAGAACCAGCTGCGCTACAACCGCGAGTTCCATTTCGGCGTCTACGAGCACTGCGGCCTGCCGCGGCTCTTGTCGATGATCGAGAACATGTGGGCCTCGATGGGCCCGATCCTGCGCGCCTTCTACGAGAAGTCCGACGGTTCGTACGACCAGGGCTACGGCCAGCACGATGCGCTGCTCGACGCGCTCGCGCGTCGCGACCCGGCCGCCGCCGTGACGGCCATCCGGGCCGACCTGATGTCGGCCGGGCCGAGCATCGAGCGCTTCCTCAAGGAATACGAGCAGAGCCTCGAGGCCGCCGAGGCCTGATCGGCCCGCGCGCTCAGCGCCAGGCGTCGAGGAACGCCACCAGCGACGCCCCGACCACCGCGGGGTTGTAGCCACCTTCCTGCACCAGCACCGTCGGCAGCCCCAGCGACGCCACCTGCCGGCCCATGCCGGCGAAGCCCGTTTCGGTGAGGCGCAGTCCCGCGGCCGGGTCCGACTCGTGGGCGTCGAGGCCCAGCGACACCACCAGTGCCTGGGGCGCGAAGCGGTCGATGCGCTCGAGCGCGGGCCAGAGCTGCCGCAGGTAATCCGCGTCGCCCGTGCCCGCGGGCAGCGGCAGGTTCAAGGTGAAGCCCTCGCCCTCCCCTTCGCCGCGCTCATCGGCATGGCCCGCGAAGAACGGGTGGTAGTCGACCGGGTCGCGATGCAGCGAGACGAAGAGCACGTCGGCGCGGCGCCAGAAGATGTCCTGCGTGCCGTTGCCGTGGTGCACGTCGAGGTCGAGCACCGCGACACGCGCGAAGCGCTGGCGCAGATGCTCGGCGGCGATCGCCGCGTTGTTGAGATAGGTGCCGCCGCCGGCCATGTCGGCATAGGCATGGTGGCCGGGCGGCCGGCACAGCGCATAGGCGCAGCGCGCGCCACGCAGCACGCGCTCGGCGGCCTCGACGGCCAGGTCCGCGGCGGCGCGCGCGGCCTCCCAGGTCGTGGGCCCGATCGGGGCCAACTGGTCGTGGAAGTGGAAGGCCGCGCGGCCCTCGACCGAACGCGGATAGCCGCCGCCGTGGCGCCGCATCGCGAACACGTTGGCATGCACCTCGGCCGAGGCACCCGGCAGCGCCAACCACTCGGCATGCGCGGTGGCGAGAAAGTCGAGATAGCGCGCATCGTGCACGCGCGCCAGCGGCGCCAGGCCGTGCGATACCGTGCCGTCCTCCACCGCGAAGCCCGCTGCGCCGAGCGCAGCGCGCATCGCGTCGACACGCTCGGGCACATCGCGCGAGCTGCGCCATCCACCGCGCGCGCCCAGCAGCCCGGGGCGGTGCAGCGCATGCAGCGGCGTGTGCAGGATCTGCAACCCGCTGGCGTCAGCCGCCATCGCCATGCCGCTCAGTTCGACACCCACTTCGCGAAGCGCTGCTGCAGCTCGTCGAGATGGTCGGCCCAGAAGGCGGTGTTCTGCAGCAGCGGCTGGTCGATGTTCTGCGGCGCGTTGGGCAGCTTGTCGAGCACGGCCTTCGAGAGCAGGGCCTGCGCCTTCGGATTGGCCGGGCCGTAGGGAATGGTCTCGGCGAACAGCTTCTGCTGCGCCGGCGCGCTCATGTAGTCGATCAGCGCGAGCGCCTTGGCCTTGTTCGGGCTGCCCTTCACCACCACCCAGTCGGTCGGCCCGTAGACCTGGTTCTTCCACACCATGGCCAGCGAACGGCCTTCCTTGTTCGCGGCATCGATGCGGCCGTTGTAGGCCGAGGCCATCACCACCGCGCCCGAGGCCAGCCATTCGATCGGCTGGGCGCCGGCCTCCCACCACTGCACGTCCTTCTTGATCTGGTCGAGCTTGGCGAAGGCGCGGTCCTGGCCGGCCTTGGTCGCCAGCAGCTTGTAGACCTCGGCGGCCGGCACGCCGTCGGCCATCAGCGCGATCTCGAGCGTCTGCTTGGCCTGCTTGCGCAGCGCGCGCTTGCCGGGCCAGCGCTTGGTGTCCCAGAAGTCGGCCCACGATTTCGGGCCGTCGGGCAGGCGCTTGCTGTCGTAGCTGAGCACCTTGGCCCACAGCATGGCCGGTACGCCGCAGGGGTTCATCAACTCCCTGGGCAAGTCGCGCGTGGCAGGCGCCGCATTGGCCCAGTCGATCTTCTCGAGCAGGCCCGAGTCGCAGCCGACCATCACGTCCTCCTCGTCCATCTGCACCAGGTCCCAGATCACGTTGCCCGACTCGACCATGGCCTTGACCTTGGTGAGGCCGACCACGTTGCTGTCCTCCACCAGCTTCTCGGACTTCGCGGCGGCATAGGGTTGCCAGTAGGCCTTGCGGAAGGACTCCTGCAACGCGCCGCCGACGCTCACGACGGTGAGGTCGCGCGCCTGGGTCCACGGGGCGGCGAAGGCGAGGCCGGCCAGGACGAGGCCGCGCAGGGAAAGCGAAAGGTTCATGGGAACTCCGGGAGAAAGGAACGGGGAGGAAAGAAAGGAACAGGCTCAGGCGCGCAGCCCGCCCGTGAAGCCGTCGAGGAAGTGCACGAGGTTGGCGCCGATGTGGTCGCAGTCGTAGCCGCCCTCCTGCACCATCACGCTCGGCATGCCGAGCCGGCCCAGGCGCTCGCCGATGCGGCGGAAGCCCTCGGTCGTCACCTTCAGGCCCTTGAACGGATCGTGCTCGTGCGCATCGAGGCCCAGCGAGATCACCAGCGCGTCGGGGCTGTAGGCCGCGAGGCGGCGGCAGGCGTGCTCGAGCGCCACCAGGTAGGCGTCGTCGCCGGTCTCGGCCGGCAGCGGCAGGTTCAGGTTGTAGCCCAGGCCCGCGCCGGCGCCGCGCTCCTGCGCGTAGCCGCAGAAGTAAGGGTGGTAGTTCGTCGGGTCGCGGTGCAGCGAGACGAAGTAGACGTCGGAGCGCTCGTAGAAGATGCCCTGCGTGCCGTTGCCGTGGTGCACGTCGATGTCGATCACGGCCACGCGGCGGCCATGGCGGCGCAGCAGCTGTGCGGCGATCGCGGCGTTGTTGAGGTAGCAGACGCCGCCGCCGCGCTCGCGGTAGGCGTGGTGGCCGGGCGGCCGGCAGATCGCGTAGGCCGCCTTGGCGCCCTGCAGCACGCGCTGCGCGGCATCGGCCGCGAGGTTGGCCGAGGCGAAGGCCGCGGCGGCCGTGCCCGGGCCGATCGGCGAGGCCAGGTCCTGCATGTGGTAGCCGGCCTGGCCGACCACGCGCTCGGGGTAGCCGTGCTGCAGGCCCGGCACCGCGAACACGTTGGGCACGATCTCGGGCGCGGCGCCCGGGATCTCGGACCAGCGGCGATGGCCGTCCTGCAGAAAGCACAGGTAGTCGGGCGTGTGCACGTCGGCGACCGGGCCCAGGCCATGCTCGGCGGCGGCCACGAGTTCGCAGCCGGCCTGCACGGCCGCATCGCGCAGCTGCTCCGCGCGGTCGATGCGCTCCTGCGCGGGCGTGAAGCGGCCGGTGACGAAGAAGAACGAGGGCTCGTGCTCGCGATGAATGGGGGTGTAGAGGACGGGAAGCATGGGTGTCTCGCTATCGAAGGAAGGAGCGTTCAGGCGCGCGGTGCGCCGGGCAGCGGCGGCGTGCGGTAGCCCGCGGTTTCGCCGCCGTCGACCGTGAGCACCGCGCCGTTGATGAAGCTGGCCTGCGCCGAGAGCAGCCAGCAGACCGTGTCGGCCACCTCGCCGGCCTCGCCGAGCCGGCCGGCGGGAATGCGCCGCGTGAGCGCGGCCAGGCGGTCGGCGTCGGCGATCACGCGCGCCATCATCCGCGTGGCGATCTGGCCGGGGCACACCGCGTTGAAGCGCACGCGCTCGCCGAACTCCAGCGCCAGCGCCTGCGTGAGCGCGATCACGCCGCCCTTCGAGGCGCAGTAGGCCGCGAGCCCCTCCTCGCCGACCTTGCCGGCGATCGAGGCCACGTTGACGACGGCGCCGCGCTGTGACTTCTGCAGGGCCGGCAGCGCCTTCTGGCTGAACAGGAACACCGAGCGCAGGTTGACCGCCATCAGCCGGTCCCAGTCGTCGACGCCCAGCTCGAGGAAGGCGCTGCGCGAACCGGCACCCGCGTTGTTGACCAGCCCGTCGATCACGCCGCCGCCCAGCGCCTCGGCGCGCGCGACGACCTCGGCCACGGCCGCGGGGTCGGACGCATCCGCGGCCGCGAAGTGGGCGCCGGTGTGCTGCGCCAGTGCCTCGCCGGCCGCGGTGTCGCGGCCGGTGAATAGCACCTGTTCGCCATGGCCGGCCAGTTGGGCCACGATGGCCGCGCCGATGCCGTGGGTGCCTCCGGTG
The DNA here is from genome assembly GCF_900115375.1 of Variovorax sp. PDC80. Taxonomy (NCBI): domain Bacteria; kingdom Pseudomonadati; phylum Pseudomonadota; class Betaproteobacteria; order Burkholderiales; family Comamonadaceae; genus Variovorax; species Variovorax sp. PDC80. Next base: position 280,338 of record NZ_FOWG01000006.1, on the reverse strand, counting down.
ACGACGATCATGCGAGCTCCTTGCCGCCGCGCGCGGCGGCCACGTTCTCGTAGGGCACGGGGGTGTTGCGCGGGTCGTCCGCCGCGCGCTGCCAGTACATGCGCTGCAGCTGCTGCGTCAGCGGACCGACCTCGCCGTTGCCCACGCTGGCGCCGTCGAGCCGGGTCACGGGCATCACGCCGCCGGCGGTGCTGGTGATGAAGATCTCGTCGGCTTCGCGCAGCCGCTGCACGGGGATGTCGGCCAGTTCGCAGCCGATGCCGAGCTGGCGCGCGAGCTCGATCACGGTGCGCCGCGTCATGCCCTCGAACACATTGCGCCGCGGCGTGAACAGCGCGCCGTCCTTGGCGCCGAAGATGTTGAAGCCCGCGCCCTCGGTCACGTTGCCTTGCGCATCGGGCAGCGCCGCGACCAGCGCGCCGCGGTCGTAGGCTTCGAAGATGCCCATGGTCAGGTCGAGCCAGTGGAAGTTCTTCACGCGCGTGTCGATCGCCGCGCTCGCGATGCGCTGCACCTGGCTGATCACCATCGCGAGCCCCGAGCGTTGTTGTGCCGGCGTGCCGATCCAGACGAAGGGCTGCGAGAAGGCATAGAAGCGGTTCTGGCATTCGCGCGGATCGCGCGAGCCCGGCGGCGGCACGCCGCGCGTGCAGGTCATCTGCACATAGGCATCGCGCAGGCCGCTGAGCGCCACGCATTGCTCGAGGATGTGGCGCATCTCCTTCTTCGAGAGCGGCAGGCTCATTCGCAGCTCGCCCATCGACCACAGGAAGCGGTCGATGTGGTCGTCGAGCCGGAAGAAGCGGCCCTGCCAGACGTGGGCCACGTCGTAGGTGGCGTCGGAGCGCACGAAGCCGCGGTCGACGAGGGGGATGCGGGCGTCGCGCAGCGCGACGTACTGGCCGTCGACGTGGGCGACGCCGGCGGAGAAGTCTGGGTTCATGTGGAGCTTCCGGGGTCCTGGGGGCGTTGAACAGGGGCCGCGCGCTGGCTCAGCCAGGCCGACAGCGTGAGCGCCACCGCCGCGACGACCATCAGGAAGGTCGACATGGCGATGATCGAGGGGTCGATGGTGTCGCGGATGCCGTCGAACATCTGGCGCGGCAGCGTGCGCTGGCCTGGACCGCCGATGAAGATGGCGACCACGACCTCGTCGAACGAGGTGATGAACGCGAACAGCGCGCCCGAGACGATGCCCGACATGACGATCGGCACCACCACGGTGAAGAAGGCGCGCACGGGCGAGGCGCCCAGGCTGTAGGCGGCGCGCAGCAGGCCCATGTCGAACTGCTGCAGCGTGGCCGTGACCGTGATGACGACGAAGGGCGTCGACAGCACCGCGTGCGCGATCACGAGTCCCGGCAGCGAGGCCGTGAGGCCGATGCGCGAGAACAGGAAGTACATGCCCAGGCCGGTGATCACGGGCGGCACGATCATCGGCGCCATCAGGAAGCCCAGCAGCGTGCGCCGCGCCGGCAGGTTGCGCCGCGCGAAGGCGAAGGCCGCGAGCGTGCCGAGCACGGTGGCGATCAGGGTCGAGCACACGCCGACCACGAGGCTGTTGCGCAGCGAATCGAGCCAGGGGCCGGGCGAGAACACGCGCTGGTACCACTGGGTCGAGAAGCCGGGCAGCGGGTAGGACAGGAAGGAGCCGGCGCTCAGCGAGATCGGCGTCATCGCGAGCAGCGGCAGCAGCAGGAAGCACACCATCAGCGCGCCGTACAGGTAGTGCACGGCGCCGGCGGCGCGGGCGAATTGGCGGTGGGTCATGCGAAGGGGTTCCCGTCTTTCACTTGATGCCCGCGAGCTGCTTCACGCCGAGCGTGGAGGCCGCCACCAGGTACACCGCCATCACGCAGGCCAGCAGCATCAGGCCGAGCGCCGAGGCCATGCCCCAGTTGACGGTGTTGTTGGCGTAGAAGGCGACGAAGTAGCCGAGCATCTGCTCGCGCGCGCTGCCGACCAGCGAGGGCGTGATGTAGTAGCCCGCGGCCACGATGAAGGTCAGCAGGCCGCCGGCCGCCACGCCCGGCAGGCTCAGCGGCAGGTAGACGTGCAGGAAGCCGCGCACCGGATGCGCGCCGAGCGAGGACGAGGCGCGCATCAGGTGCGGCGGGATGCCCTTGAGGCTGTTGTAGATCGGCAGCACGGCGAAGGGCAGCAGGATGTGCACCATCACGATGTAGAGGCCGGTGGCATTGAAGATCAGCGCGAGCGGCTGGTTCACGACGCCGATGGCCTGCAGCAGCGCATTGACCAGCCCGTTCTCCTGCAGCACCACGATCCAGGCCGTGGTGCGCGCGAGCAGCGAGGTCCAGAAGGGCAGCAGCACCGCCAGCATGATCGCGAAGGCGATCGGCTTCGGCGCCTTCACGAGCAGCGCCGCGAGCGGATAGCCGAGCAGCAGGCAGGCCAGCGTGACCGCGCCCGCGATCGACAGGGTGCGCCAGAGGATGTCGAGGTAGATGCGTTGGTCGGGCTCGGCGCGCACGATGCGGCCCTCGTCGTTCTCCGCCATGTCGAGCGCGGCCAGCAGGTAGCGCGCGGTGTAGGGCGTGGCGGCGCGGCGCAGCGCGCTCCAGTAGACGGCCTCGCCCCAGCGCGGGTCGACCTCGAGCAGCCAGGCCCTGGCATCGGGTGCGGCAGGCGCGTCGGTGCCGGCGCGGCGCGCGGTCTTCATCACCAGCGTGCGGTAGCCGCTGATCTCGTAGTTCATGCGGCGGCCCAGCTCGCCGATGGCGCGCGTGCCCTGGGCCTGCGCCATGTCGGCGGCCAGCGCGGCGAAGGCGGGGTCGCCGGGCAGCGAAGCGGCCGCGGGCTGCCAGTCGGCCAGGACCTGCGCGGTGCGCGGCAGCGCCTCGCGCACCTCGGGGTTGTCGACGGCGCGGTGGATCATCATCGCGAGCGGCAGCAGGAAGAAGACGGCGCCGTAGAGCAGCAGCGGCGCGACCAGCAGCAGCGACACCAGCCGCTGGCGCCGGCCCGCGCGGTGGGTCGAGCGCCTGAGGGCCGCGCCGGCACCCACCGGCGGGGTTGGAACGGCGAGCGAGACGGCGGAGGAACCGGTGGACATCGTCGCGGGCCTCAACGTTGCGACACCCAGCGCGTGAAGCGCTGCAGCAGCTCTTCCTCGTGGTCGACCCAGAAGGCGGTGTCGAGCAGCAGCGCGTTGCGCAGGTTCTGCGGCGAGGTGGGCAGCAGCGGGCGCAGCGCCTCGGGCATCGCGGCGGCGGCGCGGGTGTTGGTCACGCCGTAGGGAATGGCCTGCGCGAAGGCGACCTGGCGCTGCGCGTCGAACATCGAGTCGAGCAGCGCGTAGGCCTGCTGGCGGTGCGGGCTGCCCTTCACGATGGTCCAGTAGTCCATGCTGTAGAGCTGGCCGTCCCAGCTGAAACGGAACTGCTTGCCCTGCTGGTTGGCCGAGGCGATGCGTCCGCTGTAGGCGGCGGTGGCGGCCAGCGTGCCGCTCTCGAGCCATTCGAGCGGCTGCGCGCCCGACTCCCACCAGACGATGGCAGGCCGCAACTGCTCGAGCTTGGCGAAGGCGCGGTCCTGGCCGGCCTTGGTGGCGAGCACCTTGTAGACGTCGGCGGCGGGCACGCCGTCCGCGAGCAGCGCGATCTCGAGCGTCATGCGCGGCTGCTTGCGCAGGCCGCGCTTGCCGGGCCAGCGCCGGGTGTCCCAGAACTCGGCCCAGGTGCGCGGCCCGTTGTCGCCGAACTTGCGGCCGTCGTAGGCCAGCACCTTCGACCAGACGAAGGCGCCCACGCCGCACCTGGCGAAGGCCGCGGGATTGATGTCCTGCGCCTTTGCGAACTGCTTGCGGTCGATGGGCTCGAGCAGGCCCTGCTCGCAGGCCGAGGCCATCTCGTTCTCGTCCATCTGCACCAGGTCCCAGGTCACGTTGCCGGTCTCGACCATGGCCTTCTGCCGCGCGTAGCCGCCGGGGTAGCTGTCCTCCACCAGCGCGATGCCGCCCTGCTTCCTGAACGGCTCGAAGTAGGCGCTGCGAAATGCTTCCTGCAAGGCGCCGCCGAAGCCGACGACCGTGAGATCGGCCGCCATCGACGCGGTGGCGGCGGCGGCCAGCGCGAGGAGCGCGGCGAGTTTGGAAATGCCTGCGCGACAGCGGGAACGCGCGGATACGACTGTCATGGACGACCTTCTGGACAGTGGGGAGGAAATCGGACTTTGCAGGTCCCGATCGGTGATGTAGGATATATCCTATATGTTGATTTCGAGCGAGACAAGTCTTTTTTCGCTCGATCCGTTGATGGAAAACCCGATGGAGGACGCAGGCCCGGCACGACGCTCCCGAACCCCTTAGCCCGCCCGCGCCGCATGCCCATGCGCGCGGGCTCTTCTTTCACCCTCTAGCCACCCAACCGATATGCCATTCCCGTCCGAATCACCGCCCGCCCCGTCCGCCCTGTCCGCGGAAGAGCTCCACCGCCTGCGCGAGAAGGCCCGCTTCATCCGTCTCGAAACGATCCGGCTGATCGAGATCGCCAAGGTCGGCCACTACAGCTCGGTGTTCTCCGCCGCCGAGCTGTTCGCCTCGCTCTACTACGACGTGATGGCCATCCGCGCCAACGAGCCCCGCTGGCCCGATCGCGACCGCTTCCTCATGGGCAAGGGCCATGCGGCCGTGGGCCTGTTCCCGATCCTCGCGGAGTACGGCTACATCGACCGCGCCACGCTCGACGGCTACACCCGCCTGGGCAATCCGCTGGGCGACCACCCCGACATGCGCAAGGTGCCGGGCATCGACTTCAGCTCGGGCTCGATCGGCCATGCGCTGTCGGCCGGTGCCGGCATGGCCTTCGGCGGGCGCATCGCGAAGCGCGGCTTCAACACCTTCGTGATGCTCGGCGACGGCGAGATGCAGGAGGGCCAGGTCTGGGAGGCGGCGATGTTCGCGGCCCACTACCGGCTCTCGAAGCTCATCGCCATCGTCGACCGCAACGGCTTCCAGCTCGACGGCCGCGTCGACGACGTGATCGGCATCGAGGGCCTGGCCGACAAGTGGCGCGCCTTCGGCTGGGAGACGCACGAGGTCGACGGCCACGACCTCTCGGCCCTCACGCAGCTGCTGCGCCGCCTCAAGCAGGACGCGCGGCGCGAGCGGCCGGCCTGTGTGATCGCCCGCACGGTGAAGGGCAAGGGCGTGTCGTACATGGAGACCGAGCCCGGCTGGCACCTGGGCTACCTGTCGCCCGACGACGCCGCGCGCGCGATCGAAGAAATCATGCAAACCGAAATCTGACCACGAGGCCCACCCGATGTCCCACCCCCTCTCCCCCGAAAGCTGGCAGTACCGCTCGCTCAACGCCACCACGCCCGGATTGAGCATGCTGTCGGACGCCCTGATCGAACTCGCCGAGGCCGGCCATCCGGTCGTGGCCGGCTCGGCCGACCTGCAGTATTCGAACGGCCTCAACAAGTTCGCGGCCGCCTTTCCCGAGCGCTACATCCAGTTCGGCATCTCCGAACAGAACATGGTGTCGGCCGCCGCCGGCCTCGCGACCACGGGCCAGATGCCGTTCGTGGCGACCTTCGCTTCCTTCCTCGGCCTGCTGTGCTGCGAGCAGATCCGCATGGACGTGGCCTACAGCGCGCTGCCGGTGCGGCTGATCGGCCACCACACGGGCATCTCGCTCGGCTTCTACGGCACCTCGCACCATGCGACCGAGGACATCGGCACCATGCGCTCGATCGCCGGGCTCACGATCATCTCGCCCGCGGACGGCCACCAGCTGAAGGCCGCGATCAAGGCCTCGGTGGATTGGCCCGAGCCGATCTATTTCCGGATCGGGCGCGGCCGCGATCCGGAGATCTACGCGGGCGGCATCGACTTCCGCATCGGCAAGGCGATCGCGCACGGCCAGGGCACCGACCTCACGATCATGGCCTGCGGCATGCCGGTCTTCTCCGCGCTCGAGGCGGCCAAGGCGCTGCGCGCCGAGGGGCTGTCGGTCGGCGTGCTCGACATGGCCACGGTGAAGCCGCTGGACCGCGCGGCGGTGCTCGAGGCCGCCGGCCGATCGAAGCTGCTGATGACGGTGGAGGAGCACAACGTGCTCGGCGGCCTCGGCGCCGCGGTGGCGGAGGTGCTGTCGGATGTCGGCGGGTCGGTGCGGCTCGTGCGCCACGGCATCCACGACGAATACAGCCTGATCGCGCCGCCCACGCACCTGTACCGCCACTACCTGCTGGACGCCGAGGGCGTGGCCCATGTCGCGCGGCGCGCGATCGCGGGCGAGACGGTCCGGCCCGGCGCGCTGCCCGCCTGAACTCGAATCAGGCGGCGCTACCCGGCGATCGCGCCTGCTCGATCGCCGCCTGCACGATGGCCCGCGCCCACGCGGGCGTGGCGGCCAGTGCCGCGGCGTCCTCGGGCGCCGGGTACGTGACGCGGCCACCGATGACTTCGAGCACCAGCACGGGATCGTCGATCTCCTCGCCCGGCGCGGCCTCGGCGCTGTTGTCGAACACCTGCAGCCGCGCGAGATGCGGCAGCAGCCGGATCAGGTTGGCGCGCGAGGCGGTCCAGCGCTCGCGGATCTTCGCTTCGGGGATGTCGTGGCCGCCGCGCAGCACGCGGGCGCGCACGCGGCGCAGATGCAGCTCGGGCGAAGCGAGGCCGCAGAAGATCATCGAGACGTCATGGCTGCGCGCGGCGCGCGCCAGCAGGTCGGGGATGGTGCGGGCACCGAGCGTGGTCTCGAAGGCGAAGTTGCGGCCGCTCTCGACGGCGGCCGCTAGCCGCGCACGGCCATGCTCCCAGGCGCGGCCGTTGGCATCGGCGATGTCGATGCCGAGCGCGGCCACCAGCTCGCGCGCGAAGCGGTCGGGGTTGTACCAGTCGAGGCCGTGCTCGGCCAGCATCGCGCCGCCGACCGAGCTCTTGCCGGCGCCATTGACGCCGGCCAGCACGAAGATGAACGGCCGCCGTGCCGCGGCGGCACCCATCAGAAGCTTTCGCCGGCCCGCGGACGCCGGCGCTGCTTGCCGCGCGCTTCAAACAGGCCGTCGAGCTTGCCAGCGCTGTCCTCTTGCTGCAGCACCGCCAGCCGCGCATCGAAGCGCGCACCGAGCTCCTCGAGCACGTTGGCCTCGCGCGAGCGCAGGGCCTGCAGGTCGGTGGTCAGCTGTTCGTAGGTGGCTGCGTCGAGCAGCACCATCTCGACATTGGCGTGGTTGGTGATCGCCACGCTGCCCGACTGGCGCACCTGGCGCACGACCTCGCCCCAGCGGTTCTTGACCTGCGAGGCGTTCTGACGCGGCAGTTGATCGAGCGGGGGCCAGAGGGCAGCCATGGTCTTCTCCGAGGGAGGAATCTGGCCATTCTAGCCCTATTGGCTATTTTTGACCGATGGGGCTGTTTTCCGCTCCGTATCGGTTGCCGATCAGTTCTGCGACGACGCCTCCTTGGTCTTGCCGAGACCGCGCAGGTTCATGGCGGCCAGGCACACCTGGAGCGCGATCAGCGCCCAGGCGCTGGAATACACGCCCCAGATGCCCCACAGCACATTGCTCGCGAGAAATACCCAGAACCCCGTGTTGCGCCTGCCCTTCGCACTCGATGCCACCAGCCAGGCGGCGCCGACCGAGGCGACGAAGGCGGGCCATTGCAGCCAGGAGATCCAGTCCATGGGGGCTCAGTTCGCGGAGGGCGGCGGCTGGCCCGTGGCCGCCGAGCGGCTCTCGATCCACGCCAGGCACTGCTCGCGCAACAGGTCGATCGATGCCAGCGCATTGCGTTGCGGTTCGAAGATCGGCAGCTCGCAATGCCGTTCGCCCTGGCGATGGATCTGCGCTGTGCCCGAGAAGGTGGCGCGCGCGGGCACCGGCGCGAGGCTGTAGTGGAATTCCCATCCCTGGTGCTGCTCGGAATGCGAGAGCGTGTCGCGCCCGATGCCGCTCGATGCGGGCGTCTTCGGCTGCTTCCGGAGAAAGAACGGATGGAGGGACGGTGGCAGAGGCATCGAGGACATGTCGCGTGACGCAGAAGCAGGCGTGGCAGGAATCGGGCCCCGGTGTCACCCGGGTCTGCCGACGAGCGTAGTCAGCGGCCTTCGCCGCGCCTGTCGGAAGAGATGCCGACACGCGCAAGACGGCTGCTCACCGACCGACCGATGCGACTCGCTAAAGCCGGCACTGGTTCCGCCGCGAATGCCTCTTCCTGTTCAGCGACCGGCCTCGGGCTCGCGCAGGTTCCACATCTCGAACACCTGCTCGCGCGCGATCAGTCCGTCGCGCATCTCGAAGTGGTGAACGAGGCGCAGCGCCACGCGCGAGCCGATGGCCACCGGCGCGTTGACCATGCCCGGTCCGACGAGACGCAGGTGGACGAGCATGTCGTCGACCACGCGGTGCTCTGTGGCGAAGCGGTCGAGCGGCGTGATCTCCACCTCCGCCATCGACGGCCACATCGCGAGGTAGTTGGCACGCACGGCATCGCGGCCGACGAAGCGCAGGCCGCGGCCCGGGACCTCGAGCACGATGTCGTCGGTGTAGAGGTCGAGGATGGAGTCGACATCGCGGGCCTCCCCCTGGATATGGCGGTCCACCACCGCCAGGTTGTGTTCGATCGTTTGCAAGCCAAAGCTCCTGATGCAGGTGACGCCTCTGCCGGGGCGCCGTTGAAAGACAGAATGTCTGCCAATTATTGACAAAGGCCCTGTCTTTTCCATCGGCCATTGGCCATAGGCGGGATCGCAGATGGACAGGTGGACTGTCGTTCGGGATACTCGCGCGATGCCACAGGAAAAGCCCTTCACCGACACCCACCAGACCCTGGGTGCCTTGCTGCGCATGCCCTACGAGCGCATGTCCGGATGGCTCTATGCGGAGCTCCGGGAAAGCGGCTTCGACGACATCCGGCCCGCCTTCAGCGCGGTGTTGCGCAACCTGGGGCCCGGCAGTTCGCGCGTGAGCGAACTCGCGGCGCGCGCCGGCATGACCAAGCAGAGCATGAGCTACCTCGTCGAACAGATGCAGGGCTGCGGCCTCGTCATGGTCACGCCCGATGCGCAGGACCGCCGGGCCAACACGGTGCAGCTCACCGCGCGCGGCGAGAAGGCGGTGCTGACCGGGATCGTGCTGTCGAAGAGCTACGAGGAGCGGCTGGCCGGACTGCTCGGCGAACGCAAGATCGCGCAGTTGCGCTCGATCCTCGAGGAACTGGCCGCCAAGCTCGAGACGACCGACACGCGCTGAAGGCGCCGAGGCATCGGCTCAGGTCGCAATGCGCTCGTGCGGACCCTGTGCGTTGAGTGCCACCCAATCGGCCGAACGGATGCCAGGCTTGTAGATGCTGGCTCCCCGTTTGGCCATCAGGCCCGCGAAGTCCGCCTGGGCCCTGCCCTGCTGCAGCAATGCGACGGCCTCCGAACGTTCGTAGTGATGGACCGGAATCACGTTGAGCAAGGGCGTTCCGAGCAGACGCGCGAGCCTTTGCTTGCGCTGCGACAAGGGCTCGCTGGTGAGATCGGTGCCCTGCACCATCAGCAGGTCGAAGACGAAATAGAACACCGGCCTGGCGCCGCGATACCACCCGCGCCGCTTGGCACGCTCGCTGAGCCCTTCGCGGTCGCAACGGCCTCTGTCGTCGAGCACACAGGCCACGCCATCGAGGATGCAGGGACCTTCCTTCAACTGGGCCAGGCTCTCCACCACCTCGGGAAACCAGCCCGTGGCGTCCGATCCGTCACGCGTCTGCAATTGCACCTTGCCCGATCGCGTGGGCGTGCGGGTCTGCGCCAGCAGGCGGCAGCCGCTCAGTCGCTGCTCGAAGATCCAGCCCGACTCGCTCAGATCGATGGTGCGCGAGTCGGCCAGCATGGGTGAGAGGGCATTCAGGCTCAGCATGCGCTGGAACTTGCAGCGTCCCCACGAGATGGCCTGTCAGAGGGCATCTCGGCGGCCTCGGGCGATTCTTGAAAACGGCTGCCCGACAAGTTGCCAACGGAAAACGGTAGTGCGACGGGTCGGGTTGCAACAGGTCGGCTAGTGGGAATCGAAAAGATGTCTCTTTCAGGCCTCTATATGCAGCAGGAGCAAGACTCTATAAATACACTAACGGCTTACTCTTGATACGAACCCCTTTTAAGTCTCCGCCGAAACAAACACCGCCCCTCAACCACAAACCCAGGCCGTTAGCGTATTTTCATGGTCACGCCTTCCCTCTTCGATACCGACCCCGTCGGCAGCCCGCATGAATCGGCTTTCCAGGAATGGCTCGCGGCCCGCAGCGCCGCAGGCACCCTGCGAGAGGCCTCGTCGATGGCCGTCTACCGCGACATGTGGAACGGCTTCACCTCGTGGTGCCTGAGCCAGTCGCCGAAGGTGACGCTGGAGTCCCTGTCACCCGCCGACCTCGACGCCTTCAAGGCCGCGCGCTACGGCATCAAGAGCAGCGACCTGTCGCTCTCACCGCGACATGCGCTGCGGCTGGTGCGCTTGATCGATCACGTGCTGCGCCATCGCTGCGCCATGCATGACCTGCCCCCGAGCACGGCGGCCGCCGACTGGCTGCTGGCCCATCCCGAGATCCGCTATGCCGAAGCGGCCAGTGCCGACCCGCCGCCCGAGTTCCTGTCCGCGTCCGAGGCCAAGCACCTGATCCTGTTTCTCTCCAGTGCCCGCCCGCGCCCCGGCGCCTCGTCGGAAGGCCGCGGCCAGCCGCTGACTTGGCAGCAGTTGCGCAACCACGCGGCCGTCGGCTTGCAGCTCGGTGCCGGCCTCGCGCCGGGCGACGTGCGCGCACTGGCCATCGACGCCCCCACCACCGCCGGTGGCCGCGTGGCCGACCGCCCCTGGAAGATCGCCGTGCCCGGCAACGGCAACCTGCCGCCGCGCGAAACGCCGATCGCGCCCTGGGCCGCCGAGTTGCTCAAGCACTGGCTGCAGGTCCGCGCCGAACTGGGTATTCCTGGCGAACACCTCTTTCCCTCGACGCGCACGGGCAAGCCATGGGGCAAGGAATCGCACTACCGCTGCGCCCGCGAACTGCTCTCACAGGCCGGGCTCGACAGCGCCGAGGGTGGCTCGTTCCGGCTACGCCATACCTTCGCGCTGCGCCAGCTTCGTCGCGGCACGTCGGTGGAACAGGTGGCGCGCTGGCTCGGCCTCGAGGTCGAGGCGATGAACAAGTACACGCGGGTGCTGATTGCCCCGGCCGACGTGGTCTGAGCCGGCGCGTCAGTGCCCGCCGTGACCCGAGCGCGCGGCCTGCCGCGCCGCCTGCGGGCTCAGCCCGAAGTGGCGCTTGAAGGCGGTGCTGAAGTTCGCGGCATGGCCATAACCCACGTCGAGCGCGATCTCGGTCACGCTCTGGTGCCCCTGTTCCAGCAGCACCCTGGCGCGTGCCAGCCGCGCCTTGGCCACGTACTCGAACAGCGAACTCCCGTAGGCTTGCCGAAAGCCGCGCGCGAGGCGACTCTCGCTGAGCCCGAAACGGCGCGCCAGGCTGCGCATGTCGAAGACCTCGCCCAGATGCGTGTCGATATGGTCCTTGAGCGGCGCCAGCCGCTCGCGCGCCGCGGCCGTGGCGCCATCGACCGGCGCATCGCCGAAGCCGCGCGTCAGGAAGCCATGCAGCAACTCGAAAGCCTTGGCCTCGGCATAGAGCCCTCTGAAGCGGTCGCCCGATCCATCGTCGAGCAGCGCATCCGCGATCCCATGCTGCGCCATGCTCAACGGAAAGCGCAGCAGTTCGAAGCGATCGGGCCGCGCCTGCATGAAGGCGCCGAAAGGCCCATCCAGCGGCAGCTCGAGCAGGCCGAGTTCCTCCGACAGGAAATCGCGCGAACAGCACAGCGTGACCGAACGCTCGCGCACCTCGCTCGCGAAGAACTCCTCCTTGGCCGCGCCGGGCGGCTGCAGCAGGGTGCTCACGCTCATCGCGTTCACCGTCTGCGCGCCCGTGCTGCCGGGCTGGCCGACCCGGCTCTCGCCCTCGAGCCGGAAATGCAGCTTGATGAAGTCGCCGCTGCGATAGACCTCGCGGCTTTCTTCCAGGTGCGTGACATGGCCCAGCGACAGATAGAAGCCGGGCCGGAAGCACAGGAACTCGCGCCGGCCGCGCGCCGCGCCGGTCGGCGTCACCGTCAGTCCCTGGGTGCGGCCCCAGCGGCGGGTCGACGCGAGGCGATAGGCGGAAGGCAGGCTGAACGGCGTGTCCATCGCTTGGGTCCGTGGGCGGGTTCGAAGAGGCGCCGAGGATACTCCCGCGCCCGAGTTTTCCTACAGGCGGAACAAAGCTTTCCGCCGGGGGCGCTTCATTGCGCTCGATGGAACACCTAGATTCGCTGGCACTGCGCGCACCCCGCGCTTCAACCAGCCGGCACCCAAGTCCGGCCCACCGGAGACAACCATGCCGACCGCGATCCGCCCCTTCTTCCAACGCGCCGCCTGGACGCTGGCCCTCGGCCTCACCGTCGCCGCCAGTGCTCAAGCCCAGGACAAGTACCCGAGCAAGCCGATCCGCGTGGTGGTGCCGTTCCCCGCCGGCACCGCGCCCGACGTGATGGCGCGCTACTGGGGCGACCGCATCTCCAAGCAGCTGCAGCAGCCGGTGGTGATCGACAACCGCGCCGGCGCCTCCACCATCGTCGGCACGCAGGCCGTCACCACCGCGCCCGCCGACGGCTACACCTTGCTCTACACCGCGAGCGGCACGCTCACCATCAACCCCTTCGTCTACAAGAAGCTGCCCTACCAGCCGCAGGACCTGGTGCCGGTGACACGCATGCTGTCGATCCCGCTGGTAGTTTCGGTGCCGGTGCAGTCGCCCTACAAGACGCTCGCCGACCTGATCAAGGACGCGAAGGCCCGCCCCGGCGAGGTCAGCTATGCCTCGTACGGCGTGGGCACGGTGCCGCACATGTCGATGGCCTATTTCGCCAACAGCGCCGGCCTCGCGCTCAACCACGTGCCCTACCGCGATGGCGGCCTGACCGACGTGCTCGGCGGCCGCGTCAGCACCGCGTTCTCGCCGATCGCCGACGTACTGCCCTACATCAAGGCCGGCAAGGTGCGGCCGCTCGCCGTGTCGAGCACGCACCGGCTCGAGTCGCTGCCGCAGGTGCCCACCGTGGCCGAGGCCTTCCCGGGCTTCGAAGGCGATTCGTGGCATGGCGTGTTCGCGGTCAAGGGCACGCCGCAGCCCATCGTCGACCTGCTCGCCAGCCTGTCGCGCCGCATCGCCGAGTCCGACGAGTACCGGCGCTACCTCGGCGAGTTCGGGCTGATTCCCGTCGGCGGTTCTCCGGCGGACTTCACCCAGCTGGTCGGCACCGAATCGAAGCGCTGGGTCAAGGTCGTCAAGGACAACAACATCTCGCTCGAGTGAGCCCGCTCGCCACTTTCCCGTTCCCATTGCTCCCGAAGGATTCCGAATGACAACCCGCGACATCGTCGCCCTCTGCGGCAGCCTGCGCGCCGCCTCCGTGAACCGCCACGTGGTCCAGCTCGCGCGCGAGGTGCTGCCCGAGGGCGCCTCCCTCACTTTGCTCGAATGGCGCGAGGTGCCCGTGTTCGACGCCGACGACTACGCGCGCGGCCTGCCGGCACCGGTCGCCACGCTGCGCGAGCGCATCCGCGCCGCCGATGGCGTGCTGATCGCCACGCCCGAGTACAACTTCAGCATTCCCGGCGGGCTCAAGAACCTCATCGACTGGCTCAGCCGCGGCGAAGACCAGCCCTTCAACGCCAAGCCGGTGGCGATCGTCAGCGCCGCGCCGGGCCCGCTGGGCGGCGCGCGCGTGCAGTACGACCTGCGCAAGGTCATGCTGTTCCTCAACGCCATGCCGCTGGTCAAGCCCGAGGTCTTCATCGGCCACGCGCCCACCAAGTTCGACGCCGAGAGCGGCCGCTGCACCGACGACACCACGCGCAAGTTCGTCACCGACCAGATGGCGGCCTTCGCGCGCTGGATCGACGCGGTCGAACGGATGCGCGGCTAGGGCCGGCGATAGCGCGCACAGGGCCGGGCCGATTGCCTACTCCATTCCGCGCCTCGCCGCATCATTCCATCGTATCCCCCGTCCCCCCACGGAGGTCGTTTGGAAAGGTCATCGGATGCTCGTAGAGTGGACCCGCTTTCAACCCACGACGAGAGGACGCCCCATGAGCAACCCATCCGATCCCCAGAACAAGACCCCCCTGACCACCGCCTTCGGCGCACCCGTGGTCGACAACCAGAACAGCCTCACGGCCGGCCCGCGCGGCCCGCTGCTGATGCAGGACGTCTGGCTGATCGAGAAGCTCGCCAACCTCAACCGCGAGATCATTCCCGAGCGCCGCATGCACGCCAAGGGCTCCGGCGCCTTCGGCACCTTCACCGTCACGCACGACATCACGAAGTACACGCGCGCCAAGCTGTTCAGCGCCGTCGGCAAGAAGACCGAGATGTTCGCGCGCTTCACCACCGTGGCCGGCGAACGCGGCGCGGCCGATGCCGAGCGCGACATCCGCGGCTTCGCGCTGAAGTTCTACACCGAGGAAGGCAACTGGGACCTGGTGGGCAACAACACGCCCGTGTTCTTCCTGCGCGATCCGCGCAAGTTCCCCGACCTCAACAAGGCGGTGAAGCGCGATCCGAAAACCAACATGCGCAGCGCCACCAACAACTGGGACTTCTGGACCTCGCTGCCCGAGGCGCTGCACCAGGTCACCATCGTGATGAGCGACCGCGGCATTCCCTCCAGCTACCGCCACATGCACGGCTTCGGCTCGCACACCTACAGCTTCGTCAACGCGGCCAACGAGCGCTTCTGGGTCAAGTTCCACTTCAAGACGCAGCAGGGCATCCAGAACCTCACCGACGCCGAGGCCTCCGCGCTCGTCGGCGGCGACCGCGAGAGCCACCAGCGCGACCTGTTCGACTCGATCGGCCGCGGCGACTTCCCCAAGTGGACCCTCTACGTACAGGTCATGCCCGAGGCCGATGCCGAGAAGGTGCCCTACCACCCCTTCGACCTCACCAAGGTCTGGCCCAAGAAGGACTATCCGCTGATCGAGGTCGGCGTGATGGAGCTCAACCGCAATCCCGAGAACTTCTTCGCGGACGTCGAGCAGAGCGCTTTCGCGCCCAACAACCTCGTGCCCGGCATCAGCGTGTCGCCCGACAAGATGCTGCAGGCGCGCCTGTTCGCGTATTCCGACGCGCAGCGCTACCGCCTCGGCGTCAACCACCACCAGATCCCCGTGAACGCCGCGCGCTGCCCGGTGCACAGCAACCACCGCGACGGCACCATGCGCGTGGACGGCAACTACGGCGGCACCCTGCACTACGAACCCAACAGCTTCGGCCAATGGCAGGAACAGCCCGACTACCGCGAGCCGCCGCTCAAGCTGCGCGGCGACGCCGACTTTTGGAATTTCCGCGAGGACGACGCCGACTACTACAAACAGCCCGGCGACCTGTTCCGCCTGATGAAGCCCGAGCAGCAGCAGGTGCTGTTCGACAACACCGCGCGCGCGATGGGCGATGCGCCGGAGTTCATCAAGCGGCGGCACATCGACAACTGCAGCAAGGCCGATCCGGCGTATGGGGCGGGGGTGGCGAAGGCGCTGGGGCTCTGAGTCAGTCCGCGAGAGACGCGGTCAACGACAGGGGTTCGCCGCCCCTGTCTGTTTCATGCCGAGGGGTGTCGATCGGTGAGCAGAGAAGGTCTGCGCCGATCAACACCACCGCCGGTCAGTTGCACAAAAGGCCGCTGCAATCGTAGGCGGTCATGAAAAGCCAGAAACTCTTACCGTTCTCGGAAAAATCGGTCACCGACCGAGCGCCTGCCGCACCCTGGCGATTCAGTACCGCCAGATATTCGTCCGTTGCCTGCTGGGTACCCAGGCCCACCAGCGTATTGGCTACGATCTCATAGTGGAACGTCGTCTTCTGTGATTCGTCCCGCACGAAAATCGTCGCGTACTTGGCGCCCGCGGAAGTGAACGTCGATGTGTTGTAGGCGAACTTGTAGCCTCGCTGGCCTTGATCGTTCAACTGGCCCACGAACTCGCGAAACACCAATGAACGCGTCGGCTGCAGCTCGAAGGTGCACCGTGCCGATGTAGGCGCCTCCCTCGATAGAACCGTCTTCCCATCGAAAGTCAAATCCAGCTTGCAATAGCCCTGCTGTCCCAGCACGTTCAGCGGCGCCACGGCTTCGGGATCGACCTTGCCAGTCAGATCGTCGACTTCGACGTACTCGTACTTCGTCGGAACATCCAGCGATTTGCTGAGGATCGCTTCCATCCACGGCTTGAGAGGATCCACCCAGATAGCGGTCGGAATAAAGCCTTCGGCCCCCTGCGCCTTGAGGCCTGCGGCAGACCTGGATTCGGTCGCCAGTGCCATGCGATGCTCGTACTTCGTGGCGTTGCCCTTCTTCTCGTAGACCGCCTTGACGACCATCTTCCCGCCTTCCTCGGCACCCGTGGTCGAGAAAAAGAGGCGGCCCGCCATCGCCGGGCTGCTCAATTCGGCCAGGAACGCCTCGCGATTCTCGTAGGTCGCGCTTCCAACCTTGTATGAATAGGGCGTCGTCCGTTTGGGAGAACCCGGATCAGGATCCGTACCGGGCGTGGGACCTGAAGGCCCCGAGGGCTCCGAGGGGCTCGATGGCGTTTCGGGATTCGGCGTGGATGCCGGATCCGAAGACGTGGGTGTGGTCGAAGGAGCTGCGCCCACCAAGGGGAAACCACCGCCACCACCTCCGCCCCCGCCACAGGCCGTCAGCAAGATGGCCAGTCCAACGACGACCGGCGAAAAACGCAACCCTCTTTCCATCGGAAACCTCTCCCTCTTGATTTGAGCGCGCGGATGCTACATCAGAGGATGGACGGTTCCCGATTTCCGGATTGCCACTCCTCCTTATGGAGGAGCACCATGCCCAAACTCAGCCCACTGCATAGGCCCGCCCCGCCAACGCCCTCGCCAGCACATCCGCCGGATCCACCAACCGTGCCCCCGCATGCCCCGGCACACCATGCAACGCCAGCGGTATCTCGGTACAAGCCAGCAGCAGGCTGTCGCACCCATGCCGCTCGACCATCCGCCGCGCCACCTCGGCAAACAGCCGCGTCGCGAGCCCGAGGTCCCCGGCCTTCACGCCATCGCGAATGCCGCGCATGACTTGCGCCCTCTCCGGCTCCGTCGGCAGATGGCAGGCGATGCCGCGCTCCGCCAACGCCGCCTGGTAGAAGCCCAGGCTGTAGGTGCCCTGGGTCGCGAGCAGGCACACCGCTTCGATGCGCTGCGCCGCGAGGTACTTCGCGGTCTCCTCGACGATGTGCAGCAGCTCCACGTCGGGATGCGAGCGCTGTAGCTTCGCGTGCCACGCATGCGCGGTGTTGCACGCGATCGCGATGCTCGCCACGCCGTGGCTGCGCAGGCCCTCGATGCCGCTCGTCATTCCTTCGAAGGGCGAGGGGCCGTCCTCGAGCAGCGCCAGCGTGCGGTCAGGCACCGGAAGTTGCGCGAGCCAGTGTTCGGGAAAGGCCTGGTCGGACACGGGACTGCCGCTGGCTCGCAGTCGCGCCTCGCAGGCGCCGACGAAGAGCCGCAGGAAATCCGCACCGGCCGCGGGCCCCATGCCACCCAGGATGCCGACCTTGCGGGTGTCAGGCACGCCGGACTCCTTGCTCAGTAGTCCGCCGGATTCGGCGAATCCGTCGGCTTCGCGATCACCTTGGCCAGCGCATCGCTCATCGGGAAATGCAGGTTCACGCCGCGCGGCGGAATCGGCGACTGGAACCACTTGTCGTAGAGCGCCTTGATCTCGCCGCTGGCGAACAGCCGCGCGATGGTCTTGTCGGCCACGGCCTTGAACTCGGGTTCGCCGCGCGGCAGCATGACCGCATAGGGGTCGCGGCTCAGGGTGTCGGTGCTCAGGCTGAAATCGGCCGGGTTGAGCGAGAACGAGATCTGCCCGACCAGGTTGATGTCGTCCTCGAAGAAGGCATCGGCGCGGCCCGAGGTGAAGGTCAGCATGCTGTCCGAGAAATCCTTCGCCTGGATCAGGTTGAGGTTCAGGCTTTCCTTGCGGTCGATGCCGCGCAGGCGCATCACGGTGTTCGATCCCGTGGTCGCCACGACGGTCTTGCCCTTGAGGTCCTGCAGCGTGGCGAGCTTGTCGGCCTTGCGCGAAACGAACTTGGTGCCGACCACGAAGTAGGTAGTGCTGAAGCTCACCAGCGCCTGCCGCTCGGGGTTGTTGACGGTGGTGCCGCACTCGAGGTCGATGGTGCCGTTCTGGATCAGCGGGATGCGGTTCTGCGAGGTCACGGCCTGGCGCTTCACCACGAGGTCCGGGCTGCCGATGGCGGTCTTGATGTCCTCGACGATCCTCTGGCAGATGTCCTGCGCATAGCCGATGGGCTGGCCGTTGCCGCCGAGGTAGGAGAACGGGATCGAGGACTCGCGGTAGGCCACGGTGATGGTGTTGCGCTCCTTGATGGCCTTGAGGCGGCCGGTCAGTTCGGCGGCGTTCGCGCCCAGGCAGGCGAATGCGAGAGCGGCGATGGCGAGATGCGGAAGACGGGATTTCATGAGAGGTTCGAGGAGTGGCATTCAGAGCAGGTAATCGGGATCGGTCTTGAGCAGGCGCCGCTTGATGCTCGCCAGGTGCTGGACCGCGCTTTCGTTGCCGCCGCTGCGCATCTGCCCATAGGTGGCCGCGGCCAGTTCCTTCGGCACGGGGCTGAGCTTGCGGCCGGTGGACTCGGCCAGCACCTGCACCTCGCAGGCACGCTCGAGGTAGTACAGGTCGTTCCACGCTTCCGCAATGGTCGCGCCGACCACCATCACGCCGTGGTTGCGCATGAACACCACGTCGGCGTCGCCGATCGCCGCCGCGATGCGGTCGCCTTCCCTCGCATCGAGCGCCAGACCGTTGAAGTCGTCGACCGCCGTGCGCCCGTAGAACTTCAGCGCGGTCTGGCCGGCCCATTGCAGTGGCTGACCTTCGACCAGCGCGAGGCTGGTCGCGTACGGCATGTGCGTGTGGAACGCGACGCGGGCGCGCGGCAGGCTCCTGTGCACCCGCGCATGGATGTAGTACGCGGTGATCTCGGGCGGCCGGTCGCCCTTGAGCACACGGCCATCGAAGTCGCAGATGATCAGGTCGGAAGCGCGGATCTCGTCGAACGCCAGTCCGAAGGGATTGACGATGAAGCAGTGGTCGAAGCCCGGCACCACTGCCGAGAAGTGGTTGCAGATGCCCTCTTCCATGCCGAGCCTCGCAGCCATGCGAAAGCAGGCAGCGAGGTCGACGCAAGCCTGCTGCACCTCGGGCGTGTCGAACAGGCCTGGATCGATCTCGTGTCGTGCGGTGTGGTCCACCGCCAATGAATGCGCCATAGGTTCCCGATGCCGGTTGTTGCCATCGACTTCCGGCGTGCGCCATGATCGGCGCGCCCCGGCTGTCTTCCATGCATCGAAGTCTCCGATCCGGGGCCCGGGAGCGTCAAATCAGAATTTGACGCAAGGCGATAAGGTCTTCTAATGGCCCCCCTATGAAACTCAAGCACATCGAGGTCTTCAACGCGATCATGCTGTCGGGCAGCGTGAGTGCCGCGGCGCGCATCCTCAACGTCACGCAACCCGCCGTGACGCAGACGCTCAAGCATGCGGAACAGCAACTCGGCTATGCGCTGTTCGTGCGCGACAAGGGCGGCATGAAGCCGACGCCCGAGGCGCGGCAGCTCCATCTGCGGGCGCAGAAGATCTTCGAGCAGGTCGACGAACTGCGGCGCCTCGCGCAGTCGCTGCGGCCCGATCACCTGGCGCAGTTCCGCATCGCGATCGTGCCCTCGCTGTCCACCACCTGCCTGTCGCGCGCGCTCGCGTCGTTCAAGGCCCGCCATCCGCGCAGCGCGGTCTCGATCAAGATCCTCCATTCCGACGAGATCGCGCGCTCGGTGGCGCTGCGCGAATGCGACCTGGGCATCGCCTATGGCGAGATCGATGCGCCCCCGATCGACGCCGAGGTGGTGGGCACGGGCCACCTGGTGTGGGTCGAGCGTCGCGAGGCCGGCGCGAGGAAGCGCGCCGACACTGCGGACATGCCGATCGCCGAGATCGCGGCGCGCGACTTCATCGGCATCGACAAGGACGACCTCGTCGGCAAGGCCCTGCTGGGCCTGCTGTCGGAGAGCGCGGTGTTCGCGGGCACGCGGCTCTCGGCTCAGACCTACCAGTCCGCGCTGCTGCTCACGCTCGACGGCTTCGGCCCCTGCGTGATCGACTCCTTCACCGCGGGCTTCTCGCGCGGCGAATCGCTGTCGATCCGCAATGTCTCGCCGCGCATCCCGGTGACGGTGTCGGCGCTGTCGGTCGCGGAAGGCCGCAGGCGCGCCGACTTCGACGACCTGCTGCAGGCCTTCCGCACTTCGCTGGCGCAGGTCGACAACGCCTAGGACGTCGAGGCTTCAGGCCTCGCCCAACCAGCGCAACGCGTTCGCGATCACCTGCCGCGACTGGTCGACCAGGCTGCGCTACCACGCGGGCTCGCCCGGATAGAAGAAACGCAGCAGCTCGCGCCGCGTGTCCGACAGCTGCGTGCGGCCGATGCCCGTCGCCCATTCGCGCTGGTCGCGCACCAGCAGCTCGAGCATGCGCTGCGGCCGCGCGGTGCCGAACTCGAGCACGGCCGCCGTCACGCGCGCCTGCGGCAGCGCGCGCTCGTAGCCCGGCGTGCTGTGGCCCGTGACCGGCGCGAAGTCCTCGGGCGCGCCGCTCTCGTGCACCGCCACCACCCATTCGCCGAACACCTCGCGCATGCGCGCCAGCGCCTCGCCCAGCTGCAGCGCGACCAGCGAGCCGTAGCCATAGGGGCCGAGCCCCGTGTGGTAGTCGACCAGGCAGACCTCGCGCGCCGACGCGCCATGGCGGCGCAGCACGGCCTCGATGGTCAGGCGCGACCAGGTGGGCGCCTGGCCGCCGAAGCCCATGCCCTGCGCGAAGGCGTACTGCCCGGCCATCAGCGCGTTGTAGAGCGCCTCGCTGCCATGGCTGCGCGCGAACTCCGCGAGCAGCGCATCGCCGGCGGCCACGGCCGAGGCATCGCCGGGATCGAGCGCGATCGCGGCATGCAGTGGCGCGTACTTGTGCGAGGGCGGCGCCTGCGCGTGGTCGATGAAGTTGCGGCAGAGGTCGACGTTGTCCTCGGTGTAGCGCCGCAGCCAGGAAGCGCCCCAGGGATTGATCGCATGCACCAGCACCACGGCGGTGTCGGGCGGCAGGTCGTCGGCCGACTGCGTCAGCAGCCAGTCGATCTGGCAGCCCGAGCCCGCGAACAGCTCCACGCCATGCACGCCCGAGGTCAGCACCAGCACGCGCTGCGCGTCGGCCGGGCCGATGCGCACCACGTCGGTGGCGAGCGCCTCGCCCTGCGCGCCCGCGAGCGGATGGCCATGCACCTCGGGCGCAAGACCGCGCAGCGCGCAGGCGGCGAGGAACTTGCGGCGCGCCGTCGCGTAGTCGGCGCTGAACAGCGTGTCGGTGGGGATCATCGGCGCTCCATTCGTCAATCGATCTGGAAGCCGGATTCCCGGATGATCGGCTGCCACAGCGCGAGTTCGCTGCGCACCGCCTCGCGCAACTGCTGCGGATTGCCGGCCGCGGGATCGAAGCCCACGTTGGCCAGGCCCGCGGTGGTGGACGGCAGCGCCGCGATCTCGGCCACGGCCGCGCTCACGCGATCGACCAGCGCCTGCGAGGTGCCGGGCGGCGCGAACAGCCCGACCCAGCTCGAACTGCCGAGCGCTGTGAAGCCGAGCTCGCCGAAGGTCGGCACCTCGGGCACGCTGGCCGCGCGGCGCGGGCCAGTCACGGCCAGCATGCGGATCTTGCCGGCGCGGTGCGCGCCCAGGAAACCGCCGAGCGCATCGACGGCGGCCGGAATCTGGTTGCCCATCAGGTCGGCCAGCAGCGGTGCACCGCCCTTGTAGGGCACGGGCAGCAGTTCGATGCCCTCCTTCTTGCCGACCACGTAGCCCACGAAGTGCGGCGAACTGCCCGCGGCGGGCACGCCGAAGCTGCGCGCCTCCTGCTTCGCGCGCGCCAGCGCCAGGTACTCCTGCAGCGTCTTCGCGGGCTGCGCCGCGCTGACCGCGAGCGCCACCTCGAAGGTCGCGAGCCGCGCCACCGGCGCGAAGTCCTTCACCGGGTCGTACTTCACCGAGCGCGAGGTCAGCGGCAGGGTCGAGAACATGTGGCTGTTGCCCAGCAGCAGCGCGCTGCCGTCGGGCGGCAGTGCACGGAACTGCTCGGCCGCGATCTGGCCGCCCGCGCCGGGACGGTTGTCCACCACCACGGTGGCGCCCAGGCGCTTCTGCAGCTCCTCGGCATAGAGGCGCGCCACCGCGTCGGCCGTGCCGCCCGCGGGATAGCCGACCACCAGGCGGATGGTGCGCCCGGCCGTGGCGGACGGCTGCGCCGCGGCCAGTGGCGGCAAGGTAGCGGCGATGACGCCGGCGGGCAGCAGGGGCAGGAAGGCGCGACGCTTCATCGGGGGTTCTCCGAAAGACAGGGGACGAACGGCAACGAGCGGCTGGCGGGCGCGACGCGCGCCCACCGGCCACGGAACAACGAACGCAACGAAGAGGAAAAAGCCGGCGCTCAGGCCTCGAGCAACTGCTCGCCGCGCGCGAGCTGGCGCGCGTAGGTCTCGGCATCGAGGTTCGCGCCGCAGACGATCAGCCCGGTGCGCTGCCCACGCAGTTCCTCGCGCAACGGCCCGAGCAGCGCGGCGAGCGCCGTGGCGCCGGCCGGCTCCACCGCCAGCTTGGCATCGCGGAACATCACGGCCATCGCGCGGCAGATCTCGTCGTCGCTCACGGTCACGATGCGCTCCATGTGGCGACGGCAGAGCCCGTAGGCCATCGGCGTGGTCATCGGCGGCGCCAGGCTGTCGGCGATGGTCGAGAGTTTCTCCATGCGCTGCGGCGAGCCGGCCTCGAAGCTGCGCCGCATCACGTCGGCGCCCTCGGGCTCGATGCCGATCACGCGGCAGCCGGGCATCAGCTTGCGGATCGCCGTGGCCACGCCGCTGCCGAGGCCGCCGCCGCCCACGGCCACCAGCACCGTGTCGAGGCCCGGCACCTGCTCGGCGAACTCGAGCCCCACGGTGGCGGTGCCCAGCGAGGTGCCCTCGCCCTCGAAGGGATGGATGAAGGTGCGACCCTCGTCGCGCACCAGCGCTTCGGCCATCGCGAAGCCGGTGGCGCCGTCGGGCGCGATCAGCAGTTCGGCGCCGTAGGCGCGCGCCATCGCCACGCGCGCCGGATTGGCCGAGGCCTGCACCACGATCTTCGCGGAGACGCCGGCCTCGCGCGCCGCGAAGGCCGCGGCCACCGCGTGGTTGCCGGCGCTCATCGCGGTGATGCCGCGCGCTTTCTGCTCGCTCGACAGCCGGCGCGCCACGTTGAGCGCGCCGCGTGCCTTGAAGGTGCCGGTGCGCTGGAACAGCTCGAGCTTCATGTGCACGTCGGCGCGGCCGAGCAGGCGCTCGACCGTGGGCCCGTGCAGCGGCGCGACCGGCGTGCGCAGCAGCGCCTGGGCATTGGCACGCGCGGTCTCGCGGATGGCCTCGAGATCGAGGTCGGGCAGTTCGGAAGCGGCTGGGAATGTGGTGCTCATGGCGTCAGGCTCCAGGTGCGCGGCGGGCGCGGCGTGCATGCGCGATGGCTTCGATCTCGACCAGCGCGCCCGGCACCATCAGGTCGGCGCGCACCGTCGAACGCGCGGGCGCGGGGCCCGCGGCGGGATCGAAGCATTCGGCATAGCTGCGATTGAATTCGGCGAAGTCCTCCACGCGCGACAGCCACACGGTGGTCTTCGCGACATCGGCGAGCCCCAGGCCCTCGGCCGCGAGGATCTCGCCGATGCGACCGAGGCAGCGCCGCGTCTGCTCGCCGACCGTGTCGCCCTCGATGCGCCACTGGGCGTCGAAGGCCATCTGGCCGCTGACGAAGACGAACTCGCCCTCGCGGCGCGACGGGGAGAAGAACGGTGGGGCCACGGCGGGCGTCGGGTCGGTCTGCATGCGGGGCAGTCTATAGACGGCCGCGCGGCGCGTCCTTTGCGCGACGGGCAAAAACTTATGCGCGAGCGACGCCGCGCATGGGGACTTTCCCTCAGCCCGCCGCCAGCAGCGCGCGCACGTCCGCGGCGAATTCGCTCGCGCTCTGCGCATAGCGCATCACCACGCGCATGCGGCCCTTGCGGTCGATCAGGTAGGTGAAGGCCGAATGGTCCATGGTGTACGAAGTGCGCGTGGGGACCTTCTCGTAGAACACCTTGAACTCCTTCGCGGTCGCCTCGGTCTGCGCGAGGTCGCCGCGCAGCCCGAGGAAACTCGGGTCGAAGGCCGCCGTGTAGGCGCGCATCACCTCGGGCGTGTCGCGCTCCGGATCGACGGTGACGAAGATCACCTGCAGGTCGTCGCCGGCCGCGCCCAGCTGCTGCTTGACCTCCGCCGCGCGCGTCAGCGCGGTCGGGCAGATGTCGGGGCACTGGGTGAAGCCGAAGAAGATCATCACCACCTTGCCCTTGAAGTCGGCCAACGTGCGGCGCTTGCCATCGGGATCGCTCAGCGCGAAGTCGCGGCCGTAGTTGGCGCCGGTGATGTCGGTGCCGGTGAAGCTCGGCTTCGGCTCGGATTCGCCGCAGGCGGCCAGCGCGGCCCACAGGGGCAGCGTGGCGGTGCCCAGCAGCAGGCGGCGGCGGGTCGTCGGTAGTACGCGGGTCATGGATGTTCCTTCGAGGGAGTGAATGGGGGAATGCGCCGGGCCGCCGGCTTCGGTGTCAGCTTGCGGCCCAGCCGGCGCCAGCCGATCACCACGCCCGTGAGGCTCAGCGCCGCGCCGCCGAGGCTCAGCAGCACCATCGCCAGGTCCCACAGCGGACGGCGTTCGAGCAGCGGGCGCCAGTCCCAGCTGTGCAGCATCGCGAACAGCCAGCGGCTGGCGCGGCGGTGGCTGTCGCTGCGGTTCAGCAGCGCACCGGTGCGCGGATCGACATGGGCCCAGGTGCCGGCCTCGTCCGCGAACACCACGCGCCAGATGGGCAGCGGCTTGTCGCCGCCGCCGGTCATGGTGTGCGGCTCGCGCGTGTAGTAGTGGCTGTCGTAGGCGGTCAGCACCTCGATGCGCGCGACCGGTGCGCTCGAGAGCTTCGCGACCGCGGCCTTCAACGCATCGGCGTCCAGCGCCGTGGGCATGGCGCTCGCGGCATCGAGCACCGTGGGGCGCAGCGCGGTGCCGCGCGCGAGCACGAGATCGCGCCCCGCGGCGCGGGTCCAGCGCAGCTCGCGCACCGTGCCGCCCGCGGCCGCGATCAGCGCCTGGGGCGAGGCGGCATCGGCCGGCGGCACGAGCGGCCCGTCGTTCATCGCCTCGGTGCGCAATGCGGGTGCGCCGCTGTCGAACACGCGCCAGGGGTTCATCGACATCAGCCCGCTGAAGATCCAGGTCAGCGTGACGGCCGCGAACAGCAGGCCGGTGATGTGATGCCAGCGCATCATGAAGCCGCGGTACGGCGAGCGCGAGCCGCTGCGGTAGCGGCCCGCGAAACGCCAGCGCAGGATGCCGACGGCCGTGCCCATGAGCGTGACCGCGATGCCCAGGATCGAGAGCCAGTTGACGATGTCGGCCCAGTACGGATCGAGCGCGCCGCCGCGCAAGGGGTACAGCCAATGGATCCACGCGCCCGCGTAGTTCCACAGCCGCTCGGCGCGCGGCGCATCGCGCACCACCTCGCCGGTGCGGCCCGAGACATAGAGCCGCGTGTGCGCGGCATCGACCAGCGCCACCTGGTGCAGCGGCCGGTGCGCGTCGAGCGCGCGCGAATGGGTGAAGGCGTCCTCGTCGAGCGTGCCCTCGTACACCAGGCCCACCCCCGGCCCCGCGAAGGCCGCGGCGCTGGCCATCGCGAGTTCGCGGTCGACATGGCGCAACGGCGTGCCGGTGGCCGCGTCGATCACCACGCCGGCCTTGGCGCCCTTGCCATCCGCCGGCTGCGCGAGATACACGGCGCGGCCGCCGCTGGCCACAGCCAGGCGCAGTTCCTTGAGCGGCCCCGCGATGCCCGCCGCATCGAGCGCCTCGCGCGGCCCGAGCAGCGCGGCATCGGCCGCGAGCGGCGGCAGGTGCAGCAGTCGCTCCGACTCGGTGAGCTTGGGATAGCCCACGTACATCATCACCACGCCCGAGACGAACCACATCGCGAAGAAGGCGCACACCACGATGCCGAGCCAGCGGTGCAGCAGGAACAGCCAGCGCTTGAAATGGGCCATGGAATCGCCCTCCTCAGAACGCGACGTGCAGGCTGAGATCGCCGGTGCGCGGCGCGCCCAGGTAGGCGAAGGTGCTGCCGAGGTTGGCCGCGTAGATGCGGTCGGTGGCATTGCGCACGCGGCCCACCAGCGTCAGCGAGCGGTTGATCTTCCACGACAGGCCCAGGTCGACCAGCGTGTACGACGGCCAGCGCGCGCTGTTGGCCGCGTCCGCGTAGGTCTTGCCCACGTGGCGCAGGCCCACGCTGGCCTGCAGCGCGGGCGTGATCGCGTACGACATCCAGAGGTTGGCCACCACGGCCGGCGTGTTGGTCGGCGTGCGGCCCGCGAGCGACACGCCGTTCTGCACGAAGTTGTCGTACTTCGCGTCGACATAGCTCAGGTTGCCCTGCAGCGACCACTGCGGCGTGGGCTGCAGGCCCACCGCGATCTCCACGCCCTTCGACGACTGCTCGCCCACGAGCACGGTCAGCGCGCTGTTGTTCGGGTCCTGCGTGGCGATGTTCTTGCGCGAGAGGCGGTAGGCCGCCACGGTCGCCGTGCCCTTGCCCTGCCAGAAGTCGAGCTTGGCGCCGACCTCGGCCTGTCGGCCGGTCGTGAGCTCGCTGTTGTTCATCACGTCGGCGAACGAGGCGGTCGACAGCACGCCCGAGGGCGGATCGGCCGCGGTCGCGTACTGCGCATAGAGGTTGGCGCCGGGCGCGAAGTCCCATACCAGGCCGACGCGTCCCGTGGTCGGGTTGTAGTTGCGCCGGTAGCTGGCCGGCGCGCTGGCGCTGATGGCGCGACGGTTGGTCAGCTCGAGCTCGATGCGATCGTGGCGCAGCGCGCTCACGAGGTGCAGCGAGGGCGCGAGCGCGGTGCGGTTCTCGATCGACAGCGCGGTGGTCGTCACCTTGTTGTCACGGTCGGGGTTGAAGCCCGGCCGCATGCCCGGCACCGCGAAGAAGGGCTCGGTGGCGAAGAGGTAGGGGTTCACCGTGCTCACGGTGGCCGGCAGGCTGTTCGGAAAGCGCGTCTGCTTGTTGACGCTGAAGTCCAGCCCGAAGGACCAGTCGCTGCGCAGGCCGGCGATCTGCCCCTTGTAGAGGCCCTCGATGCGGTCGCCCACCACCTGCTGGTCATGGCGCTGCAGCAGGGCCGCCGAGCGGATCACGGCCGTGTTGCTCGCATTGAAGCGGTAGCTCTCGACGTTGCGGTAGTCGCGCAGCGCGTCGTAGGCATAGAAAGTGTTCTTCAGCTGCAGCGCATCGGACACGCGCCAGTCCGCGATGGAGCGCAGCCATTGCACGCGCTGCGCATAGAGGCCGTCGGCGCTGTTGTAGTTCTTGAAGCGCGTGGCCGGGTCCACGCGCAGGCTGCCAACCACGGGATTGAGCAGCGGCGTGCCCCAGTACGGGCGGTCCACCCATTCGTCCTGGTACTCGTAGGCCAGCGTGTGCGTGAAGCCGCCGCCGAAGTCCGACAGCAGCGAGGCCGCGAGCTGCGTGGCGCGCGTGCGCGTGCCGTCGGTCCAGCCGTCGGCGTCCTTGCGGTTGAGGTCGATGCGCGCGTAGTGGCTGCCCGCGCCGCCATCGCCCGCGATGCGGCGGTTGAGCCTGATCGAGGCTTCCTTGAGTTGCTGCGTGCCCAGGCGCAGCCGGGCCTCGGTGAGGTCGCTGCGCTCGGCGATCTTGCTGATGTAGTTGATCGAGCCGCCGACCGCGCCGGCGCCGAACAGGAAGCTCGAGGGCCCGCCGATGACCTCGACGCGGTCGTAGATCCAGCTGTCGACCGGCCGCGCGGCGATCGAGTACTGCACGTTGATGCCGTTGAACATCTGGCTCAGCGAGCCGGCGCCAAAGCCGCGGTAGCTCACGCCGATGTTGCCGGGCGCGTTGTGCGCCGTGATGCCGGGCACGGCGCGCAGGATCTCCTGCGTGTCCTGCGCGCCGCGCGCCTCGATGGTGGCGCGGTCGACCACGCTGACCGAGGCCGGCGTCTCGCGCGGCGTCAGGCCCAGGCGGCTGCCGGTCTCGGAAGGCGTGTCGAGGTTGAGGCGCCCGTTGGGCGCGGGCGCCGGTGGCGGATCGACCTCGATCGCTTGCAGCGTGGTCTGGACCTGGGCCTGCGCGAACGGCGCGGCGAAGGCGCCGAGCGCGAAGCAGGACAGCGCACGCGCGCGCAGGCGCTCGGCACCACGGCCGTGGGAAATGGCAATGAAAGGCACGGGATCTCTCTTCTCGCAGCGCGTGGCTGCGCTGACGGCGCAGCGGCGCGTGGCCGCGCATGCCGTCGACGAACGATGGGCGCCGCGGGCGGACCGGCACGCCAACGAGGCGACGCCAGGGTCCGTCGCGCGACGGATTCAGCGGTTCAGGCGAAGAGGAAGGAAGGAGGCCCGCGCGCCGGCAGCGGCGCGGCGGTGGCCGCGGCGATGCGCGCGGCGGGGATCGAACGCAGGGCGTAGGACAGCGGTGCCGGCATCGGCACCTCGACCTGCGCGACCGCGGGCGGGAGGCCGCCGATCACGCACAACGGGCAGTCCATGCCCATGCTGCCCATCGGCACCGCTCCATCCTCGGTCTGCACGACCATCGTGACGTGGCCCGAGGCCGAGCACACGATGTCGATCTGCTGAGGCTTGACGATCGGCGAGGCGACCGCGACGGACAGGGACAGCACGAACCACGCCAGCACGAGGCGATGCAGGGTCGAGAGTTTTCGAAGGACGTGCACGGGCGCCATTATCGCGACGAATCGCCGATCGCAACGCAACAGCCCGTGCTTCACCTGGGGCTAGTCGATGGCGATGCTCGTCTTTTGCTGCTCGATGATCTCGACGATCAGCTTGCCGGTATGGATGACGTGCTCCGTCACCATCGCCTTCGCGCCCTGCGCATCGCCGGCCAGGCACAGGCGCAGCAGCTTCTTGTGCTCGGCCTCGGAGCGATCGACGTTGGTCTTCGACTTCCACGGCAGGTAGAGATAGCGCCCGAGGTTGAGCCGCGCGGACTCGACCGACTGCAACAGCAGCGGTCGATCGGCCTTGGCATAGAGGCTCGCATGAAATTCATGGTTGAGGCGGAACACCTCCTCGACCTGCCTGGCCTTGCCGAGCTCGTCCAGCAGCCCGGTGGCGCGCGCGATGTCGGCGCGCGAGAGATGGGGCACGGCCAGCTCGATGAGCCGCCCTTCGAGCAGCCAGCGCAGCTCGATCAGCTCGACCGCCTCGCGCGCGCTCAGAAACGCCACCGAGGTGCCCTTGTTGAGCCGGGCCGTGGCCAGCCCCGCGGCGACGAGCCGCGAGAGCGCCTCGCGCACCGGCACATGGCTGACGCCGAAGCGCGCCGCGATGTGGTCCTGCTTCAGCGGCGCGCCGGGTTCGAGCACGGCCGTCGCTATCTCGGAGCGGAGCGTCTCGTAGACCGACCCCGCGGCCACTTGCGAGCTGCTTTCCTTCATGTTGCGCCTTTTCTCAAAGTATATATACTTTCTTCACTTTATATATAATCATGCGCCAGGCCGGACTTCCACCTCCGCCTGGGCACTGGAACTATGGCCGAAAAAATCCCTGGCTTCTGCGCCCTCTGCCGCTCGCGCTGCGGTTCGATCAGCGTGGTGGAGAACGGCGTGCTGATCGCCCAGGAAGCCAACCCCTCCCACCCGACCGGCAAGGCCCTCTGCGTGAAGGGCCGCGCGGCGCCCGAGCTGGTCGCCAATCCGCAGCGGCTGCTGCATCCGCTGATACGCACGGCGCCGAAGGATGCCGCCGATCCGCTCTGGCGCCAGGCCTCGTGGGACGAGGCCCTGGACCTCGTCGCGCAACGCATCGGGCGCCTCCGCGACGAGAGCGGTCCCGAGTCGGTGTCCTTCGCCATCACCTCGCCGAGCGGCTCGCCGCTGTCCGACGGCATCGTCTGGATCGAACGGCTGGTCAATGCCTTCGGCAGCCCGAACCTGTGCCGCGGCACCGAGATCTGCAACTGGCACAAAGACGTCGCGCACGGCTTCACCTTCGGGCGCGGCATCGGCTCGCCCGACTTCTCGAACACGCAGTGCATCGTGCTGTGGGGCCACAACCCGTCGGCGACCTGGCTCGACCATGCAACGGGCGTGACGGAGGCCTTCGCGCGCGGCGCGAAGATCGTCGTGGTCGATCCGCGCAAGGCGGGCTTCGCGATGCGCGCCCACCAATGGCTGCGCGTGCGGCCGGGCTCGGACGGCGCGCTGGCGCTGGCCATCGCCGGCGAGATGATCCGCAACGGCGAATACGACATCGACTTCATCCGTCGGCATTCAAACGGGCCGCTGCTGGTGCGCGATGACACGGGCGCGTTCCTGCGCGAAGCCGACATCACCGGCCTCGCCTCGGAGCGGCTCGTGGCCTTCGACGAGGCGAGCGAATCCATCGTGCCCTACGACACCGGCACGGCCAGCTACGCATCGCAGGACTGCACCCTCGCGCTCTTCGGCACCAGGACGCTGCAGACGACCACCGGCCCCGTTCGATGCCGGCCCGCCTTCGCGCTCTATGCCGAGCTGTGCGAGGCCATGTCGCCCGAACGCGCCGAGGAACTGTGCTGGGTCCCCGCGCAGCAGGTGCGCGACACGGCACGGCTGCTGTTCGCGCACCGCCCCGTCAGCTACTACGCGTGGTCGGGCGTCGGCCAGCACACCAACGCGACGCAGACCGACCGAGCGATCGCCCTGCTCTACGCGCTCACGGGCAGCTTCGACGCGGCCGGCGGCAACGTGGACTTCGCGCATCCGCCGGCGCGCAAGGCATCGGGCAAGGAGCTGCTGTCGGCGGCGCAGCTCGCGAAATGCGTGGGCATCGACGAACTTCCGCTCGGCCCGGCCGCGCAGGGCTGCATCGGCAGCGACACGCTGTACCGCGCCATCCTCGAAGCCAAACCCTATGCGATCCGTGGCGTGATCGGCTTCGGCGCCAACCTGCTGCTCGCGCATGCCAACCCGCTGCGCGGTGCCGAGGCGCTGCGCCGGCTCGACTTCTTCGTGCATGCCGACCTGACGCTGACCCCGACTGCGCACTACGCCGACGTGGTGCTGCCGATCGGCACGCCCTGGGAGCGCGAGGCGCTGCGCATCGGCTTCGAGGTGAACCAGGGCGCCGAGGAGCTGGTGCAGCTGCGCCCGCGGATGGTGGCGCCGGTGGGCGAGAGCCGCTCCGATGCCTGGGTGGTCTTCGAACTCGCGAAGCGGCTCGGGCTGGCCGACCGGTTCTGGGGCGGCGACATGGACGAGGGCATGCGCTACATGCTCGCGCCGCTGGGCATCGGCCTGGAGGCACTGCGGCAGCATCCCGAAGGCATCCGCTATCCGCTGAAGACGCGCTACCAGAAGCACCACGGCGCGGGCTTCCGCTTCGCGACCGACACCGGCAAGGTCGAGATCTATTCGGCGCTGCTGCACCGGCACGGTCAGTCGCCGCTGCCGGTGTACGTGCCGCCGTTGCCAAAGCTGCGGCTTCGCGAAGGAAGCTCGGACTTCCCGCTCGTGCTGACCTCGGCCAAGCTGCCCCAGTACTGCCACAGCCAGCACCGGCAGGTGGCGTCGCTGCGCAGCAAGGCACCCGACCCGCTCGTGGCCATGAATCCCGCCACGGCCGCCGCGCGCGGCATCAAGCCCGGCATGTGGGTGCGCGTTCGCTCGCCGAGCGGCTCGGTGCGCTTCAAGGCCACGCTCGATCCCAGCCTCGATCCGCGCGTGGTCTGCGCGCAGTACGGCTGGTGGCAGGGCAACGAGCAGCTGGGCCTGCCCGCGCACGCGCCGCTTTCCGAACAGGGCTCGAACTTCAACCTGCTGGTCGACGACGGCGATCTCGACCCGATCAGCGGCTCGGCGCCGCACCGCTCCTACATCTGCGAGGTCGTGGCCGAAGCCGGGCCCGCCGCCTGAACACCGAACCGAACGCCATCCATCCACCCACTCCGTCGATACCCATGCAAGTCAAAGTCCAACGCAAGGTGCCCGAGGCCACCGACATCTGTTCCTTCGAACTGGTCGCCATCGGCGCCGAAGCGCTTCCGCCCTACGAGCCCGGCGCCCACATCGATGTCGATGTGGGCGGGGGCGAAACCCGGCAGTACTCGCTGTGCGCACCCCATGGCGAGGGGCGCTATGTCATCGGCGTGAAGCGCGATCCGCGCTCGCGCGGCGGCTCCCGGTTCATGCACGAGGCCGTGAACGAAGGCGACGTCCTCACCATCGGCGCGCCTAGAAACCACTTCCCGCTCGCGCAGGACGGCGAGCGCTTCATCCTCGTCGCGGGCGGCATCGGCATCACGCCGCTGCTGTGCATGGCCTCGCACCTGGGCGCTGCCGGAAGAGCGCTCGAGCTGCACTACTTCGCACAGTCGGCGGAACACGTCGCCTTCCGCCGGCATCTCGAGGACGCGGGCCTGGCACCTGCCGTGAGGCACCACCAGGGTCATGGCCCCGACGCGCTGCCCGAGCTGCTGGCATCGATCGTCGGCGATCCGGCGCCGGGCAAGTACCTCTACCTGTGCGGACCGCGCCCCTTCATGGAGCTCGTGCGGCAGGCCGCGGCGAACTGGCCGGCCAACCAGGTCCGCTTCGAGTATTTCGGCGCGGGTTCGACGCCCGCCGCCGCATCGGCGCCGCAGGCCGCGTTCGAGGTCTGCGCCGCCGCCTCGGGCATCTCGGCGCGGGTGGAAGCGGGCCAGAGCATCGTCGAGGTGCTGCGCGCCCACGGCGTGCACATCGAGACCTCGTGCGAGGAAGGCCATTGCGGCACCTGCATGACCACGGTGCTCGAGGGCCAACCCGAGCATCGCGATTCCTTCCTCACCGAGCCCGAGAAGGCGTCGGGCACGCTGATGCTGCCTTGCGTGTCGCGCAGCTGCTCCGCGCGGCTCGTCCTCGATCTCTGAGTGAATAGGTCATGGCGCGCGCACGCGCCATGACCGGCGCAGCGCGTTCAGAACGCCGTGACGTTCCACTCGTACTCGGTCGCGACCTCGCCGAGGATGCGCAAGCGCTGCGCGGGCTCGACAGCCAACGCGGCCAGGATCCGGGTGTTCAACGCCACCATCTTGGCCTTGGCGTTGTCGGCGAATTCCACCGTGATGCCCTGGTCCTCGTACTTCTGGACGAAGGCCTGCGCCGCCACCCCGATGACGAAATAGAGGCCCGCGTTGTCGAGGTCCGACTTCATGAGGTCGAAGGCGCCGCGGTACAGCAGCTTGAAGGCGTCGGAGCCCGACAGGTCGTTCGCGAAGCGGGTGCTGATGTCCTGGAAGTTCATGGTGCGTTGCTTTCGATGTGCTCAGTGATGAAACCCTTGCCGCCGTGCGCCGCGGACCAGGCGACCGGATCGCGCAGGAAATCGTCGAACTCGGCGATCACCTCGCGGCCGAAACTGCCTCTTTGTGCCGCGACCGCGCGGATGTCGTGCCAGTTCGCCAGCGCGTGGACCTTGAGCCCCAGCGCGGCCAGCATGCGGTCGGCGCCGAACATGCCGTAGTCGAACAGCACGAGCACATCGCCGACCTCGGCACCCGCGGCGCGCAGCGCCCGCGCGAAATTGGCCTTCGATGCGCCGGCCGCCATCATGTCGTCGACCAGCAGCGCGCGCTCGCCGGCGCGCACCACGCCCTCGACCTGGCGGGCGCCGACCGCGCGCTTGCGGACGTACTGCATCGGCAGGTCCAGCGCATCCGCGATCCAGGCCGCCAGCGCGATGCCGCTCGACTCGCCGCCCGCGATCGAGCCGACGCCGGCCAGGCAGCCATCGGCTTTGAGCAATTCGACGGCATGGCCCACGAGCGCGCGGCGCGCCTCGGGAAAGGAAACGAGTCGCCGGCAATCCATGTAGACCGGCGTCGCCCATCCCGAGGGGAGCCGGAAGGGCTCGTCGGTGCGCAAGGTCACGCAGCCGGCATCGAGCAGCCGGGCGGCGACCTCGAGGCGGATCGGAGTCGGGTCTGGGGCGGTGGTCATGGCGGTCGAGCCTTCGGCTAGTGAATTCGGTCGAGCAATTTGCGCAGGTGCATCGCACCCGCCTTGCCCTTGTAGGCGGCCTTCCAGAGCCTGCCGATCATGGCTTCGTACATGCGCACCGCCTCGGGCGATGCGGTCACGGTCGCGATGCCGTTGCGCACGTTCGGCAGCTCGCCGAGCCGGAACGGGCTCACGGCCAGCACGCTGCCGGCCCGGCCGGAGAACACCTGGAAGGTCGCGGTCGGCATGGCGTCGTCGATCAGTCCGATCTGCACGTCGATCGGTTCGCTCTCCATCAGGTCGGCGATGCGCTCGACCTCGCGGCGCGCCGCCAGCCGGCGCTCGGTGCGCACGCTCTCGGGCAGGTCGATGCGACCGACCAGGCCGGTGTCGACGAAGCGCTCGAGCTCGCGCAGCCCGATCAGGCTCACGATGTGCGGCCGCCGGCGCTGGAAGAAGGCCCGGCGCTCCTGCATGATCTGCAGCATCTTGTCGATGTCGGCCGAGGTCGGCCCCTTGCCCGCGCCCTTGGGCGAGGCCTCGATCAGCATCTGGCGCAGGGTCGGCAGGTAGTCCTCCGAGGTCAGCAGCAGCGAGATGGGCTCGAAGTGCGCGAGGATGCGGTCGGACGACTCCTCGAGCTGGCGCATGCGCTCGAACAGGCCCAGCGCGGTCGAGTAGTACTCCACCTCCACGCCGAGCAGCGACGCCAGCGTGGTGTCGAGCAGGTGGGCCAGGCGTTCGAGCGTCTCGATCTTGACGATCTCGCCCTTCTCGAGCCGGTACACGACCGCGCGCGAGATGCCCAGCCGCTCGGCCACGTCCTCGGCCAGCAGCGAGGCGCCCACCCGGTAGGCACGCAGGCGGTTGCCCAGCGCCACGTAGTCGATCGATGACTTGAAGGTCGAATTCGCAGCTTCCATCTCGTTTTCCAATTTATGGATCGAAAAAGAAACTATAGGCGAATTCGGGCACCCACGGTCACCGGCGAGGCGCGAGGCGGTGCGGGAACTCACGCCGCGACCGGCTCGCGCACGGGCGCGTCCCGCAGGGCCCACGGCAGGCGGCTGCCGCCGAGGAAGGGATGGAGCGCCCCGCCGGCCGCGAGCGCCACGTCCTGCGGCACCTCCCAGGGCGAGCGCTCGAGCGTCACGCGCGCCTCGTTGGGCGCGAGGCCGTAGAAGCGCGGGCCGTTGAGGCTCGCGAAGGCCTCGAGCCTGTCGAGTGCGCCCTCCTCCTCGAACACCGTGCAATAACTCTGCAGCGCGACCGGCGCATTGAAGATGCCGGCGCAGCCACAACCCGCCTCCTTCAGCGTGCGAAGGTGCGGCGCGGAGTCGGTCCCGAGGAAGAAGCGCGCATCGCCCGAGGTCGCCACCCGGCGCAGCGCCAGCCGATGGCGTTCGCGCTTGAGCACCGGCAGGCAATAGAAGTGCGGCCGGATGCCGCCCGTGAAGATCGCGTTGCGGTTGAACATCAGGTGCTGGGGCGTGATCGTCGCCGCGAGGCGCCCGCTCGCATCGGCCCTGACGAAGTCCGCGGCCTCCTCGGTCGTGATGTGCTCCAGCACCACATTGAGCGCGGGAAAGTCGCGCAGCAGCGGACGCAGTGTCGACTCGATGAACACCGCCTCGCGGTCGAAGACGTCGACGGCCGGATCGGTGCTCTCGCCGTGCAGCAGCAGCGGCATGCCGATGGCCTGCATCGTCTCGAGCACCGGCGCCACCTTCGCGATCGACGTGACGCCATGCTCGGAATGCGTGGTGGCGCCGGCCGGATACAGCTTCGCCGCGGTCAGCACGCCGTCCTCGAAGCCGCGGCACAGGTCGTCGGCGGAGGTGCCGTCGCAGAGGTAGACCGTCATCAACGGCACGAAGTCGGCGCCCGGGGGCAGGGCCGCCACGATCCGCTCGCGGTAGGCCCGCGCGAGCGCGGTGGTCGTCACGGGGATCTTGAGGTTCGGCATGACGATGGCGCGGCCGAACTGCGCGGCGCTGTAGGGCAGCACCGTCTGCAGCATGGCGCCGTCGCGCAGGTGCAGGTGCCAGTCGTCGGGGCGGCGCAGGGTGATGCGGGGGGTCATGAACAAGCTCACTTCAATCGGGCGAAGGCCGCATCCATCGCGCCGACGCCGAGCATGAAATCCTCGATGTCCATCGCTTCGTGCGGATTGTGCGAACCGTTCTGGTTCCGCACGAACAACATGCCGCTCGGGATGCCCGCATTGGCGAACAGCGAGGCGTCGTGCCCCGCGCCGCTGGGAATGAGCTCGAAGGCCGCCTGCTGCGCGGCGCAGGCCTCGGACAGCACGCCGCAGAGCTTCTCGTCCATGGTCGCGGGATCGCTGAGCAGGCGCCGATCGAATTCGAAGCGCACGCCGCGCTCGCGCTCGATCGAGCCGCATTCGGCGCGCACCAGCTGGTAGAAGGCCTCGAGCGTGTCCGTGCTCTTGCTGCGCGCCTCGAGGCTGAAGCTCACCTGCCCCGGAATGCGCGAGATCGAATGCTCGGCCGGGTCGGTGCTGACGATGCCGGTGGTCACGACCAGGTCGGTGCCGCGCTCCAGCAGCACGCGCCAGTGCTCGTCGATGCGCATGATCAGGTCGGCGACCGCGAACATGGCGTCGTGGCGCAGCCAGCGCGGCACCACGCCCGAATGCTGCGCGTCGCCGTGGCAGACCACGCGGTTGTGCCGCACGTTGCCGCGGATGCCCGAGACCACGGCCAGCGGAAGCTGGCGCGCGACCATCACCGGCCCCTGCTCGATGTGCAGCTCGAGGTAGGCCTTGATGCGCGCCTTGTCGAGCAGCGTCTGCTGCGCGCGGATCGCCTCCACGTCGGCACCGCAGCGCCGCATGCAGGCCTCCATCGATTCGCCGGTGCTGCGCTGCTTGAGCGCGAGGTCGCTTTCGCTGACCTTGCCGAAGAGCGCGCCCGAGCCCATGTAGGCCTTGCCGAACCAGGCGCTCTCCTCGCCGCGAAACGCGACCACCTCGAGCGGGCGTGCGTAGGGCGTGCCGCCGGCCTTCTGCGCGACGAGGCACAGAAGGCCCGCGACCACGCCCGCATAGCCGTCGAAGTTGCCGCCCTGCGGCACCGAGTCGATGTGCGATCCGCACCAGGTCACCGCGCTCGCCGTCGCGGTCTGCGGCAGGCCGAACACGAGGTTCGCGGCGCGGTCGGCCCGGACCTCGAGCCCTTCGCTCGCGGCGAAGGCGCGCAGGTAGTCGGCGGTGTCCGATTCGCCGCGGCCGTAGCTCTGCCGCGTGACGCCGACCCCGTCGAAGGTCAGCTCGCGCACGTCGGAGAACAACTTCTCGGCCATGGGGCGAAGTCCCGGCAGGCTCATCATCCTTACCCTCCCTAGCCCGACTGCTGCGCGAAGCGCAGCCAGCGGTCCGAGAGCTGCCGGTCGAGCTTGACCTGGCCGGTGAGATCGCGGATGTTCTTCACGCCCATCTCGTCGCAGTACGCGACCAGGCCGTCGATGATCTTCTGCATCGCGCCCGGATCGATGAAGGAGGCCGTGCCGACCTGGACCGCGCTCGCGCCGGCCAGCATGAACTCGACCGCGTCGTGCGCGCTCGCGATGCCGCCGCAACCGATGACCGGAATGCGCACGCTGCGGTAGCACTGGTGCACCATGCGCAGCGCGATCGGCTTGATGGCCGGCCCCGACAGGCCGCCCATCACGTTGCCGAGCATGGGCTTGCGGGTGCGCACGTCGATCGACATGGCCAGCACCGTGTTGCCCATCACGAGCGCATCGGCACCGGCCTCTTCCGCGGCCCTCGCGACCGTCGCCACGTGCGAGGCATTGGGCGTGAGCTTGGCCCACACGGGGTGATGGGTGCGGCGGCGGATCGCGCTCACGACCTTGTAGGTGGTCTCGGGTGTCATCGCGAAGGCCATGCCGTCGGCCTCGAGGTTGGGGCAGGAGATGTTGGCCTCGATCACCGCCACTTCGGGCAGCGACATCTCGGCCACCGCGTCGGCGAACTCGTCGACCGTGTCCGCCGAGATCGAGACCACGACGGGCGTGTCGAAGCGCGTGTAGGGCGGCAGCACCGTCTCGCGGTAGTAGTCCAGGCCCTTGCTCGGAATGCCGATGGCGTTGAGCATGCCGCCGCGGGTTTCCGCCACGCGCGGCGTCGGGTTGCCGGCACGGCTCTTGGGCGAGACGCTCTTGATCACCAGCGCGCCCAGCCGGTTGAAGTCGAGCGCTTCCGCGTACTCGATGGCGAAGCAGCCCGAGGCCGGCATGACCGGGTTGCGCAGGCCGACGTCGCCGACCCTGACGTTGAGATCAGCCAAACTCCACCTCCCCGACCACGTCGCCGATGGGAAACACGGGACCTTCGCGGCAGACGCGCAGGAATTGCTTGTCGCCCTCGCGGTCGAACAGCCTGACGCAGGACAGGCACACGCCCATGCCGCAGGCCATGCGCTGTTCCATCGCCACCTCGCCCCGGGTGCCGGGATGGTCGGCGAGGATGCGCTGCAGCAGCATCAGCACGCGGTGCGAGCCGCAGGTGTAGACGGCGTCGTGGTGGCGTTCGCCGAGCAGCCGGCGCACCAGCGTGTCCATGGCCTCCACCGAGGAACTGCCGTCGGAGTCGTAGACGCAATGCACCTCGGCCTCGGCGCCGCGCAGGAACTCTTCGCGCATCAGGTCCTTGGGGGCGCGCGCCGACATCACTGCCGTGATCGCGATGCCCATCCTGGCCGCCTGCTGCAGCAGCGGCGCCATCGTCGCCAGACCGACGCCGCGCGCGACGACCATGATGCGTTCGTCGCCGGGCGGCAGCGTGAAGGTGTTGCCCAGCGGGCCGACGATGTCCATCGCGCCGCCGACGGGCAGCGAGGCCAGCGCGTGGGTTCCGGTGCCGGTGACGTTGTAGAGGAACTCGATCGTGCCCGCCTCCGGTCCCACGCCGTAGACGCTCATCGGGCGCAGCAGGAAGGGTTGGAGGTCGTTCGTCGTCGGGCACTTGAGCTGGTAGAACTGCCCGGGCCTGGTCGCGCCCGCCAAGTCGGCCGGCGCGCTGAGCTTCAGGTACCTGTAGCGGTCGTTGACCCAGCGGTGCTCGGCGACCTCGCAGCGGTACGAGGCCACGGACTGCGCGTTGCGCTGGAAGCAGGCGCCCTCGCCCTGCGGCGCTGGCGGATGCACGGGCCGGAACGCGGGCGATTGGTGGTCGATGGCGGCGAGCATCATTCGAGCTCCTTGCCCTTGAGTTCGGGAATGAGGAAGTAGGTGGCGACCATGTCGACCAGGTAGATCGCGGCGAGCAGCGCGATGGCGATCTGGAACGAGTAGGCGGCGACCAGCGCGCCGACCACCACCGGGCCGAAGCCGCCGATGCCGCGGCCGAGGTTGAACAGCACGTTCTGCGCCGTGGCGCGTGCTTCCGTGGGATAGGCCTCGGAGATCAGCGCGCCGTAGCCGCCCAGCATGCCGTTGACGAACATGCCGAGCACGGCACCGACCCACAGCAGCGAAACCGGATCGGACAGCTGGGAGTACGCCAGCACCATCGCCACGGCGCCGGCCTGGAACAGCAGGAAGCTCGGCTTGCGCCCGATGCGGTCGGCCAGTTGGCCGAAGACGAAGATGCCCAGCATCATCCCGAGGATGGTCACCGAGGTCCACATGGCCGACTTCGTGAGGTTGAACCCGAGCTTGTTGGCCAGGAAGCTCGGCATCCAGATCATGATCCCGTAGTAGCCGAAGTTCTGCACCGCGCACAGCACGACGATGCCCAGGCTGGTGCGGGTGGTCTGCGCATCCTTGACCAGCAGCTTGAAGGACCTCAGGCGCGAGCCCCGGACCTTGGGCTTGCGCACGAACACCTCGGGCTCGTGCAGCTTGTTGCGGATCACCCAGGCCACAAGCGCGGGCACGACGCCGACCAGGAACATGCCGCGCCAGCCGATGTGCGGCATCAGAAGCGGCGTGAGCAAGGCCGCGCCCAGCACGCCGAGTTGCCAGCCCAGCGCCACATAGGAAGACA
The DNA here is from genome assembly GCF_900115375.1 of Variovorax sp. PDC80. Taxonomy (NCBI): domain Bacteria; kingdom Pseudomonadati; phylum Pseudomonadota; class Betaproteobacteria; order Burkholderiales; family Comamonadaceae; genus Variovorax; species Variovorax sp. PDC80. The sequence continues at coordinate 240,057 of NZ_FOWG01000006.1, read as the reverse complement.
CGCGGGCACGGTGCTTGGCTGGCCAGGCCTCGGCCGCCAGCGCCATGCCGATGCCGAACTCGCCGCCCAGGCCGATGCCCGCGATGGTCCGGTAGACCAGCAGGTCCCAGTAGCCCTGCGCAAAGGCACAGAGCCCGGTGAACACCGCGAACAGGACGATGGTCCAGGTCATCACTCGGATGCGCCCGAAGTGATCGCTGAGCGAGCCGAAGACGATGCCGCCGACGACGGCGCCGACCAGCGTCCAGCTCACCAGCGAGCCGGCCTGGCCCGGCGTGAGGTGCAGGTCGGCCGAGATGGCCGTGAGCATGAAGCCCAGGATCAGCAGGTCGAAGCCGTCCATCGCATAGCCGATGGCGGAGCCGGCCAGCGCCTTCCAGGCGTAGCCCGAGACGGCGTCGTCGCGTGGCGCGGAGGCGGTCGAATCTAGGGTGGATGACACGTCAGGACTCCTGGTTCGACGCGGAAAGCCCGGCGCCGGCGGATGGATGGGCCATGGAAACGGTCTCGACATGGAGTCCGTTTCGATCATTTGCGATACTAGTATCAAAAAAGATATCGATCAAGAAAAAGTTCACCGGGGTTGTCTCTGTGGATGGATGAAAGGAACGAGGGAAACCGGGGGATCGAGCCTGGCATCGGCTCGCGCGGCCGCTAGAAGCGGTGGCGGATGCCGACGCCGAGGCTGTTGCCGCCCGCCATGGCGGTCGCGCGATCGCGCATGAGGACGGCATAGACGTCGGTTCGCTTCGACAGGTAGTGATCGTAGGCCAGGCTCAGCGTCGTGCGGGTGCCGTCGTAGGAGCCGGCGATCTTTGTCCTCGCGACGGCCGCGAGGACCTGCCCCGCGGTCGACCCGACCGGCACGCTGGCGCCGAGGGAACTCGTGGTGCCGCGATAGCCGGTCGCTTCGGCCTTCGACCGGCCGTAGCTCGCATAGGCCTTGAGCAGGCCGAAGTCGTAGGCCCCGCCCAGCATCCAGTCCTTGCGCGTGGTGGGCACCACCGCGCCGTCGACCGTGGCGGTGATGACGCCCGGGTTGACCGGGTTGGAGATCTGGTCGCGCTCGTAGAAGCCCGCCACCGTGAGCGGCCCGCTGACGTAGGTCGCGCTGATGCCGGTGTTGTTCTTCCCCTTGTAGCCGGTGTCGCTGGACTGCTCGCCGAACTGGTAGTGCAGGTTCACGCGCAGGCCGCCGAAGCTCGGCGTGCTGTAGATCAGTTGGTTGCTCCAGCCGGTATCGGAGGGCGAGGTGCGGTACAGCCAGCGCGCGGTGTTGACGTTGGCATGCAGCACCAGCGGCGAGAACGCGAAGGAGTTGCCGAAGGGGTTGACCAGCACGGTCGGGATGAAGTTCGGCGCCGCGGCGCGCCCGAGCTGAAGGCTGCCGTAGGCACCGGCGATGCCGACGTTGGCATCGCGCGCGAAATAGGGGTCGCCGTCGAAGCGGCCCGATTTGCCGGTATCGGCGCGAAAGAAGGAGTTGAGCGCGAAGTAGGCCTTGAGCCCGCCGCCCAGGTCCTCGGTGCCGGCGAAGCCGAAGAACGAGGTGGTCATGCCTCCACTTCCAAGGACCTTGGTGCGGCCGAGGTCGCCCGCGTAACGCATCGATCCCGCGTATTCGTCGATCAATCCCTGCACCGACACACTGCCCTGCGCGCAGGCGCAAAAAGCCGTCGACAGCGCGACGGCGGCAACTACAAGACTCTTCATGGGTGGCTCACTTCTCAAGGCTCGAGGGAACGCCGAGCGCCCCTTCGCGGCACGCCCGAACGACGGACAGGTGGCTCTGGCACGGGTGCACCGGCATGAGGCGTATCGCCTCGAAAACTCGGCACATCCGATAAAAAAGCACCATTAAAGAAACCAGGATCAAAAACGAGACCGAATTCTGGCGCGGTTCCGCAAGATCGATGCCAAGGGTTTTCGAGCGGTCGGGGCCGAGCGCTTTCGCGCTACTCGCGTGCGCTCGACGCGGGGTCGAACGGACCGGAGTCCGGCGGCCGATTGTTCAGTTTGGCTTCAAAGGCCTTAGCGACTTCGGGCCTGTGTGCCGGCGATGCGCGTCCCTAGACTTTGCGCACCCCAACACGCCCACGGACCGCACCATGCCCTTCACACTCCACATCAACGGCAGCTCGCGCGAGGTCGATGTCGACGGCGACACGCCCCTGCTCTGGGTGCTGCGCGACGTGCTCGGCCTGTACGGCACCAAGTTCGGCTGCGGTGCCGGCCTGTGCGGCGCCTGCACCGTGCACCAGGACGGCGTCGCGATCCGCTCGTGCATCACGCCCGTCGAGTCGGTGGGCGCGCAGCGCATCACCACCATCGAAGGCATCGGCGCGACGCAGGTCGGCCAGGCGGTGCAGAAGACCTGGCTGGAACTGGACGTCGTGCAGTGCGGCTACTGCCAGTCGGGCCAGATCATGTCGGCCACGGCACTGCTCGCGGCCACGCCGCGCCCCACGCCCGCGGACATCGTGGGCGGCATGTCGGGAAACATCTGCCGCTGCGGCACCTATGTGCGCATCCAGGCCGCGGTGCAGCGCGCCGCCACGCTGATCCCGATCAAGGCGGCCTGACATGAAGCACGATCGCATGCCCATGGCCGACACCGCATCCACCCCCGGCCTGACGCGCCGCGCCTTCGTGGCCACGGCGCTGGCCGCCGGCGGCGGGCTGGCGCTCACGGTGAGCCTGCCGCCGCTCGACGCCAAGGCCGCCGGCGCGCAGCCAGAGGCCTTCGCGCCCAATGCCGTGGTCCGCATCGGCACCGACGGCCTCGTCACGCTGGTGATGCCCCGCGTGGAGATGGGCCAGGGGATCTACACCGCGGTCGCGCTGCTGATCGCGGAGGAGCTCGAGATCGATCCGCGGCGCGTTCGCCTCGAACATGCGCCCGCCGACGAGACGCGCTATTCGAACCCGCTGACGGGCGGGCAGATCACGGGCGGCTCGACCTCGGTGCGCAGCACCTGGGAGCCGATGCGCCGCGCCGGCGCCACGGCCCGGCTGCTGCTGGTCGAGGCGGCGGCGCGCCAGTGGAAGGTCGATGCGTCGACCTGCCGCGCCAGCGACGGCGCGGTCGAGCATGTGCCCACGCGCAGGAAGCTCGGCTATGGGCAGCTCGCCCAGGCGGCCGCGGGCCTGCCCGTGCCCGCCGAGGTGCCGCTCAAGGACCTGGCGACGCTGAAGCGGATCGGCCAGCCCCTGCTACGGCTGGACGGACCCGACAAGGTCAACGGCCGCGCGCGCTACGGCCTCGATGCCAGCGTCGCGGGCATGCGCATCGCCGCGATCGCCCACTGCCCGGTGATCGGCGCGCGCGTGGCGTCTGTCGACGACACCCGGGCCAGGGCGGTCAAGGGCGTGCGGCAGGTCGTGCGCATCGACAACGCGGTCGCGGTGGTGGCCGACCACATGGGCGCGGCGCGCAAGGGCCTGGCCGCGCTCGAGATCCGCTGGGACGAAGGCGCCAACGCGGACTACTCGACCGAGAAGCTGATCGCCGCGCTCGCCGATGCGTCGTTGCGCTCCGGCGCCGTGGCGCGCAAGGAAGGCGACACCGTGGCAGCCGCGCGCGGCGCCGCGCGGACGGTGGACGCGGTCTACCAGCAGCCCCTGCTCGCGCATGCGCCGATGGAGCCGGTGAACTGCACCGTGCACGTGCGGCCCGATGCCTGCGAGCTCTGGGTCGGCACGCAGGTGCCGGCGCGCGCGCAGGCCGCCGCGGCCGAACTCACGGGCCTGCCGATCGAACGCGTCGAGGTCCACAACCATCTGCTCGGCGGCGGCTTCGGCCGGCGGCTGGACATCGACTTCGTGATCCAGGCCGTGAAGATCGCGAAGCAGGTGAATGGCCCCGTCAAGGTGGTGTGGACGCGCGAGGAGGACACGCAGCACAGCACCTTCCGCCCCTACCACTACAACCGGCTCAGCGCCGCGCTCGATGCGCGCGGCCGGCCGGTGGCATGGCATCACCGCGTGACCGCCTCCTCGATCCTCGCGCGCTGGGCGCCGGCACGGTTCCAGAACGAGCTCGACGGCGATGCCATCCGCGACGCAGCCGGACCCTACGGCTTCGCGAACGTGCTGGTCGAGTACGTGCGCGAGGAACCGCCGGCGGGCATCACCACCGCCTTCTGGCGCGGCGTCGGCCACATGCAGAACGCCTTCCCGGTCGAATGCTTCGTCGACGAACTCGCGCACCTGGCGGGCAGCGATGCCATCGCCTACCGGCGCGAGCTGCTCGAGAAGCATCCGCGCGCGCGCCACGTGCTCGAACTGGTCGCGCGGAAGTCCGGCTGGGGCGGCGCCCTGCCCGCCGGCAAGGGCCGCGGCGTCGCGCTGACCTTCTGCTTCGGCAGCTACGCGGCCCAGGTGACGGAGGTGAGCGTCGATGCCGACGGCGCGGTGCGCGTCGATCGCGTGGTGATCGCGGTGGACTGCGGACGCCTCATCAGCCCCGACACCGTGGTCGCGCAGATGCAGGGCGGCACGGCCTTCGGGCTGTCGGCGGTGCTCTACGGAAACATCTCGATCAAGGACGGGCGCGTCGAGCAGGGCAACTTCGACACCTACCGCGTGCTGCGCATGGACGAGATGCCCGTCATCGAGACGCACCTGGTGCCGAGCACCGAAACGCCGGGCGGCATCGGCGAGGTCGGCACCGTGCTGACCGCGCCCTCGGTCCTCAACGCCGTGTTCGCGGCCACCGGCAAGCGCATCCGCCGGCTGCCGTTCGCCGCGGAAGAACTCAAGCGGGCATGAAGCGCCGCGCCACCCACGATTGGAAATCCACGATGACAACGAACGAGCTCGGACCGAAGCTGATCGCCGCCTGCCTGGCGGCCCTGGGAGGAATCGGCGCGGCGCAGGCGCAGACCGTCGATCCCGGCGCTGGCGACCTGGCGCGCGGCAAGACCACCTTCGCCCGCTGCGCCGCCTGCCATTCCGTCACCGGCAGGAACGGCATCGGCCCGCATCTCGACGGCGTCTTCGGCCGCGTCGCGGGCAAGGCCGAGGGCTTTCGCTATTCGCCGGGCATGGCGGCCTCGACCCGCCCCTGGGACGTGCAGGGCCTCGAGGCCTTCCTCGCGGCGCCGACCAAAGCCGTGCCCGGAACCACGATGCCGCTGAACGTGCCCGGCGCGCAGGACCGCGCCGACCTGATCGCCTACCTGCGCTCGCTCGCGGCGCCGCGCTGATCAGCGCCGCCGCGGGCCCGTGCGCTGCTGCATGAAGTCGATGAAGGCGCGCAGCTTGCGCGGCACGTGCATGCGGCTGGCGTGGTAGAGGTGGAAGCCCGGGAAGCTGGGCCACCACGGCTTGAGCAGGGGCACGAGCCGGCCGCTCGCGAGGTCGTCGTGCACCTGGGCCTCGAACACGCAGGCGATGCCGGCGCCGGCGCGCGCGGCGCTCAGCAAGACGTCGCCGTCGTTGGTGAGGATGGCCGCATCGACCTCCACCTCGAAGTCGCGGCCCTTGTTCGAATACTCCCAGCGGTAGACGCCGTTGCTCAGGCGGATGTTGATGCAGCGGTGCTGGCTCAGCTCCTCGGGCGTGCGCGGCGCCACGCGGCCCTTCAGGTAGCTCGGCGCCGCGATGGTCGCGATGCGATGCGGGCCGCCGAGCGGCACGGCGACGACCTCTTGCGCAAGGTTCTCGCCAAGGCGGATGCCCGCGTCAAAGCCGCTGCCGATGAGGTCGACCAGCGCGTTGTCGCAATGGAGCTCGAGCCTGATGTCCGGATAGGCCTGCGCGAACGCGGCCAGGTGCGGCAGCAGCAGCAGTTCGAACGCGACGCGCGAGAGGTTGATGCGCAGCAGGCCGGCCGGCTTCTCGCGCACCTCGTTGACGCGCTCCACGGCGGCCGACAGCGCCGCCAGCGCGGGCGCCGCATCCTGCAGGAAGCTCTGTCCGATCTCGGTGACGCTGACGCGCCGCGTGGAGCGGTCGAGCAGCCGCACGCCGAGCCGTTTCTCGAGCGAACGCAGCGTCTGCGACAGTGCCGAGGGCGACACGCCGAGCTCGGCCGCGGCGCGCGTGAAGCTGCCGTGATGCGCGACGCGGGCGAAGACCGCGATGAAGGGGATGAGGTCGGGAGCCATCGCTTCATTATGAAGCTCGACTTCAAACCGCATCGACCCGATCCATATTTCAATTCAGCAATCGGCGGCCTATCGTCGGGTCCAACGCTTCACCATTCAAAGGATTCACCATGACCCATCTCGCAGGCAAGGTCGCCATCGTCACCGGCTCCTCGAAGGGCATCGGCGCGGGCATCGCCGAGCGCCTCGCGCGCGACGGCGCCAGCGTCGTCATCAACTACGCACGCAGCGAGAAGGAAGCGGCCGCCCTGGTCGACCGGATCACCGCCGCCGGCGGCCAGGCCGTGGCGGTGCAGGCCGACATCTCCCGGCCGGAGCAGATCCAGTCGCTGGTCGATGCCACGCTGGCGCGCTTCGGCAGGCTCGACATCCTCGTGAACAACGCCGGCACCTACAGGCTCGATTCGCTCGACACGATCACGCCCGAAAGCATCGCCGAACACTTCGACCTGAACGTGCGCGGCCTGCTGCTGATGACGCAGGCCGCGGCGCGCGTGCTGCCCAGCGGCGGCACGGTGGTCAACATCAGCTCGGGCGTGGCCACCAGCCCCTCGCCGCAGGCGCACATCTATTGCGCGACCAAGGGTGCCGTCGACGTGCTGACCCGCAGCCTCGGCATGGAACTCGGTCCGCGCAACATCCGCGTGGTGGGCATCGCGCCCGGCTTCGTCCTCACCGAGGGCAACGCGGCCGGTGCCGAGGCCTATTCGGCCCACTTCGTGCCGAAGACGCCGCTGGGCCGCGCCGGCCAGCCCCGGGACATCGCCGCAGCGGTGTCCTTCGCCGTCTCCGAGGATGCGGGCTGGGTCACGGGCTGCACCATCGACGTCGCGGGCGGGATGGTTTTCTAGCCCGCGGACAGGCGCTCGACCGTCGCGTCGACCAGAGCCCGCAGCCGTCCGAGGCGGCGCAGGTCGCGGTGGAACCCGACCCAGACGTCGCGCCCCGGCGGCAGTCCGCCGAGATCGACGACCTCGAGCGCCGTGCAGGCATCGCCCAATGGCGCGGGCAGCACGGCCAGGCCCACGCCCGCGGCGCACATCCGGGCCTGCGCCTCGCGGCTGTTGCTGCCGAAGGCCACGCGCGCCTTCGGCAGCTTCTTGCGCAGCCAGGCCGCGTCGGGGAAGTCCTGGAACGCGCTGTCGAGCGTGATCAGCGGCACGCCCTGGCCATCGCTTCGCACGGGATGCGCCGTGCCCTTCGCGCGATAGACGCGGTAGGCGACGTGCACGGCCTTGCGCTGCACCACGTCCGCTTCGTCGAAGGGCTGGATGCGGAACACGAGGTCCGCCTCGCGGCGCGCCAGGCTGAAGAGGCGTGCATCGGTGATCAGCTCGATGTTGACCAACGGGTGCTGTTGCACGAACTCCGCGAACACGGGGGTGAGGATGTGCACGCCGAACCAGTCCGACGACGACACGCGCAACTGGCCCTCGAGCTGCTGCGCCTGGCCGGCCAGCCGGCGCTCGAAGGCCAGCGCCTCCTCTTCCATCCGTTCCGAATGCGCGAGCACCGAGGCCCCTTCGTCGGTCAGCACGAAGCCGTCCTTGCCGCGCTGGAACAGCGCCTGCCCGACCTCGCGCTCGAGCACGCGCAGCCGGCGCCCCATGGTCGGCTGCGACTGGCCGGTGAGGCGCGCGGCGCCGCCCAGCGAACCGGCCCTGGCCACCGCCAGGAAGATCTTCACGTCGCTCCAGTCCATGTTTTTCAACCCATCAAAAGTGAATGGATGTGATGCAGTTCTGTGAGTTTACGTTCAGTTTTGAAGATCGAACAATGGACGCCTCTGCAAGCAACACAAGGAGTTCTCCATGTCGAAAGACGATTCGATGCGCGCACTGATGGTGCGCGAAGCCGGCGGCCGCTTCGAGGCCGTCCGGGTGCCCCGACCCGTGCCGCGCGAAGGCCAGGTGCTGGTGCGCATCCATGCGAGCGGCGTCAATCCGCTCGACGCGAAGATCCGTGCCGGCGCCGCGGCCCATGCGCGCCATCCGCTGCCAGCGATCCTCGGCATGGACCTCGCCGGCGTGGTCGAGCAGGTCGGCCCCGGCGTCACGGCCTTCCGCGTCGGCGACCAGGTGTACGGCCTCACCGGCGGCGTCGGCGGGCTGCAGGGCTCGCTGGCCGAGTTCGCCGCGGTCGATGCCGACCTGCTCGCGCCCAAGCCCGTCAACCTCTCGATGCGCGAGGCCGCGGCCCTGCCGCTGGTCGTGATCACGGCGTGGGAAGGCCTGGTCGACCGCGCGCGGACCCAGACGGGACAGAAGGTGCTGGTGCATGGCGGCGCCGGCGGCGTCGGCCATGTGGCGGTGCAGATCGCCGTGGCGCTCGGCGCGCAGGTCTACGCCACCGGGCTGCCCGCCCAGGCGGAGACCATCCGCGGCTTCGATGCCACGCCGATCGACTACACGAGCACGACGGTCGAGCAGTACGTGGCGGCCCATACCGGCGGCGAAGGCTTCGACGTGGTCTACGACACCGTGGGCGGCGCCACGCTCGATGCCTCGTTCGGCGCGGCGCGCCAGTACCGCGGCCATGTCGTCAGCTGCCTCGGCTGGGGCACCCACAAGCTGGCGCCGCTGTCCTTTCGCGCGGCCACCTATTCGGGCGTCTTTACCCTGCTGCCGATGCTCAGCGGCAAGGGACGCGCCCACTACGGCCACATCCTGCGCGAGGCCGCGAAGCTGGTCGAGGCCGGCCGGTTGCTGCCGCTGATGGATGCGCGCCGCTTCGACCTCGATACGGCCATGCAGGCCCATGAGGAAGTCGAGGCGGGACGCGCGAAGGGAAAGATCGTGGTCGAGATCGGCGGGTAGGTGGCTCAGCGGCCCTGGAGCAGCAGGCCCAGCGGCGCGAGCGGGCCCACCGGCATGAACTCGTACTGCGCGAAGCCGCCCGTCACGAGCGGCAGCGCATCGATCGCGGCCTTGGCCTGCTCGACGGACTCGGCGCTCATGAGGAACACGACACCGGGCTTGTCGCTGCGGTACCAGTACTGCTCGATCCTGCCGTCGAGGTAGAGCTGCAGGGTGTCGGGCACCTCCTTCGACATGACCTGCTGGCGTTGCTCGGGCGAGAGCGGCTTGACGATGGTTCCGATGGCGAGGACTTTCATGGGGGACTCCTGATGCAAGTGCGTTGCGTTGTTGAGGAAGACCGAGATTAGGTGGCGGCGCGAAAAACCCGAACAGGCGCGAACGACAACTTCACGGTCATTTCCGCCAACCTGCCGGAAGGGTTTCCAGGCTCGTTCCGGCGCCGAGTCCCTATAGTCGCAAGCGACGTCTTTCCCGCCATTTCCGCCATGCACATCTTCCTGCTCGCCCTCGACGGCGTGTTCGACACCGGCCTCACCGTGATGCTCGACGCCCTCGGCCTCGCCAACAAGTTCGCGGCCCGCGAGATGGGCGGGTCGCCGTCGTTCGAGGTGACGATCGTGGGCATGCGCCGGCGCGTGCGCTCGGGCCAGGGCTTCGCGATTCCCGTGCAGCCGCCACCGCCGGGCCTGCGGCCCGACTGGGTGGTGGTGCCCGCGCTGAACACCTCGACACCCGAATCGCTGGTGCCCGCGCTCGCGCGGCCCGACGTGCGCCAGGCCAAGGCGCAGCTGCGCACCTGGCATGCGCAGGGCGCGCGGATCGCTGCCTCGTGCATCGGTACCTTCCTGCTCGCCGATGCCGGCCTGCTCGACGGCGGCCAGGCGACCACGACCTGGTGGCTGGGCCCGCTGTTCCGCCAGCGCTATCCCGAGGTTTCGCTCGACGAGTCGCGCATGCTGGTGCCCTCGGGCCGGGTGGTGACGGCCGGCGCGGCGATGGGCCATCTCGATCTCGCGCTGTGGCTGATCCAGCAGGCCAGCCCCGACCTCGCGGCCATGGTCTCGCGCTACCTGCTCGCGGACCTGCGCTCCTCGCAGGCGCCGTACATCGTGCCCCACCATCTCGCGCAGGCCGACCCCGCGATCCTGCGTTTCGAACGCTGGGCGCGCGACAACCTCAAGCAGGGCTTCTCGCTCGACACGGCGGCACGCGCGCTCGCGACCAGTCCGCGCACGCTGCAGCGGCGCTGCCAGGCCGTGCTCGGCAAGTCGCCGCTGGCCTACATCCAGGACCTGCGGATCGAGCGTGCCCGCTCGCTGGTGCACGGCAGCGATCTCGACCTCGAGGCCATCGCGGCCGAGGTCGGCTATGCCGATGGCTCCACGCTCGGCGCGCTGCTGCGCGAACGCCTGGGCCGCGGCGTGCGCGAGCTGCGCGCCGACCTGCTCTGAGGTCCGCGGAACAGAGGCGCTACCAGCCGCCGCCCAGGGCGCGGAAGGTGGCGACCGCGGCACGGCCGCTGTCGGACTGCACGCGCACCAGTCGGTCGCGCGCGGCGAGCAGTTGCCGGTCCTGCTCGAGCAATTCGAGCAGGCTCACCGCGCCGCCCGCGTAGGCCTGCTGCGTGGCGCCGCGCGCGCGCACGTCGGCATCGACCTCCTGCAGCAGCGCGAGGCGTTCGGCATCGAGCTGCCCTTGCCGGATCAGCGCGTTCTCGACGTCCTCGGTGGCGCGCAGCAGCGATTGCCGGTAGCGCGCCAGCGCCTCGGCCTTCGCGCCCTCGGCCTTCGCCACCTCCGCGTCGACACGGCCGAAATCGAACAGCCGCCAATGCAGGCCGACCGCGGCCAGCGGCTGGAAGTTGGCCGACGACGGCGTCGCGGTGCGCAGGCTCTCGAAGCCCAACAACGCCGACAGCGAGACGCTCGGGTAGTACTCGGCCGTTGCCACGCCGATGCGGGCGTTGGAGGCGGCCAGGCGCCGTTCCGCGGCGATCACATCGGGGCGCCGGCGCAGCAGCTCGCCCGGCGTGAGCGCCGTCGCCAGCGCGGGCAGCACCACGCGCGCGGCGGGCGTCGCGAGTTCGGCCGCATGCGTGCCGGGCGTGGCGGCCATCAGCACGTCGAGGCGGTTGAGCTGCGTGTCGCGCTCCGCCTGCAGCGCGGGCAGCGTGCCCTCGACCTGCGCCACCCGCGCCTCGGCCTGGGCGCGCTCGCGCGCGGTCGACATGCCCTGGCTCAGGCGCATGCGCACCAGGCTCAGCAGTTCGCGGTCGGTATCGAGCTGCGACTGCGCGACCGCGAGGCGGGCCTGCGCGGCGCGCACGCGGAAGTAGGCATCGGCGGCTTCCGCGGCGATCGAGATGCGCACGCCCGCGTGCTCGGCCTCGGCTGCCTGCGCTTCGGCCGCAAAGGCCTCGGCGCCGCAGCGCAGGCCGCCGGCGAGGTCGAGCTCCCAGCTGGCGCCGATGCCGCTGTCGTAGAGCGAGGCATCGCGCTGGTAGCCGGGATGCGCGCTGGCCAGCGCGCCGAGCGGGCTTTCGAGCGACTGGCGCTGCCTCGCGGCCTGCGCATCGGCGGCAATGGTCGGGCGTTCCGAGGCCACCGCGCGCTGCGCCGCGGCACGCGCCTGCGCGACGCGCGCGAACGACGCGGCGAGGTCGAGGTTCTGCGCGAGCGCGCGCTCGACGATGCGCTCGAGCACCGGATCGCCGAAGCCCTTCCACCAGGCTTCCAGCCGCACCTCGGGAGCGGGCGACGGCAGCGCGGCGTGCTGGAAACGTTCGGGCATCGCTGCTTCGGGCCCGGTGTAGTCCGGGCCGACGGCGCACGCGGCGACACCGAGCGAGGCGATGGCGATGCCGACGCGCAACCGGCGGAAGCCGGGCCAACGCAGGCGGCGGGGCGGTATCGGCAACGGGGTCTGGCGGAGGTTCATGGAGGTTCCTTGGGCGGCGGGATTCGAAGGTCGATCGGTCAGTTACTTGCACGATGCAAGTCGCAACTGTATAGTAACTTGCATATTGCAATCCACATGGATGCAAGCCACCCGATTCCCATCCGACCAAGGAAAACAACACATGACGGACTCCTCCGTTGAAAAGGCCCCGGCAGGAATTCCGCGGCACCGGCGCCCGCACGGGCGCAGCCTCGTCGCGAGCTGCGCGGCCATCGCCGTGGTGCTGGCCGCGGCCGTCTATGGCTGGCACTGGTGGAACGGCGGGCGCTTCGTCGAACGCACCGACGACGCCTACGTGGGCGGCGACATCACCGTCGTCAGCCCCAAGGTGCCGGGCTACATCGTCAGCGCCGCGGCCACCGACAACCAGGCGGTGCATGCGGGCGACCTGCTCGTGAAGCTCGACGACCGCGACTACCGCGCCGCCCTCGACAAGGCCGAGGCCACGGTCGCGAGCCAGGAAGCCGTGCTGGCCAACCTGCTCGCCACGCGCAGCCTGCAGCAGGCCGTGATCGCGCAGGCCGAGGCGAGCGTGAGCGCCGCCGCGGCCGAGACGCTGCGCGCGCGCGACGATGCCCAGCGGCTGCAGAACCTCTCGGCCACCGCGGCCGTGTCGGTGCAGAGCGCGCAGAAGGCCGATGCCGACTACAAGCAGGCCGTGGCCAACGGCCAGAAGGCGCAGGCGAGCAAGCTGGCCGCCGAGCGCGAGCTCGACGTGATCGCCACCCGCCGCCAGCAGGCGCAGGCCGCGCTCGCGCAGGCCACGGCCGAGCGCGACATCGCGCGGCTCAACCTCGGCTACACCGAGCTGCGCGCGCCCATCGACGGCACGGTCGGCAACCGCAATGCGCGCAACGGCGCCTTCGCGGCCGCCGGCGCGCACATGATGTCGATCGTGCCGGCGCGCGGCCTGTGGATCGACGCCAACTTCAAGGAAAGCCAGCTCGCGCGCTTCCGTCCCGGCATGCCCGCCACCGTCGAGGCCGATGCCGTGCCCGGGCGCCGCTTCCACGGCCACGTGGCGAGCCTCTCGCCGGCCACCGGCGCGCAGTTCAGTGTGCTGCCGCCCGAGAACGCGACCGGCAACTTCACCAAGATCGTGCAGCGCGTGCCGGTGCGCATCGTGCTCGACGACGCCGACGGCGTGCTCGGCCTGCTGCGCCCCGGCCTGTCGGTCACGGCCGAGGTCGATGCGCGCGACGTGCAGTTCGCGAACGCACGCACGGGCACGGCAGGCGAACCATGAGCCAGCCCGTCTCGGGGATCGTCGACCCCGCCGGCATGACCACCTCCGCCAAGGCCCTGGCCTTCGCGGCGATGTGCGTGGGCATGTTCATCGCGCTGATCGACATCCAGATCGTCTCGGCATCGCTGCGCGAGATCGGCGGCGGCCTGTCGGCCGGCACCGACGAGACGGTCTGGGTCCAGACCAGCTACCTGATCGCCGAGATCATCGTGATCCCGATGTCGGGCTGGCTGTCGCGCGTGCTGTCCACGCGCTGGCTGTTCGCCGTCTCGGCCGCGGGCTTCACGCTCACCAGCCTCCTGTGCGGCATCGCCTGGAACATCCAGAGCATGATCGCCTTCCGCGCGCTGCAGGGCTTCCTCGGCGGCTCGATGATCCCGCTGGTCTTCACCACCGCCTTCGCCTTCTTCCAGGGCAAGCAGCGCGTCTTCGCGGCCGCCATCATCGGTGCCATCGCCTCGCTGGCGCCCACGCTCGGGCCCTCGGTCGGCGGCTGGATCACCGACAGCTACTCGTGGCACTGGCTGTTCTTCGTCAACCTCGTGCCCGGCATCTTCGTGACCATCGCCGTGCCGCTGCTGGTGAAGATCGACCGCCACGACTGGTCGCTGCTGCGCAACGCGGACTACCTGGGCATGGTGCTGATGGCGCTGTTCCTCGGCTGCCTCGAGTACACGCTCGAGGAGGGACCGCGCCTCGACTGGTTCGGCGACCCCGCCATCGCGGGCGCCGCCTGGGTCTCGGGCACGGCCGGCGTGCTGTTCGTCTGGCGCTCGATGACCTATGCGCACCCGGTGGTCGACCTGCGCGCGCTGAAGGACCGCAACTTCGCGCTCGGCTGCCTGTTCTCGTTCATCACGGGCATCGGCATCTTCGCCACCATCTACCTGACGCCGCTGTTCCTCGGCCGTGTGCGCGGCTTCAGCGCGCTGCAGATCGGCCTGGCCGTGTTCTCGACCGGCGTGTTCCAGATCCTGGCCATTCCCGTCTATGCCTTCTTCGCCAACCGCCTCGACCTGCGCTGGCTGATGATGTTCGGGCTGGCCTGCTTCGCGCTGTCGATGTGGCAGTTCACGCCGATCACGCACGACTGGGGCCCGGCCGAGCTGCTGCTGCCGCAGGCGCTGCGCGGCATCGGCCAGCAGTTCGCGGTGCCGCCCGCGGTCACGCTGACGCTCGGCGGCCTCGCGATGAACCGGCTCAAGCTCGCCTCGGGGCTGTTCAACCTGATGCGCAACCTCGGCGGCGCGCTCGGCATCGCAGCCTGCGCCACGCTGCTCAACGACCGCACCAACCTGCACTTCTACCGGCTGGCCGAGCACCTCACGCGCAGCAACGAGGCCACCACCGCGCTGCTCGACGGCGTGAGCAGCCGGCTGCAGGGCGCCACCGACCAGCTGGTGGGCGCCTCGGCCGCGCTGCGCCAGCTCTGGAACCTGACCTTCCGCGAGGCCCTGACGCTGACCTTTTCCGACGTTTTCTTTGGCATCATGGTCTGCTTCATCATCGCCACCGCGATGGTGCCGCTCATGCGCAAGGTCGGGCCGCCGAAGGCGCCGTCCGCCGACGCGCACTGAGTCCCGCCGACCTCCGCGCCACCGACGTTTCCAAGAAGAGCCGCCCATGACCCCGAAGACCCCCACGCCCATCAGCCCCGAGCAGCGGATGAAGTACTGCCCCATCGTGCGCAGCCTCGAGCGCGTGGGCGAGCGGTGGAGCATCCTGATCCTGCGCGACGCCTTCTACGGCATCACCCGCTTCGACGACTTCGTCAACAGCCTGCAGATCGCGCCCAACATGCTGACGCGCCGGCTCAACTCGCTGGTCGAGGACGGCCTGCTCGAGAAACGCCAGTACAGCGAGCGCCCGCCGCGCTACGAGTACTGCCTCACGCCGCTGGGCCGCGACTTCCGGCCGGTGCTGCTCTCGCTCGTGACCTGGGGCAACCGGCACTTCGCCACCGAGGGCAAGAGCGTGGTGCTGCAGGAGAAGGAAACGGGCCGGCAGATCGATCCCGTGCTGGTCGACCGCAGCAGCGGCGAGCCCATCACCGAGACCACGCACGTGCTGGTGCAGCGGCGCCCGGCCGCGCGCACGGCCGGCGCCGCCAAGGCGTCCTGAACGGAGCAGGGATTCGATGGACGGTCTCGAGCACCTGCGCACCTTCCTCGAGGTCGCCAAGCGCGGCAGCTTCTCGCGCGCCGCCGACATGCTGGGCATCTCGAAGGCCAGCGTCAGCAAGCATGTCGCGCAGCTGGAGGCCAGCTTCAGCGTGCGGCTGTTCAACCGCTCGACGCGTTCGGTCACGCTGACCGACGCGGGCCGGCTGCTGCGCGAGCGCAGCATGCCGCTGATGGAGATGGTCGAGGACACGCAGAACGAGCTGCAGGCTCACAGCGCGCGCCCGAGCGGGCGGCTGCGCGTGGCGGCGCCGCACGGCCTCGTGCAGACCGACTTCCCCGGCCTGCTCGGCGAGTTCATCACCCTGCATCCCGACGTCCACATCGACCTGCACCTGAGCAACCGCGTGATCGACCTGGTCGAGGAAGGCGTGGACGTCGCCCTGCGCGTGGGCCGCATCGGCGACGAGAACCTGATCGTGCGCAAGCTGCGCCCGATGGCGCTGGTGCTGTGCGCCACACCCGGCTACTGGGCCCGGCGCGGCATGCCGCGGGTGCCCGACGACATGCGCCGCCACGAGGTGCTCGCCTACTCGGCCGGCGGCGGCCCCGCGCACCTGCCCTTCGAGGTCGACGGCAAGCCGTACAGCGTGCCAGTGAACGCGCGCATGGACGCCAACGACGCCGCCGCGCTGATCGCCGCGGCGCTCGCGGGCGTCGGCGCCGTCTGCGTGCCCGCGCTGCTCGCGCAGCCGCACATCGACGGCGGCCGGCTCGTGCCGGTGCTCAAGGACTTCATGCCCAGCGACCTCTGGCTGTTCGCGGCCTACACGCAGCGCCGCCACAACAGCGCGGCGCTGCGCGCGCTGCTCGACCTGCTGGAGGCGCGCATGCAGACGGCGAGCGCGGCGCCGCCGAAGGCCGCGCCTGCGAGCCGCCAGCGCGCCGGTTCGCACTGGCATCCGTTCCAGGCGATCGGGCACGCGCAGCCCGCCTGAGCCCGGGCCCGGCGCTGCGCTCAGAGCCCGTGCAGCGCCGCCATCTCGTCGATCAGCCCGCGCTGGAACGCATCGAAACGCGCCGAGGGCTGCTGCAGCCCGAAGAAATCGGTGAACGGGTCCTGCACCTCGGTGCGGTGGCCCGAGAGTTCCTCGACCACCGCGAGCCCGCAGAAGGGCACGCAGGCTTCGGAATAACCGCCCTCGTGCACCACCACCACGCGGCCTTCGCTGTGCCGCGCCGCGAGCGCGTTGACCTGCTTCATCATCTGGCGGAACGACTCGGGATGCAGCTGCATGCGCGCCAGCGGGTCGACCGCATTGGCATCGAGGCCGCTGGCCACCACGATCAGCTCGGGGCGGAAGCGCTCGACCACCGGCGCCACGATGCGCTCGAAGGCATACATGTAGCTCGCGTGGCCGCCGCCGGGCTGCAGCGGCACGTTGACGTTGAAGCCCAGGCCCTCGCCCTCGCCGCGGTCCTCGGCGCCGCTGTAGCCGGGCGGGAAGCAGTTCTCCTGGTGCAGCGAGACGGTCAGCACGTCGGGGCGGTCGTAGAAGATCTCCTGCGTGCCGTTGCCGTGGTGCACGTCCCAGTCGATCACGGCCACGCGCTTGACGCCGTGGCGCGCCTTCATGGTCTCGATCGCCACCGCGATGTTGTTGAACAGGCAGAAGCCCATGCTGTGCTCGCGCAGGCAGTGGTGACCCGGCGGCCGCGTGAGCGCGAAGGCGTTGCGGTGGCGGCCCTGCAGCACGCTGTCCATGGCGGCGATGGCCAGGCCGGTCGAGAGCTTCGCGATCTCGTAGCTGCCGGGACCGAAGGGCGCGACCTCGCCGAGATCGCCGCCGCCCGCATCGCTGGCGGCCTTGAACTTCTCGAGGTAGCTCGCGGGATGCACGCGGCGCAGGTCCTCCTCGCTGGCCATCGGCGCGCTCAGCAGGTCGAGCTGCGCGCTCAGGCCCGACACGTCCATCAGCGACTTGATGCGGCGCTTGGAATCGGGCGACTCGGCCATGCCGCTGCCGGCCATGGGCTGGACCCAGCCGCCGACCGGCAGGAACAGGGCGTGCAGCCCGCCCGGCACGTGCCAGAAGGTGCGTTCATCGTGAAAGAAGGCGGTGTTCTTCATGCGTTGCGTCCTCGGTGGTGTGGGAAAAGGAAGAAGAGGAAATCGATGCCGCCCTTTGGGGCGGATGGCGCTGCACGCTCAGGCCGCGCCAGCCCCAGCGCTCGCGGGCCAGGCCCCAGAGGCCGCGCGGCGCCAGCAGCATCACGGCCACCGCGATGCTGCCCATGGCGATGAGATACCAGCCGCCCGACATCGCGAACCAGGTGTTGAACAGCTCGCGCAGCCCGAAGTAGATCAGCGTGCCGATCAGCGGTCCCTCGATGGTGCCGATGCCGCCGATGATGACGATGAACATCGCGGTCACGACCCAGTTGATGTCGAAGGCCGAGTCGGGCGAGACGAACATCGTGCCCATGAAATGCGCGCCGCCGGCCAGCCCGAAGCCCAGGCCCGAGAGCACGAAGGCGATGAAGCGGTTGCGCCAGACGTTCACGCCGATGCTGGTGGCGGCCAGTTCGTTGTCGCGCACCGCCATCAGCCCGAGGCCGAAGGGCGAGCGCATCAGCAGGTAGACGCCGGCCACGGCCGCGAGGCCGATCGCACCCGAGATCCAGAACGCGTTGCGCTGGAAGGTCTCGGCATCGACCAGCCGCACCGCCTGCAGCGGCACGCCCGATTCGCCGCCGAACAGCGGGAACTTGGCGACCAGCAGCCGCACGATCTCGGCCAGCACCCACATGCCGATCGAGAAGTAGGCATCGCGCAGCCTGAACATCAGCGGCGCCACCGCGGCCGCCAGCAGCGCCGCGCCCACGCCGGCCAGCGGCACCATCCAGTAGGGCGAGAGGCCGAGCCGGTCGGAGACCACGAACACCAGGTAGGCGCCGATGCCGACGAAGGCCTGGTGCCCCATCGACACCAGGCCGGTGTAGCCGGCCAGCAGGTTCCACATCTGGGCCATCGCCAGCACCACGAGCACCTCGCTCAGCAGGCGCAGCAGGCCGGCATCGGCCACCGTGGGCGCGAAGGCGATGGCGAGGGCCGCGGCGAGGAAGCCGATCGAGGGAAAAAGAGAGGGGTTGCGCATCGGGTGTCAGGCCCGTTGGCCCGCGATGCCGTTCGGGCGCACCATCAGGACGATGAAGAACAGCAGGTGCGCATAGAGCGCGCCCGCGTTGGAATCGAGCCGCTGCCCCGCGAGCTGCGCCACGCCCAGCGCGATGCCGCCGGCCAGCGCGCCCCAGAACGAGCCCATGCCGCCGATGATCACGACCTCGAAGGCACCGAGCAGCCGCTCCACGCCCGAGAACGGCGTGAACGAGCTGCGCAGCGCCAGCAGCAGCCCCGCCACCGAGGCGAAGGCCAGCGACAGTCCCATGACCACGCCGTAGACATGGCGCGGCCGCACGCCCATGGTGCGCACGATCTCGCGGTGGTCGGAGGTGGCGCGCACGATCAGGCCGAAGCGCGAGTGCCGCAGCAGCCACTGCAGCGCGCCGAAGGCCAGCACCGCGAGCCCCAACACCAGCACCGGGTACCAGCCGATGCGCAGGCCGCCGATCTCGAAGCCGGCCGTGGCCAGCGCGCCGCCGTCGAGCGCGCGCGGGTCGGCGCCGAACAGCTCGACCATCAGGTTGCGCAGCACCACCGCGATGCCGAAGGTCACCAGCACGGGCGTGAGCGGATCGTCGGTCGCGACCGCGCGGTTGAGCAGCAGCCGCTGCAGCAGGTAGCCGGTGCCGAAGGCGGCCAGCGCCACCGGCACCAGCAGCAGCAGCGGCGACACCTGCGGGAACTGCGCGGCCAGGAACACCGCGAAATAGGCCGCGAGCACGACGAACTCGCCGTGCGCGAGGTTGACCATGCGCATCACGCCGAAGACCAGCGCCAGCCCGAGGCCGAAGAGCGCATAGAGGCCGCCGAGCAGCACGCCGTTGATGAGGGTTTCGATCCAGGCCATGGTGCTTCTCTCAGTGCCCGAAATAGGCGTTGGCGATCTGCGCGGCGCTGAAGTCAGACGCGCGGCCGGCCAGCGTGACGCGGCCCTTGAGCAGGCAGTACACGCGCTGCGCGATGCGGCAGGCGCGCGTCACGTCCTGCTCCACGATCAAGAGCGCCGTGCCCTGCGCCTGGATGTCGCCGAAGGCGCGGTAGATCTGTGCGATCACCACCGGCGCCAGGCCCAGCGAGATCTCGTCGCACAGCATCAGCCGCGGGTTGGCCATCAGCGCGCGGCCGATGCTCACCATCTGCTGCTGGCCACCCGACAGCCGCGTGGCCGGCCGGTGCCGGAACTCGCGCAGGATCGGGAACAGCGCATACACGGTGGCCAGGTTCCAGTGGCCGGCCCGGCCGCACAGCGCGCCCATGCGCAGGTTCTCCTCCACCGTGAGCGAGGCGAACAGCATGCGGCCCTCGGGCACCAGCGCGATGCCGCGGCGCGCGATGCGCTCGGCCGGTTCGGCCTCGATGGCCTGGCCGTCGAAGCGCACCGTGCCGCGGCTGCGTCGGCCCAGGCCCGCGATGGCGCGGATCAGCGTGGACTTGCCGGCCCCGTTGGCGCCGATCAGCGCCGTGGCCTCGCCCTCGCCCACGTCGAGCGAGAGATCGAACAGCGCCTGCAGGTCGCCGTAGTGGCTGCAGAGGTCGCGCACTTCAAGCAGCGGCATGGGTGCCCTCCTCTGCTTCGTCCTCTGCGTCTTCTCCGACGCCCATGTAGATCTCGCGCACCTCGCGGCTGGCCATCGCGGCGGCCGGCGTGTCCTCGAGCAGCTTGCGGCCGAAGTTCAGCACCATGATGCGGTCGGCCACCGCCATCAGCGCCTGCGCGATGTGCTCGATCCAGATCATCGCCACGTCGCGCTTGAGCTCGAGCACCAGCGCGACCAGCACCTGCACCTCGGCCTCGGTCAGGCCGCCCGCGATCTCGTCGAGCAGCAGCAGGTGCGGCCGGGCCGCGAGGCCCTTGGCCAGTTCGAGCCGCTTGCGGTCGAGCAGCGGCAGCCGGCCCGCGGGCACCTCGGCGCGGTCGGCCAGGCCGGTGCGCTCGAGCACCTCCCAGGCCAGCTGCGCGGCCTGCGCGCGCGGCAGCCGCGCCGCGAAGCTGGCGGCGGCCAGCGCGTTCTCGTAGGCGCTCAGGTGCGCGAAGGGCTGCGGGATCTGGAAGGCGCGCGCCACGCCCAGCCGCGCGCGCGCATCGGCGCGCAGGCCCACCAGCTCGCGGCCCTCGAGCCGGATGCTGCCGGCATCGGGCACGGCCACGCCGGTGATCAGGTTGAACAGCGAGCTCTTGCCGGCCCCGTTGGGGCCGACCACGCCGAGGCACTGGCCGCGCGCGAGCGCGAGCGACACGCCGTCGGCCACCACGATCTCGCCGTAGCGCTTGCACAGGCCGTCGATGACGAGGCAATCGGTCATGCGTCGCGGGCTCAGGCCTTGAGCTGCGACAGCAGCTTGAGTTCGTCTTCCACCGGAATCTGCTTCGCGGTGCTGTTGTGCGTGATCACCAGCTCGTACGGGAACTTCGCGCCCGCGGCGGTCTTGCGCCACTGGCCCGCCACCATCGGCGTGACGGCCACGCTCTTGATCGGGCTGCCCTTGAAGTCGATGCGCCCGACCACCGAGTCGAGCTGCAGGTTGGCCAGCGCATCGCGCACCGCCTTCTTGTCCTTGGGGTTGGTCGCGTTCTTGAGCGCCGCGATGCCGACCTCGAACAGCGCATGGCCGTAGCCGATGGGCTGGGTCCACTGCTTGCCCGTGGAGCTCTCCCAGTCGGCCGCGAGCGCCTTGGCGCTCTGGCCGGTCAGCGAGGACTTGAACGGGAAGTTGGGCGTCCACCAGACCTCGGTCGACATGCCGTTGCCGGCCGCGCCCAGCGACTCGACCGCGCTCGGGAACAGGAAGGCCGCCGCCATCGTCACCACCTCGGGCCGGTAGCCCGACTGCTGCGCCTGCTTCCAGAAGGTGGCGAAGTGGTTGGCATAGGCGAAGCCCGAGACGATGTTCGCGCGCGCCGCCTTGAAGCTCGAGACCTGGTTGCTGAAGTCGTCGGTCGCGATCTTGAAGAAGCCGCCGTTGGTCTCCTTGTAGCCGCGCTGCTTCGCGCCGCCCGGGATGCCGGTGGCCGGATCGGCGAAGGCATGGCCCGGGCCGTTGTCGATGTAGAGCGTGCCCAGCGAGCGCTCCACCTTCAGCGGCTCCCACATGCCGAAGAAGTTCTTCAGCACGTCGTCGGCGCCCCAGAAGAAATGGAACGAGAACGGAAAGCCCTTCTGCGGCGTGGAGCCCCGGCCGAAGGTGATGGCCTGCCACGGGCCCATGGTCGAGACCATCGGCACGCCGTTGACGTCGCAGAGCTGGCCGGCCGCCAGCGCTGCATCGCTGTCCTGCACCAGCAACAGGTCGACCTTCTCGCGCAGCAGCAGCTCGCTCGACATCGTGGCGCCGCGGTTGGCGTCGGACTGGGTGTCGCGCACCACGATCTCGACCTTGTAGTTGGTGCCGGCGATGGTCAGGCCGTCCTTCAGCGCGGCGCGCACGCGCTCCAGGCTCCAGGGGTCGGCCTCGCCGAAATTGGCGCGCACGCCCGACAGCGTCGTGAGATAGCCGATCTTGATCGTCTTCGACTGCGCGTGCGACAGCGCCGGCACGCCGGCCAGCGCGGCCGCGCCGCCGCCGATGACGAGTTGGCGGCGCGTCAGCGCGCCGGAAGCTGCGGAATGGGAAGCGGCGGGCATGGAATGCTCCTTGGCGATGGAGGATGGACAGGGCCGCATCCTCCCTCCGCGCGCCGGCTCGCCGTTATCGAAAACTGGCAAATCGCGGGCCGTGGCCGCCGCCCTCATTCGGGGCGCAGGTTGACCGACTTCGCGATCGCGCGGTAGCGCTCCACGTCGGCCTGGTAGCCGCGGCGCAGCTCGGCCAGCGTCTGCTCGGGCGCCACCTTGCTGCCGCCGAGCTCGATGGCGCGGCGCAGCTCGGGCTTGCGCATCATCTCGTTGAAGGCCACGTGCAGCCGCTGCTGCGCCTCCTCGGGCACGCGCTGCGACACCTGCGCGCCGGCCCAGAGGCTGTAGACGAAGTCGTCGAGCCCCTTGCTGGCGCGGATCAGCGGAATGGCGCCGAAGCGCTCGTGCGGCGCGGCGGCCGCGATGCCCAGCGCCTTGACCTTGCCGGCATCCAGCAGGTCGGGCACGTTGCCGGCCAGCGGCGCGAACACCAGGTCGATCTGGCCGCCCAGCAGGTCGTTGATGATCGGCGCGAAGCCCTTGTAGGGCACGTGCAGCATCTTGGTGCCGGTCTGCTGCGTGAAGCGCTCGCCCAGCAGGTGGTAGAGCGAGCCCGGGCCGATGCTGCCGTAGCTCAGTTCCTTCGCGTCGGGCTTGCGCAGCTGCGCGATCAGTTCGTCGACGCTGCCCGGGCCCAGGTCCTTGCGCGCCAGCAGCACCATCGAGGTCACGGCCATCATGCCGATGGGGCGGAAATCCTCGGCCTTGTAGCGCGCGCTGGCGAGCGTGAGCGGCGTGAGCATCAGCTCCATCGGCGAGCCCATCAGCAGCACCGAGCCGTCGGCCGCGCCGTTGGCGGCCTTCATGACGCCCAGCGATCCGCTGGCGCCGGGCACGTTGTCGACCACGGCCGGCTGGCCCAGCAGCCGCGACAGCTCGGGCGCGGCCAGCCGCGCGTTGATGTCGGAGCCGCCGCCGGCCGGGTAGGGAACGATCAGGTTCAGGGTCTTGCCGGCCAGCCCCTGGGCCAGGACGGAGCCGGCCATGGTGGACAGGCCGGCCGCCAGGCCGGCACCGATCATCGAACGTCTGCGCATGCGCTTTACTCCTCGGGTGGTTGTTGTGTGTTCTCGGAAATTCAGGCCGCGGCCAGCAGCGGCGAGCGCGCGTCGGCGAAGGGCACGGCCTGGTGCCAGCCGTGCGCGAGCCGCAGCACCTCGAGGTCGGCACCGGGCCGGCCGATCAGCTGCAGGCCCATCGGCAGGCCGCGCGTCGCGCCGTCGGGCGAGAAGCCGGCCGGCACCGCCATCGCGGGCAAACCAGCAAGCGAGGGGCCGATCGTCACTTCCATCCAGCGGTGGTAGGTGTCCATCGCGCGGCCGCCGACCTCGCGCGGCCAGTGCAGCTCGACCGGCAGCGGGAAGGCCTGCGCGGCCGGCAGCACCAGCACGTCGAAGCGCTCGAACAGCTTCAGCAGCGTGGCATGCCACCGGGTGCGCGTGACGGCGGCCTCGTGCAGCGCGGGCACGGCCAGGCGCTGGCCCTGCTCGATCTCCCAGCAGGCCTCGGGCTTGAGCTTCGCGCGCAGCGCCGGATCGGCATGCAGGCCCTGCAGCGCACCGGCCACGATGAAGCCGCGCAGGCGCAGCCAGGCGGTCCACAGCGCGTCGAAGTCGAAATCGGGCACGGCCGGCTCGACCGTGCAGCCCAGGGTGTCGAAGTGGCGCAGCGCCCCCTCGCACAGCGCCATCACGCCCAGGTCCATCGCCAGGTGGCCGCCGAGGTCGCCGAGCCAGGCCACCCGCGTGCCGCGCAGCTCGGCGTCGAGCGGCTGCGCGAAGGCCTCGCCGTCGCCGGCCAGGCTCAGCGGCGAGCGCGGATCGTGGCCGGCCTGCACCGACAGCAGCCAGGCCACGTCCTCGGGCGTGCGGCCCATCGGCCCTTCGCAACCCAGTTGCTGGAAGAACAGCTCGGGCCCGGGTCCGGTCGGCACGCGGCCCAGCGAGGGCCGCAGGCCGTAGACATGGTTCCAGGCCGCCGGGTTGCGCAGCGAACCCATCATGTCGCTGCCGTCGGCCACGGGCAGCATCTGCAGCGCCAGCGCCACCGCGGCACCGCCGCTGCTGCCGCCGGCCGCACGGTCGAGGTTCCAGGCGTTGCGCGTGGTGCCGAACACCGTGTTGTAGGTGTGCGAGCCCAGGCCGAACTCGGGCGTGTTGCTGCGCCCGACGAAGATCGCGCCGGCGCGGCGCAGCCGCTCGACCATGATCGCGTCGTGCGGCGTGAGCTGGTTCGCGAACAGCGGGCTGCCCATGGTGGTGGGGATGCCCGCGGTGGCGACGAAATCCTTGGGCGCCATCGGAAAGCCGTGCAGCCGGCCCACCGGCTCGCCGCGCGCCAGCCGCGCGTCGCAGGCATCGGCCTCGCGCAGCATCCGTTCGGGCGGCTGCAGCGACACCAGCGCGTTGACCTTCGGGTTGAGGCTGTCGATGCGGCCCAGGCAGGCCTGCATCAGTTCGCGGCACGAGAACTCGCGGCGCTTCAGCGCGGCGGCGAGCGCGCGGGCGCTCGGCAAGGTGGACGGAAAGGACGACATATGGCGATCGA
The DNA here is from genome assembly GCF_900115375.1 of Variovorax sp. PDC80. Lineage (NCBI taxonomy): Bacteria > Pseudomonadati > Pseudomonadota > Betaproteobacteria > Burkholderiales > Comamonadaceae > Variovorax > Variovorax sp. PDC80. Next base: position 215,399 of record NZ_FOWG01000006.1, on the reverse strand, counting down.
CGATAGCGATCGCGCCGCGAAGCGGGTATCAAGAATTGGCAAACCTGGCGTGCCGCGGCCCCCGGGATTCCCCTGGGTCGACCGATCGGCCGGTCGCCCGGTCGGCCCTTCAGTGGTGCATCAACGCCGCGCCGCGCAGCGTCTGCGAGGGCAGCTCGCCGAACTGGCGCCGGTAGTCGGTCGCGAACTGGCTCAGGTGCCAGAAGCCCCAGTGGGCCGCGACGTCCTGCACCGAGCCGGCACCGAGGCGCTTGAGTTCGCGCCGCACGCCGTTGAGGCGCAGCGCCCTGAGGTAGCGCGCCGGGCTCAGGCCCAGCGTTTCCTGGAAGCAATAGTTGAGCTTGCGCTGGCTCGCGCCGATGCGGCTGCAGACCTCGAGCATCGACAGCGGCTCGTCGGGCCGCGCCATCATCAGCTCGCAGGCGCGGCGCACCACGCGGCGCTGTGCCTCGGTGGAGCGCAGCTCGCGCAGGTCCACGTCCTCGGGCAGCGCCTCGAGCCAGGCCAGCAGCACGTCGTCGCGCAGCTGCGTGGTGGCGGTCGGGTCGGCGAGCAGCGCGGGCATCGCATCGAGCGCGGCGAAGGCGCCGAGCAGCGTGCCGCGCAGCGCGCGCATGGTCGCGTCGTCGAAGTGCAGCACCACGCGCCGCGCCAGCCAGGCCGGCGGGCCGCGCTCGTCGAGGCGCTCGGCCAGCGACTGCAGCAGCGCGTTGTCGACCACGATGCCCATCAGCTCGAAGCCCGGCGGGCTGCACAGGTCGAGTTCGTCGCAGCGCCCGACCATCACCGAGCCGGTGTCGAGCCGCTGGCCCGAGAAGCGCGCCTCGCCCTCCTGCCGGCAGGTCAGCGCGAAGCCGCAGCACTCGGGATTCATCTCGCCGTGCTGGCGCAGCGCGCGGTTGGTGGTCTCGCGCACCAGCCGCAGGCCCGGCAGCTGCACATGGTCGAGAAAGCCCGCGAAGCTGCCGCCCGACAGCATGTCGCACTCCAGGTGCCAGCCGCTCTGGCTGCTGGCATAGGCGTCGATGTCGTGCGTGGTGAGGGTCCAGCGCTCGATGGGAAGACGGGAGGTGGAGGCGGTCTGGCAGTTCATGGCGGATATCCACGGGGACGGGGGATCCCCTGGACCGAAGCAATCTCCAGACCAGATTGTTTCGTTGACAACGATCTCAAAGCACCGGGAGAAACCCTCGGCGCCCGGGCCTGAATTCCATCGGATCCACGCGCCCCGAAGAGAATGCGTGGCGATCCACGAACGCCAGGAGACTGCATGAGCCCCCAAGCCACCGGCCGGCTTCAAGGAAGCGACCTGATCATCGAGCGCAGGTTTCGCGCGCCCATCGACGACGTCTGGGCCAGCGTCACGAGGCCCGGGAAGACCGCGCTCTGGTTCGGACCCTGGGAAGGCGAGGTCGGCCAGGGCATGACGGTGCGGCTCCAGCTGGTGCACGAAAAGGACCAGCCCTGGACCGACCTGAGGATCGATGCCTGCGAGGCGCCGCATCGCCTCGCGGTCGCGACCGTGGACGAGTTCGGTGAGTGGCGCCTCGAGCTGACGCTGGCGCAGCAGGACGACATCACCACGCTGCGCTTCGTGCAACGCCTGGACGATCCGGCGCTCGCGGCAGAGGTGGGACCGGGCTGGGAGTACTACCTCGACATGCTGGTCGCCGCGCGCGAGGGCCGCGCGCTGCCCTCCTTCGGCGACTACTACCCCGCGCAGAAGGCCCACTACCTCCAGGGCCTGTAACCCGCCTACTCGAGCTCGCCGCTGGGCTCGAAGCCCGTGGTGCTGTCGAACAGCTTCTGCACGATGGTCTGCAGCACGCGCCGCTCGTCGGCCGTGAGCTGCGCGAACAGCCGCTGCGCGGTGTCGTGCGCGAGCGGCACCATGTCGCGGTAGAGCGCGAGGCCTTCTTCCTCGAGCGAGACGATGACCTTGCGCCGGTCCTCGGCGGAAGGGTGCATGTTGGCCAGGCCGAGGTCGACCAGCCGGTGCTGCGCGCGGCTCACGCGTGCCTTGTCCATGCTGGTCTTGCGCGCGATCTCGAGCGCCGACAGCGCGCCGTATTTGCCGAGCACCACCACGATGCGCCACTCGGGGATCTGCAGCGCGAAGCGGCCGGCGATCGCCTGGCCCACCGACTGGCTCACGCGATTGGCGACCACCGAGAGCTGGAACGGCAGGAAGGTCTCGAGGTCGAAGGCATCGGCGATCGAGCGCGGCGGCGAGGAGGTGCGTGAACGGGGCACGGTGCGAGCGAGGAGGTGAAGGGCGCGGACAGTATAGGAACGCGTTCATGCATCGTGCCCACACAGCGACGATGGACGCACGAGGTTTGCCAGTTTTCGATAACGCGGCAGGGGGTGCGATCCCTATCGTCGCGGCATGGACTATCCCGAACTCGCCCTGCACATCGCCGGCCGATGGCGCACGCAGACCGCAGGCGGCCAACGCGCCGTCGTCGATCCCGCCACCGAAGCCACCCTCGCGCAACTGCCGCTCGCCAGCCGCGACGAACTCGCGCAGGCCGCCGAGTCCGCGCGCCGCGGCTTCGCGCTCTGGCGCGCGAAGAGCGCGCTCGAACGCTGCAACATCCTGCGCACCGCCGCGCAGACGATCCGCGACCAGGCGAAGACCATCGCGCAGGTGCTCACGCTCGAACAGGGCAAGCCGCTGGCCGAGTCGCTGCGCGAGGTCACGCTGTCGGCCGACATCGTCGACTTCCAGGCCGAGGAAGCCAAGCGCCTGTACGGCCGGCTGGTGCCGCCGCGCGTCGAGGGCATCCTCTCGCAGGCCGTCACGCGCCAGCCGGTCGGCCCCGTGGCGGCCTTCACGCCGTGGAACTTCCCGGCCAACCTGCCGACGCGCAAGCTCGCGAGCGCGCTGGCCGCGGGCTGCAGCGTGGTCATCAAGCCGGCCGAGGAGACGCCGGGCACCTGCATGCTGCTGGTGCGCGCCTTCCTCGACGCGGGCGTGCCGCCCGATGCGCTCAACATGGTGTGCGGCGATCCGGCCGAGGTGTCCTCGTTCCTCATCGACCATCCCGCGATCGCCAAGGTCTCGTTCACCGGCTCGGTCGCGGTAGGCCAGCTGCTCGGCGAACAGGCAGCGCGCCACGTCAAGCGCTTCACGGGCGAGCTCGGCGGCCACGCGCCGGTGATCGTCTGCGAGGACGCCGACTTCGCGTTCGCGCTCAGGAACTCGATCGCCGCCAAGTTCCGCAACGCGGGCCAGGTCTGCGCCTCGCCGATCCGCTTCTACCTGCCGCGCGCGCGCTTCGGCGAATGGGCCGAGGCCTTCGTGCAGGCCGCGCGCGCGCTGCGCATCGGTGCCGGCACCGATCCCGCCACGCAGATGGGCCCGCTCGCGCATGCGCGCCGCATCGAGGACATGCAGCGCTTCGTCGACGACGCCGTCGACCGCGGCGCGCGGCTGCTGTGCGGCGGCCGGCGCATCGCGCGGCCCGGCTACTTCTTCGAGCCCACGGTGATCGCCGATGCGCCCGACGACAGCCGCGTGATGCGCCAGGAGCCCTTCGGCCCGATCGCGGTGCTGCAGCCCTACGACACGCTCGACGAAGCGATCGCCGCCGCCAACGCCCTGCCCTACGGCCTCGGCGCCTATGCCTTCACGCGCGACCTGCAGACCGCGCACCGCCTGGGCGAAGCGCTCGAGGCCGGCATGGTCGGCATCAATCACTTCGGCGTCTCGCAGCCCGAGATGCCCTTCGGCGGCTGGAAGCAGAGCGGCATCGGCCAGGAGATGGGCGCCGAGGGCCTGCTGCACTACACCGAACTCAAGACCATCACCGTGGGAGTCCCCGCATGACGACAACAGACATCGACGCACTCAAGGAAGACAACGCCCGCTACCTGTGGCACCCCATGGCCCATCCGCAGGCCATGCAGAAGAGCAAGCCCGACATCGTCGCGCGCGGCCAGGGCTGCTGGATCTGGGACGTGGACGGCCACAAGATGCTCGACGGCGTCGGCGGCCTGTGGGCCGCGAACCTGGGCCACAGCAACCGGGCGGTGCGCGACGCGATCGTGGCGCAGCTCGACGAGCTACCGTTCTACAACGTGTTCCGCGGCACCACGCATCCGCGCGCGATCGAGCTGTCGAAGCGCATCGTGCAGACGATGGAACCCGACGGCGTGGCCGCGGTGTTCTTCAGCAACGGCGGCTCCGACGCGGTGGAAGGCGCGCTCAAGCTCGCGCGCCAGTACTGGAAGCTGCAGGGCCAGGCCGACCGCTACAAGTTCATCGCGCTGCGCCAGGGCTACCACGGCGTGCACTTCGGCGGCATGAGCGTGAACGGCAACCTCAATTTCCGCCGCGCCTACGAGCCCCTGCTGCCCGGCTGCTTCCACGTCGACACGCCGTGGCTCTACCGCAATCCCTACACGCAGGACCCCGAGGCGCTCGGCGAGATCTGCGCCACGCTGCTCGAGCGCGAGATCCAGTTCCAGGGACCCGACACCGTGGCCGCGTTCATCGCCGAGCCGATCCAGGGCGCCGGCGGCGTGATCGTGCCGCCGCCCAACTACTGGCCGCGCGTGCGCGAGATCTGCGACAAGTACGGCGTGCTGCTGATCGCCGACGAGGTGGTCACCGGCTTCGGCCGCGGCGGCGCGCTGTTCGGCACGCGGCTGTGGAACGTCAAGGCCGACCTCTGGTGCCTGGCCAAGGGCATCTCCTCGGGCTACGTGCCGCTGGGCGCCACCGCCATCGGCGCCAAGGTGGCCGAGGTCTTCCTCAACGACCCCACGGGCCAGGCCGCGGTGGGCCATGGCTACACCTACAGCGCGCATCCGGTGGCCGCGGCGGCGGCGCTCGCCACGCTCGACCAGATCGAGGCGCTCGACGTGCCCGGCAACGCGGCGCGCGTGGGCGCGCATTTCCAGGCCCGCGTGCGGCCCTTCGTCGACCGGTTCAGCTTCGTCGGCGACGTGCGCGGCATGGGCCTGATGCTCGGCATCGAGATGGTGGCCGACAAGGCCACGCGCACCACCTTGCCGCGCGGCAACCCGATCGCCGCGAAGGTGGCGCAGGCGGCCTACCGGCGCGGGCTGATGGTGCGCATCTCGGGCCCGAACCTGATCCTGTCGCCGCCGCTGGTGATCACGCGCGAGGAAGTGGACTACATGGTCGATGCGCTCGAGGGCGCCTTCGCCGACGTGGAAGCCACGCTGTGAGCAAGGTGCCGACCGTCCTGCTGATCGGCACCGCCGACACCAAGAGCGCCGAGCTGCTGTTCATGCGCGAGTGCATCGAGGCCGGTGGCGGCCGAGTGGCCGTGATGGACGTGGGCGTGCTCGACGGCGCGCCCTTCGTGCCCGAGATCACGAATGCCGAAGTGGCCGCGGCCGCCGGCCGCAGCGTGGCCGAAGTGGCGGCCAGCGGCGACGAGAACAGCGCCATGACCCTGATGGCGCGCGGCGCCGCCAGGCTGGCCGCGCGCTGGCATGCCGAGGGCCGCATCGACGGCCTGCTGGCGCTCGGCGGCACCATGGGCACCGACCTCGCGCTCGAGGTGGCGCAGGCGCTGCCGCTGGGCGTGCCGAAGGTGGTGGTCTCGACCATTGCCTACTCGCACCTGCTGCCGCCCGAACGCATTCCGCCCGACCTGATCATGGTGCTGTGGGCCGGCGGCCTCTACGGCCTCAACAGCCTGTGCCGCTCTGCCCTGAGCCAGGCCGCGGGCGCGGTGCTCGGCGCCTGCCGCCAGGCGCGCGCGCCGGCCTTCGAGCGGCCGCTGGTCGGCATGACCTCGCTGGGCTCGAGCGCGCTGACCTACATGAAGACGCTCAAGCCCGCGCTCGAGGCGCGCGGCTACGAGGTCGCCGTGTTCCACACCACCGGCATGGGCGGTCGTGCCTTCGAGGCGCTGGCCGCCGAGGGCCGCTTCTGCGCCGTGATGGACTTCAGCCTGCAGGAACTGGCGAACCAGCTCGGCGGCTCCTGCGTGACCGCGGGGCCCGACCGGCTGCTCGGCGCCGGCCGCGCCGGCACGCCGCAGATCGTGGCGCCGGGCGCCATCGACATGCTCGACTTCCCGGCCTGGCAGCCCACGCCCCGAGGCCTCGAAGGCCGGCCGGCCCACACGCACAACCGGCTGCTGGCCTCGGCGCTCAGCGCGCCCGCGTTCCGGCGCGGCGTGGCGACCGAGATCGCGAGCCGCCTGGCGCGCGCGGAAGGCGCCACCTGCGTGCTGCTGCCGCTGCACGGTATCGAGGGCTGGGACCGGCCCGGCGAACCGCTGCACGATCCCGAAGGCCTGGCCGCCTTCACCGCCGCGCTGCGCGACAGCGTCGGCGCCACGCGCCTGATCGAGCTCAACGCGCACATCAACGACGCCGCCTTCTGCGAGGCCGCGCTGCGGGTGTTCGATGCCTGGGTCGCCGACGGCACCGTGCCCGCGGGGAGGCCCGCATGAGCGCGACGCACGCAACACAGGCGCTGGTGCTCGACTTCGGCGGCGTCATCAGCCGCACGCTGTTCGAGACCCATGCGTTGACCGAGGAAGCGCTCGCGCTGCCGCGCGGCACGCTGACCTGGCGCGGCCCCTTCGACCTCGCGAGCGATCCGCTGTGGCGCGACATGCAGGCCGACAAGCTCTCGGAGCGCGACTACTGGATGGCGCGCACCCGCGAGGTCGGCGCGCTGGTGGGCGAGCGCTGGGACGCGATGGAAACCTTCGTGCAACGCGCGCGCGGCGCCGATCCCGAAGCCGCGATCCGGCCCGAGGCGCTGGCCGCGATCGAGGCCGCGCGCCGCGCCGGCTGCCGACTCGCGATCCTCTCGAACGAGCTCGACCTGTTCTACGGCGCCGACTTCCGCCGCCGCCTGCCCTTCATGGCGGCCTTCGACGTGGTGGTCGACGCCACCCACACCGGCGTCCTCAAGCCCGATGCGCGCGCCTACCGGCAGTGCCTCGACGAACTCGGCCTGCCGCCCGAGGCCTGCGTGTTCGTCGACGACCAGCTGCGCAACATCGCCGGCGCCGAGCGCGTGGGCCTGCGCTGCGTGCACTTCGACGTGATGCAGCCCGCCGCGAGCTACGCGCGGGCTCTCGCGCTGTTGGGCATTCCCTCTTCCTCTTCGCAACGACCATGACCCCGACCTTCGAACCCACCGTGCCGCGCGAACGCGTGCAGGCCCTGATGCGCGCCGAGCAGGAGCGCTACGCGCGCACCCATGCGCGATCCGGCGAACTCTTCGCGCAAGGCCAGCAGGCCTGGCTCTATGGCGCGCCCTCGCACTGGATGCGCCGCTGGATCGGCGGCTGGCCGCTCTACGTGCAGGACGCGAAGCTGCCCTACGGCGCGCGCTTCGTCGACGTCGACGGCCACGGCTACGCCGACTTCTGCCTCGGCGACACCGGCGGCATGTGCGGCCATGGCCACCCCGCGGTGGTCGAGGCGCTGGCGCGGCAGGCGCGCATCGGCAGCTCGCTGATGCTGCCCACCGACGACGCGGCCTGGGTGGGCGAGGAACTCGCGCGCCGCTTCGGCCTGCCCTACTGGAACCTCACGACCTCGGCCTCGGACGCCAACCGCGCCTGCATCCGGCTCGCGCGCATGGTCACGGGCCGGCCACGCGTGCTGGTGTTCTCGGGCTGCTACCACGGCTCGGTGGAAGAGGCGCACGTCGAGCTGCGCGACGGCGCGGTCGCGATGCGCAACGACATCCATCCCAACGGCTTCCCGCACGACCGCCTGTCGGCCGTGGTCGAGTTCAACGACCTGCCCGCGCTCGAACGCGCGCTGCGCGCGGGCGACGTGGCCTGCGTGCTGGCCGAGCCGGCCATGACCAACTACGGCATGATCGCGCCCGCGCCCGGCTTCCACGACGCGCTGCGCCGCCTCACGCGCGAGACCGGCACCCTGCTGGTCATCGACGAGACCCACACCATCTCGAGCGGCCCCGGCGGCTACACGCGCGCGCACGGCCTCGCGCCCGACATGTTCGTGATCGGCAAGGCCATCGCCGGCGGCATTCCCGCCGCGGCCTTCGGCCTCAGTGCCGAGACCGCCGAGCGCGTGTGGCAGGTGCTGCCCAAGCTGCATCCGACCAAGCGGCAGTCGGCGCATGCCGGCTTCGGCGGCACCTTGGCCGGCAATGCGCTCACCGTGGCCGTGATGCGCGCGGTGCTGTCGCAGGTGCTGACGCCCGAGGCCTTCGAGCGCATGCTCGCGCTCGCCGAGCGGCTGGCCGATGGCGTGAACGCGAGCATCGCCAGGGCCGGCCTGCCCTGGCACGCGACCCAGGTCGGCGCGCGCGTCGAGACCCTGTTCTGCCCCGACGCGCCGCGCAACGCCGCCGACGTGCGGCGCACGCGCGACGGCGAGCTCGAGGCGCTGCTGCACCTCTACATGATGAACCGCGGCGTGCTGATCACGCCCTTCCACAACATGATGCTGTGCTGCCCCGGCACCACCGCGCGCGAGGTGGACGAACACGATGCGGCCTTCGCCGATTTCGCGCGGGAGTGCAGCGCATGAGCGGCAACGATCCCTTCGGTCTGCAGGGCAAGGTCGCGCTGGTCACCGGCGGCGGACGCGGTATCGGCGCCGCGATCGCGCAGGCCTTCGCCGAGGCCGGCGCCTCGGTGCTCATCGCCAACCGCACCGGCAGCGCCGGCGAGGCCGTGGCGGGCGAGTTGCACGCGCGCGGTTTCGCCGTGCAGGCACTGGCCTGCGACATCGGCCGGCGCGACGAGGCCGAGCGCGCGGTGGCCGAGGCGGTGCGCGTCTTCGGCGCGCTCGACATCGTGGTCCACAACGCCGCGGTCAATCCCTGGGCCGCGATCGACGCCATGAGCGACGAGCAGCTCGAGCGGACGCTGGCCGTGAACCTCAAGGCCTGCTTCTGGCTCGCGCAGGCGGCGGTGCCGCACCTGCGCGCGCGCGGCGGCGGACGGCTGCTCGTCACCTCTTCCGTGACCGGCCCGCGCGTCGCCATGCCCGGCAGCGCCCACTACGCGGCCAGCAAGGCCGGCGTCAACGGTTTCATCCGCAGCGCCGCGCTCGAGTACGCGCGCGAGGGCATCACCGTCAACGGCGTCGAGCCCGGCTACATCGCCAAGCAGGGCGGCTCGCTGCTGTCCGATCCCGCGAAGGCCGCGCGCATCGCGCGCCACATCCCGATCGGCGAGCTGGGCCGGCCCGAGGACATCGCCCTGGCGATGCGCTTCCTGGCGAGCCCCGCCGCGCGCTACATCACCGGGCAGACCATCGTGGTCGATGGCGGCTCGACCCTGCCCGAGAGTCCCTTCTTCGCGGAGCAGGCATGAGCAGCGGAAGGCTGCAAGGCAAGGCCTGCCTCGTCGTCGGCGCCGCGAGCGGCATCGGCGCGGCGGTGGCCGCACGCTTCGCGAGCGAGGGCGCGCGCGTCGCCGTCGCCGGCTGGCCGCGGCCGCAACCGGTGGGCGACGGCCCCGCGCTCGACTGCGACGTGACCGACGACGACGCCGTGCGCGCGACCGTGACCACGGTGATCTCGGCCTTCGGCCGCATCGACGTGCTCGTGAACTGCGCCGGCATCGTGCGCAACGACGACGCGGCCGACATCGACGACGCGGACTGGCGGCGGCTGCACGAGGTCAACCTCGGCGGCACCATGCGCTGCCAGCGCGCGGTGCTGCCGGGCATGGTGGCGCAAGGCGGCGGCGCGATCGTCAACATCGCCTCGGTGGCGGCCTTCAATGCCGGTGCCGGCATGGCCAGCTACGCCGCCAGCAAGGCCGGCGTGGTCGCGCTCACGCGCTCGGCCGCGCAGGCTTATGGGCCGCGCGGCGTGCGCGTCAATGCGCTGTGCCCCGGCTGGGTCGACACGCCGATGAGCCGGCAGGAGATGCGCGACCTGGCTGCCGAGCGCGGCATCTCCGAGGAAGCCGCGCATGCACAGACCGTGGCGCGCATCGCGCTCGGGCGCATGGCCTCGGCCGAGGAGATGGCGGCCGCGTGCCTGTTCCTCGCGAGCGACGAGGCGTCGTTCGTGACGGGTGCGGCGCTGGTGGCCGATGGGGGGGCGCGGGTGCCGGCGTCGGCGCGCTCGGCGTAGCAGGCTGTTGAATTTCTCGGTGTCGTACTGACCGATGTAGCCAGCGCCAATCCAACGGGCCCAAATGGACGCCTTTGAGAGCCAGCTCGGGCCTCGCGAGCACGCCTCTGTGCTGCTTTATTCAGCCAGGCATAGGCCAGCCGCCGCCTCATGGCATCGCTCCTAGCGGCACGCCGTACGCATTCGGGCCGTCCGCACGACAGGAAAATGAGCTATCCCTGTGATCAAACGACAGGCTGATTTTGCGAGAGTCACAGCAATGGCTCCATCCAGGCTCGGAGCGACGGCGTGTCGTAAATATCTCCCGAAAATATGTGTTCAGGAATGAGTGGCTCGTTTGCCTTCCGGCCCCGACCAATCCATACCTTTTGGGGGACGGCCATCTGCAAGCCGCTCGGCAGATCAACCACCGTGATGTCGAGGTAATCGGAGTCCGAGCTGGTCGATTCACCTACATGCAAAGAACCCGGGACTGCGAGCACCAGATCCGAAAAATCCAGGCAGGCGCTCGCGCAGTGCTTATCGGTCAACAGAACAACCCGACCTTTGAATGAATTTCCGTCGGGAGGGGGCGGGTACTGGCTTCCTTCAATTGCACTATCGGCTACCAACACACTCGGCCCGGATTTTTCATGAGCCTCTTTCAGGAAATTTTTCATTTCCAGAATCTTCTTGTATCTAATGCTCTTCGGCCCAGTGCGTACCAATTCATCACGCGCAAGACGATCAAACCAATCGACTGAAATTCGAGAGGGGCGCCACCAAGCCTGCGCGCCACTGTCGATTGTCGGTGTATCTCGACGCATTAGTGCTGCGAGCAATTGATAACCGAAAAGGCTGCTACCACCGTTGTTGCCACGCGCATCAAATACAACGACCTCTGCTTTCTCCGGAATAATTTGAATGGCCGAAATGGCGTTCTCCAATTCATCTTCTGCCAAGCGAGCAGGCAGAAACTGCTGCGCATATATCCAATATCTATTCTCACCCCATGATTCAACGCCTATCCGCGGTTGTTGCACATTGAGGAAAGAAGTACCTTCGTCCGAATTTTTCCAATCGAGGTGATGTTCGATGGTTTTTCCATTCGATTCGAAAGTACAAGTGCGCGGCGTTTCTGCCTCCCAAATGCTGTCACGAGGAATTCGATTGGAGAGCAGCAGTGCCAGCCTGTCCAGAACGGATCCAAGCTCGGTACGCCGGTCCACGAAAGGCGCTATGTAGGTATCTATGTATTCGAAAGGCTTCAATCCATCGCAGGCGATCAACATGGCGCCTTTTTCCGGCAGCGAAGTTGGCCATTTTGAAGCGGCATGCACAACACGCCATTCGCCACTCCTCAATTGCGCAGTCCACCCGGCCCACATTGCCTTGCTGGGGGCATTCGGGTCCCAGACGGCTACATGACCATCGCGAAAGCCTGAGATGTAATAGCGCACCGCTGCCAGTGCTTGGGCCTGGTTCGCGGCCCGCATTGCCAATTTCATAGCTTCGTCATAGCCCTGAATGAACCAATCGTTGAACGCTTGGTCTGTTTTCAATGCCACTGCCGGATGGGCATCAAGAATGACCTGCTTTGCTCGTGCAAGATCGGACAGGGCGATTGCAGAATAGTTTGGATCCGCTGCATTTGATGGAATATGCAAGGCGCCCAATAACAGGAAGCAACACTTGAGTCCTCGCAGAATGAGCCGCCTCGCCAATGATTCATTTTTACAAGCACGTGCACCGATCTGATGGAACGTCGCTTTGCCGCGTAAGATATATATCACCATAAAAATAGATGCGCCCGAAACGCGGGCTCAACTGATTTTTTTTAAGACTCCCTGCCGACACAGGAACTGCACCGCATTCAGTCCTCCCTCCCGCATCATCGAGTCATTGGATACTTGAATCACACCCCTGCGGTAACGACTACCGCCCCATCGAGAGCAACTGGCATCCTCACAACGCATCGCCGGCGGCGCCGCGGCCTCGCGTTCATGGAGACTGCGGCCACGGGCAGCAACACCGACAAGCTCGATCCGCATTCCCACGACGCTGTGCCAGAGCAACGCGTGGCTGCGGCAACTGGTAGCGCAGATGTTCTCGCGCGACGAGCGGCTGCCGGCGGCGGCAAGCGGGAAGCGGGTCCCGGGTGCGCGTTGAGGCTCAGGAGTCCATGAGCTCGTAACCCGTACTGCGCCCACCTCCCGCCGACTTCTTCAGCACCCCCAGCGCCAGCAACTGGGTGATATCGCGCAGCGCGGTATCCGGCGAGCACTTGGCGATGGCGGCCCACTTGCTGCTGGTGAGCTTGCCTTCGAAGCCGTCGAGCAGGCGGTTGAGCAGCTTCGCCTGGCGTTCGTTCACCGGCGTACCGGCCCAGCGCTGCCAGAAGCGCGCCTTGGCCAGCACGCCGTCGAGCGTGAGCTGCGCGCTGGCGGTGGCCCGACCCAGCGTGCCGAGGAACCAGGCCAGCCATGCGGTGACATCGAGCGAGCCCTTCTGGGTGCGCTCGAGGATGTCGTAGTAGGCCTTGCGCTCGCGCTGGATCTGCGCCGACAGGCTGTAGAAGCGCTGCCCCGCGCCATCGGCACGGGCGAGGAACAGGTCGCCGACGGCGCGCGCGATGCGGCCGTTGCCGTCGTCGAAGGGATGCAGGGTGACGAACCACAGGTGCGCCAGGCCCGCCTTGAGGAGGGCGGGTTCGTCCGTCTCCCGGTTGGCCCAGGCCAGGAACGCTTCCACCTGCGCGGGCAGCGTGACCGCGGGCGGCGCCTCGAAGTGGACCTTGCGCCGGTTCACAGGCCCCGAGACGACCTGCATCGGACCGGCTGCGTCATCGCGCCAGCGGCCCACTGTGATCTTCGACAGGCCCGAATAGCCGGTCGGGAACAGTGCCGCGTGCCAGCCGAACAGGCGCTCGGCGCTCAGGGGTTCGGCGCTGCGCGAAGTGGCATCGAGCACCATCTCGACCACGCCTTCCACATGCCGGTCCACGGGCGCCAGCGCGCCGATGTCCAGCCCGAGCCGGCGCGCGATCGACGACCGGACCGAGGCCACGTCCAACACCTCGCCCTCGATCTCGCTGGTCTTGACCACGTCGTCGGTCAGCGCCGCCAGGCTGGCCTGGTCGCGCAGCGCGAGCCCCACGTCGGCCAGGCGACCGAGCAAGGTGCCCTGGGCGCGGCTGACATCGGCCAGGGGCTGGGCCAGGGCGGGCAGGTCATAGCGCCACCGGGGCCAGTCGTCGGCCTGCCAGATGTAGATGTTTTCTCCGCGATCCATGCGGAGATTAGACGCCTGATTCGCCGCAAGCACAAACCATTCACCGCAATATCTGCGGTGAATGAGCCGTGCAATCACCGCACGAAAAAGCGGGAACGGCCCCGATCCGGCCTCCCTCGGGAAGACCCCCAAACCGTTCGTCGGCCACCCGTGGCAACCAGGCCACGCCCCGCCCCACCCACCGAAGTCCGTAGGACACAATTGCAAACTTCTTCATTCATGCCGCCTGGCAGCGGCGCGTCTCCGTTCGCCCCATGTCCCTGGTATCCGCGTTCGTCCGGTCTCGCGCCTTCGAGGATGAGGACGGACCGGCACGCCCACGCGCCGCGCACCGCAGGCCCTGCCGGCACTGGCTGCTGGCGCTGTGGCTGCTGCTCGCCACGCTGACACCGGCCCTCGGCGCACCGCCGCCCGGCAGCCAGCAACCGGTGCTCACGCTCTCGCGCCAGGCCGCCGGCCTGCCGGCGGTGCTGCAGCTCCAGTTCTTCGAGGACACGACCCGCGCCCTGGGCATCGACGAGGTCCGCACCCCGGCGCAGGAGGCGCGCTTCACCCTGCCCGACCAACCGCTGCGCGGCCAGGAATCCGACCGCGTGCTGTGGTTCAAGCTGCAGATGCAGTTGCAGGACCCGGCCGATGCGGCGCGCGAATGGCTGATGCTGGTGCCCACGGTGTCGACGCGCGACATCCGCTTCTACGGCCCCTTCGACACCACGGGCCAGGCGCTGGCCGAGCCCGTGGTCACCGGCATGCGCCACCCCTGGGCCACGCGGCCGGCCGCCTCCGAGCAGATGGCCTGGCGCTTCGAGCTGCCGGGGCCGGGCGTCTACACGGTGTACTTCCGCGTCGAGTCGACCTTCGCGCGCATCTACGACGTGACGCTCTGGGACCCGGCTGACTACCTGCAGTCGACGCAGGACAAGCGCATGTTCGACGGCGTCAGCTACGGCCTGCTGCTCGGGCTCACGGTCTACGGCTTGGTGCTGTTCGTGGTGTTCGGCGAGGCGCTCTATGCCTACTACATGCTGGCCTGCCTCTGCGGCCTGCTGGCGCTCGCGAGCATCAACGGCCATGCGCTGCGCTATCCCTTCGCCCACTGGCCGGCCGGCGCCGGCTTCGCCTACACGGCCGGGCCCGCGCTGTGGGCACTGTGCAAGCTGCAGTTCGGCCGGCGGCTGCTGCGGCTGTCGCACTTCGCGCCGCTGCTCGACCGGCTGGTGCAGGCCTTCTCGGTCGCGCTGCTGCTGGCCATTCCCTACGCGCACTGGGGCGCGCATCCGCTGATCACCTTCCGGCTGGTGCAGATGTCGGTGGTGGCCTCGACGGCCGTGATGGTGATCGGCGCGATGTTCGCGATCCGCCGGCGCTATTGGCCGGCCGTGCTCTATTGCATCGGGGTCGGGCTGCTGCTGGCGGGCATCGGCGCGATCGTGTTCGCGAGCTGGGGCTGGATCGAATGGGCGCCCGGCCAGATGAACGTCTCGCAGGCGGCGCTGGTGGCCGAGCTGGTGGTGTTCGCGGTGGCGATGGCCTCGCGGCTGCGGCTGGTGCTGCGCTCCGAGCAGGCGCTGACGGCGCGCACCCAGCAGCTGGTGGAAGCGCTGGGCACCGACGCGCTGACCGGCGCCGCCAGCCGCGCCGGCCTCGAGAGCCGCGGCGAGGAATGGCTGCACAACGGCCAGCCCTTCGCGCTGATGCTGCTCGACCTCGACGGCTTCAAGGAGGTCAACGACGGCCACGGCCACGCGGTCGGCGACGCGGTGCTGGTGCAGACGGTGGCGCGGCTGCGCGCGCAGCTGCGCGCGAGCGACACGGTGGCGCGCCTGGGCGGCGACGAGTTCGCGATCCTGGTGCCGGGCCGGCCCTCGCGCGAGGCGCTCGCGCAGATGGCACGCCGCATCGTCGACGCCGGCCTGCAGCCCATCGAGGCCGATGGCGCCGAAGTGTCGGTCGGCATGAGCCTGGGCATCGCCTGCAATCCCGAGGACGGCCGAACGCTGGCACAGTTGCTGCGTTGCGCCGACCAGGCGATGTACCGCGTCAAGCAGCAGCGCCAGGGACCGGGCTTCGCCTTCTTCGGCGACACGCACGCGGGCCCGGCGCGCCCCACCCAGGCCGGGCCGCTGGCCGGCGGAACGGGCATCGCCTGATGCGCCCGCCCACGCGAAGAAGGAGCCACGCCATGCCCCGCCTGCTCGCCGCCCTGCTGCTGCTCGCCGCGTTCGCCTGCCAGGCCCAGACCGCGCCGACGCCGGACGCCCCGCTGCAGCGCCTGCGCATCGTCGGCGGGCTCGGCGGCATCACGCAGTACACGCGGCACGAGGAGAACTTCTGGGCCCGGGAGCTCGCCGAACGCACCGGCGGGCGCTACAGCGCCAGCATCGTGCCCTTCGACCGCGCGGGCGTGCCGGGCCAGGAGATGCTGAGCCTGATCCAGCTCGGCGTGGTGCCCTTCGGCACCGCGCTCATGAGCCAGATGGCGATGCAGTTTCCCGAGCTCGGCACGCCCGACATGGCCGGGCTCAACCCCGACATCGCGACCCTGCGCCGGGTGGTCGCGGCCTTTCGCCCCTACCTCGCGGGCGCGCTGCGCGAGCGCTACGGCGCCGAGCTGCTCGCGATCTACATCTACCCGGCGCAGGCCGTGTTCTGCAACCGGCCGGTCGCGCGGCTGGCCGATCTCGCGAAGCGGCGCGTGCGCGTGTCGAGCGCCACGCAGGCCGACTTCATCCGCGCGCTCGGCGCCACGCCGGTCTACACCGAGTTCGCGGCCATCCTGCCGAACATGCGTTCGGGCAACACCGACTGCGCGATCACCGGCACCATGTCGGGCCACACGCTGGGCCTGCATGCACTCACGAGCGCGCTCTACACCATGCCGCTGAGCTGGGGCCTCGCGGTGTTCGCGGCCAACCGCGAGAACCTCGAGGCGCTGCCGCCCGACCTGCAGGCGGTGCTGCGCCAGGAGCTGCCGAAGCTCGAGGCCGCGGTGTGGGCCGAGTCCGAACGCGAGACCACCGAGGGCATCGCCTGCAACACCGGCGCCGACGCCTGCACCAAGCCCGTCCGGGGCCGCATGACCGCGGTCGCGCCCACGCCGCAGGACGAGGCGCGGCGGCGCGAGATCTTCGCCACCCGCGTGCTGCCGGCCTGGCTGCAGCGCTGCGGCCCGGTCTGCGCGCAGGTCTGGAACGACACCGTCGGTCCCGTGGTCGGCATCCGCGCCCCGCTCGTGCGATGACGCAGCGCTTCTCCCGTCGCGTCGCCGCCGTGGTCTATGGCGTGGCGCTGCTGTTCCTCGGCACGCTGGCGACCGTGGCCGCCAGCATCACCTGGGAGGCGCGCGGCCGGGCGATCGAGAACGCCGAGACGCAAGCCATGCGCTTCGTCGGCGGCTCCGAGGCGGCGCTCAACCGCGCGCTGCTGAGCATCGACATGCTGCTGGCCGGCGCCGGCGAGCAACTGCGCGCCGTGCCGCGCGAACGCCTCGCCGAGGAGGCCGGCCGGCCCGAGGTGCAGCGACTGATCGTCAACCTGGTGCGGCAGAACCTGCTGGTGCGCTTCGTCGCCTTCGTCGACGCGGACGGCACGCCGCTCGCCTCCTCCGACCGCCGCGGCGCGCGGCTGCCGATGGCGCTGCCCGAGGGCTTCGCGCGCTCGGTGCTGGCGCAGCCGCTGTCGACCATGGCCGTGAGCGCGCCGATCGCCAGCCCGGCCACGCTGCAGAAGGTGGTGTTCTTCGCGCGCGCCGTGCCGCTGGCCGACGGCAGCCGCGTGCTGGCCGTGGCCGAGGTGCAGATCTCGCTGCTGGCCATGGTGACGACGCAGGGCGCGTCAATCCCGGGCCTGGAGATCACGCTCGAGCGCGATGCCGGTCCGCTGCTGGTGAGCGTGCCGGCGCGCGACGACCTGCTGGGCCGGCAGCTCGAACCCGCGCTCAGCGAGCAGACCAGCGACGGCAAGCCGGTGCGCATGGCCGCGCGCCTGAGCGGCGTGCCCGCGATCCTGGTGGCGCGCCCGACGCTGCACCGCAACCTGCTGATCGTCGCGAGCATCCCGCTGGCCGCGGCGCTGCGCGACTGGCGCGAGGAGCGCGACCGCATCGCGTGGACCGGCGCCGTCATCGGCGCGCTGATCCTCGCGATCGCGGCCTTCACCCACCTGCAGCTGCGGCGCCAGTGGCAGTCGCGGCAGGAGCTGGTGCGCTCCAAGGCCACGCTCGACCAGGCGCTCGAATCGATGATCGGCGGCTTCGTGCTGCTCGATGCCGACGACCGCGTGCTGGCCTGGAACCACAGCTTCGTCGCGATGTTCCCGTGGGTGCGGCCGCTGCTCGCGCCGCAGCTGCCGTTTCGCGAGCTGGTGGCCGAGACCGCGCGCCACGTGGTGCACGAGGGCGGCCCGCCCGGCTGGATGGCGCTGAACATGCCGCAGCTCGCGCAGGACCACTCCGAGCAGGAGGCGGTGCTCGAGGACGGCCGCGTGCTGCACGCCACGCGCAGCCGCACGCCCGACGGCGGCACCGTCTGCGTCTACCAGGACATCACGGAGAAGCGGCGCCACATGGCCGCCATCGTCGAGAGCAAGGCCCAGCTGCAGGCCACGCTCGAGGCGCTGCCCGACCTGCTGCTCGAGGTCGGCCTCGACGGCATCTGCCACGGCCACCACGCGCCGCGCGTGCCGCTGCCGGGCATCCAGGTCGACCAGCCGGCCGGCCGGCGGCTGCAGGAGCTGCTGCCGCCGCAGGCGAGCGCGGAGGTCATGGCGGCGCTCAAGGAAGCCAATGAGACCGGGCGCTCGAGCGGGCGCCAGTTCGAACGCCGCTACGCGCGCAGCAAGGCCTGGTTCGAGATCTCGGTCTCGCGCAAGGCCAGCGGCGCGCAGGCCGATCCGCGCTTCATCGTGATCCTGCGCAACATCACCGAGAGCAAGCAGGCGGCCGACGAGGTCGAGCAGCTCGCCTTCTACGACACGCTCACCGGCCTGCCCAACCGTCGGCTGCTGGTGGACCGCATCAAGCACGCCATCGATGCCGTGCCGGGGCGCTCGCGCTGGAGCGCGCTGCTGTTCCTCGACCTCGACAACTTCAAGACCGTGAACGACGCCCACGGCCACGACACCGGCGACGTGATGCTCAAGCAGGTGGCGCAACGCCTGACCGCCTGCCTGCGCCGCGGCGACACGGTGGCGCGGCTGGGCGGCGACGAGTTCGTCGTGATGCTGGCCGAGCTGCACGAGCGGCGGCTGATCGCGACCTCCGAGACCGAGGCCATGGGCGCGGCCATCCTCGAGCAGCTCAACCGGCCCTACCAGCTCGGCGGCCAGCAGCACCACAGCACCTGCAGCATCGGCGTGGCGCTGTTCGACACCGCCGATGCCTCGCTCGACGAGGTCATCAAGCAGGCCGACATCGCGATGTACTACGCCAAGACCGCCGGCGGCAACGCGCTGCGCTTCTTCGAGACCAGTATGCAGACCAGCATCACCGCGCGCGCGGCGCTGGAGAACGAACTGCACGCGGCCGTCGAGCAGCGGCAGTTCGTGCTGCACTACCAGAGCCAGGTCACGAGCGAGGACCGCGTGGTCGCCGCCGAGGTGCTGGTGCGCTGGCAGCATCCGACGCGGGGCCTGCTGGCGCCCGGCGAGTTCATCGCCGCGGCCGAGGACACCGGGCTCATCATCCCGCTCGGCCTCTGGGTGCTAGAGACCGCCTGCCGCCAGCTCGCGGCCTGGAGCGAGGACCCGCGGCGCGCGCACCTGCAGCTGTCGGTCAACGTGAGCGCGCGGCAGTTCCGCACCGACGACTTCGTCAAGCAGGTCGCCCGCGTGCTCGAGCGCACCGGCGCCGATCCGCGCCAGCTCAAGCTCGAGCTGACCGAGAGCCTGCTGCAGTTCAAGGTCGCCGACACCATCGCCAAGATGAAGACCCTGGCCGGCATGGGCATCCAGTTCTCGATGGACGACTTCGGCACCGGCTTCTCGTCGCTGTCGTACATGATCCAGTTGCCGCTCAACCAGATCAAGGTCGACAAGTACTTCGTGCATGGCATCGGCCTGAACCCGAAGGTGGAGCTGGTGATCCAGACCATCATCGGCATGGCGCTCAACCTCGAGCTGCAGATCGTCGCCGAAGGCGTGGAGACGCAGGCGCAGCGCGAGTTCCTCGCGCGCCACGGCTGCCACCTGTACCAGGGCTATCTGTTCGGCAAGCCGAAGGCGCTGGAGGCCTACGAGCAGGACCTGGACGCGCAGGCCTGATCGGGCCGCACAATGGCCTGCGGTGAACCACGCGAGGCGATCGACATGAAACTGCTGCTGTTGGGTGCGACGGGATTGGTGGGCGGCCGGGCACTGCAGCTCGCGCTCTCGAACGACGCCTTCTCCGAGGTGATCGCGCCAACGCGAACGCCGCTCGCGGCCCACGCCAGGCTGGTCAACCCGGTCGCCTCTCGGCTCGAGGACCTGGTGCAGGCCTGCATCGCGCACCGGCCCGATGCCGTGGTCTGCGCACTGGGCACGACGCAGGCGAAAGCCGGTTCGAAGGAGGCCTTCCGCCACGTCGACCACGAACTGCCGGTCGCCTTCGCCCAGGCCGCGCACGCCGCCGGCGTGGGCACCTTCGTGATCGTGACGGCCATGGGTGCCTCGGACAGCTCGCTCTTCTTCTATCCGCGCACCAAGGGCGAAGTGGAGCGGGACGTCCGCGCGATCGGCTTCCGCTCGCTGACGATCTGCCGGCCGAGCCTGATCGGCGGCGAACGCCATGAGGAAAGGCGTGCCGAAGGCATGGCGCTGACCTGGGCGCGGCGCCTGGGGCCGGTGCTGCCGGCGCGATGGCGTGTCAATCCGGCAGCGGCCATTGCCGCGGCACTGCTCGACGCGGCCATCGCCGCGAAGCCCGGCTGCCACTTCATCTCCTCCGACGCCATGCATTGAGCGGCAACGCGAAGGCCACGGGTGACCGGGTCCTTCGCAGCGCCCCCAACCTTCGACTGGGCCACGAGTTCGACCGGGTTCATGCGAGCCCCATCGGCCGCGTCACTCGGGCTTGATGCCCGCGGCCTTGACCAGCGGGCCCAGCCGGTCCATGTCCGCGCGCAGCGCGCGCGCGAGCTGCTCGGGCGCGCCGCCGAGGATCAGCGCGCCATCGGCCTCGAGCCTGGCCTTCACGTCGGGCGTGCGCAGCGTCTCGTTGAGCTTGGCGTTCAGCACCGTGACGATCGCCGCCGGCGTTCCGGCCGGCGCCACGATGCCGTACCAGGTCACGAGCTCGAAGCCCGGGAAGCCGCTTTCGGCGATGGTCGGCACGCCCGGCAGCGCGGGCGAGCGCTGCGCCGAGGTGACGGCGATGCCGCGCACCTTGCCGCCGTCGATGAAGCCGCGCATCGTGACGCTGGTCCCGACCCAGGCGTCGAGCCGGCCGCCGAGCATGTCCGGCATGCCCTGGGCGATGCCGCGATAGGGGATCAGGTTGAACTTCGCGCCCGACTGCTTCTGCAGCAGCTCGGTCGCCAGCAGCGGGCTCACGGTCGGATAGCCGATGCTCACCGCGCCCGGATCCTTCTTCGCCTTCGCGATGGCGGCCGCGAGGTTGGCCGCGCCGCTGACCGCGTCGACCGTGAACACATAGGGCGTGGAAGCGATCAGCCCGATCGGCTGGAAGTCCTTCAGCGGGTCGAATGGCAGCTTGTCGTAGAGCGACGGGCTCAGCGCGATGTGATCGGTGAGCGTGAGGCCGAGCGTGTAGCCGTCGGCCCTGGACTTGGCCACCGCCTGCAGCGCGATGTTGCCGTTGGCGCCCGCGCGGTTGTCGATGATGACGCTGGTCTTGAGCAGCTCGCCGAGCGTCGGCGCCAGCACGCGCGCCAGCTTGTCGCCGCCGCCGCCCGGCGGGAAGGGCACGATCAGGCGCACGGGCTTGTCGGGGTAGTCGGTGTCGGCGCGCGCCGGCAGGCACGAGGTGAAGGCGAGCGCGAGGCCCAGGAGGCTCGCGACGGCGAGGCCGCGGCCCCGCGTGTTCGATGCGCTGTAGGTGTGGCCCATGTGATGTCTCCGGTGGGTTGTTGTGTGGCCGGCGGCCGCGCGCCGGCCGCCGGCGTTTGAGCCGGTCGTTGTGCAGCCTCCACGCATCCGCGACGTCGCGGTGCACGAAGGGTTTGCCGGGGCCGCGGGCCTCAGACGTGCGCTTCGGCGCCCAGCAGCGCGGTGCGAAAGCGGCTGCGCAGGAACGGGCCGTCGCGCGGCGGCAGCGCCGTCGGCGCGGGATCGGTCGTGACCTTGATGGTCGCGAGCACCGGGCCCTGGCCGTGGAGAATCCTGTCGACCGCCTCCTCGAGCTCTGCGGCCGTGCGCACCGTCAGCGCCTGCGGGAAGCCCGTGGCCTTGGCCACCTCGGTGATGTTGACGCCGCGGCCCGCGTGGGCCGGCTGCATGCCGGTCTCGGCGTAGTGCTCGTTGTCGATCACGACGACCGTGAGGTTCTCGGTGCGGTCGACCGCGGCGGTCGCCAGCGAGCCCAGGCCCATCATCATCTCGCCGTCGCCGACGAACACGATGACGCGCTTCTTCGGCTGCGCGCGGGCCAGGCCCAGGCCCACCATCACGGCGCCGCCCATCGCGCCCCAGAGGTAGAAGTTCTGCGGACCGTCGCCGGCGGCGGCCACGTCGAAGGTCGGGTTGCCCAGGCTGGTGATGGCCAGCGCCTCGCCCCGGTCACGCAGGATGCGCGCCACCACTTCGCGGCGATTCAGGACGGCTTGGTTCTTGGCTGTGGATGACATGGCGGTGCTCACTTGTTGAAATTCTTCGTGCCGATGACGCGCTGCCCGATCAGCACCGCGACGCTGCGCCCGGTCTGGTAGGCGAACTTCGCGCCGGCGATCACGGTGGGCGGAACCTCCTCGGGCGAATCGGCGCGGTACACGTACACGCCCGAATCCTCGAGCACCGCCTGCGTCGACTTGCCCATCGCGACCTGCCAGGGGTTGAACTCGCCCCACTCGCCGCGCATCGTCACGATCATGAACAGCGGCATGCGCGTCTCGTGCTGCAGCGACAGCATGTTGATGCAGTTGCCGACGCCGCTGGACTGCAGCAGCAGCACGCCGCGGTCGCCGCCGAGCCAGGCACCGCCGAGCATCGCGACGCCCTCCTCCTCGGTGGTGAGCGAGACCGCGTGGATCCCGGGGTCCGCCTCGCACATGCGGATCAGCTGACTGTGGCCCGCGTCGGGGACATAGGCGACCTGCCGGACGCCGAGGTTCTTGAAGCCTTCGAAGATTTGCTGAGGCCAATCGATGGTGGACATGGGAGTGAGTGGGGTGGTGAATGATGGAAAGAAGGGATCGATCGATGCTCAGCGCATGACGAAGGGGTTGGCCGTCGCCGCGACGGTGTTGATCCAGACGCTCTTGGTCTGCAGGTATTCGTTGATCGCGTCCATGCCGTTCTCGCGGCCCAGGCCCGAATCCTTGTAGCCGCCGAACGGCGACATGAAGCTCACGGCTCGGTAGGTGTTGATCCACACCATGCCGGCCTGCAGCCGCTCGGACATGCGGAACGCGCGGCCCATGTCGCGCGTCCACACGCCCGAGCCGAGCCCGAAGCGCACATCGTTGGCGATGCGCACCGCGTCGTCCTCGTCCTTGAAGCGGATGATCGAGAGCACGGGGCCGAACACCTCTTCCTGCGCGATGCGCATGCCGTTGTCGACGTCGCCGAAGATCGTCGGCTGCACGAACCATCCGGTGCCGCAGGCCTCGCCCGTGGCGGGACTGCCGCCGAGCAGCAGCCGGGCGCCCTCGTCCTTCGCGATCTGGATGTAGCTCAGCACCTTGTCGTACTGGGGCCGCGTGGTCACCGGGCCGACCTGGGTGTCCATCGACATCGGGTCGCCCATGCGCGCGGTGCGCGCCAGCGCCAGCAGGCGCTCGACCACCTCGTCGTACACCGCGTCCTGCACCAGCAGGCGCGAGCCCGCGATGCAGGTCTGGCCGGTGGCGGCGAAGATGCCCGAGACCGCGCCGTTCACGGCGTCGTCGAGGTTTGCATCCGCGAAGACGATGTTGGGCGACTTGCCGCCAAGCTCCAGGCTCACGTGCTTGAACTGGCGCGCTGCCGCCTCGTTGATGGCACGGCCGGTGGCGTCGGCGCCGGTGAAGCTGATCTTCGCGACCCGCGGATGCTCGACGAGCGTGGCGCCCACCTCGCGGCCGAAGCCCGTGACCACGTTGACCACGCCGGCGGGAAAGCCCGCCTCCTCGAACAGCCGCGCGAACTCCAGGCTCGACGCGGACGTGAACTCCGAGGGCTTGATGACCACCGTGCAGCCCGCGGCGAGCGCGGGGGCGATCTTCCACGTGGCCAGCAGCAGCGGCGAGTTCCAGGGCGTGATGGCGGCCACCACGCCGAGCGGCTCGCGGCGCGTGAAGTTGAAGTAGCCCGGCTTGTCGAGCGGCATCACGCGCCCCTCGACCTTGTCGGCCAGGCCGCCGAAGTAGTAGAACCACTGCGGGATGTAGTGGAGCTGCCCCAGCATCTCGGCCAGCAGCTTGCCGTTGTCGCGCACCTCGATCTCGGCCAGCCGGCGCGCATCGCGCGCGATCAGGTCGCCGACGCGGCGCAGCAGCGCACCGCGCTCGGTGGCCGTGAGCCTGGCCCAGGGGCCCTCGGTGAAGGCCCGGTGCGCCGCCTGCACGGCGGCTTCCACGTCGGCCGCCGTGCCCGAGGCGATCTCGGCCCAGGCCTCGCCGGTGTAGGGGTTGTGTGTTTCGAACCAGCTGCCGCCGAGGGGGGCGGCTTCCTGTCCGTCGATCCAGTGTGAGTAGCGTTTCATATCGGTGGACGAAGCTTCCTACATCGATGCGCGCGGCGCCATTTGCGATTCGCAAACAGGCACTTCAGGAGTGATCAAGGCGGCGCGACGAAAGGGGCATGGGACGGTTGCGGGCCTATTCCTTGGCCACGTAGGCTTCCGCGGGCTTGTCGCTCGGGTTGGCCCAGGCGTTCTTCGTGGCCTCGCCCAGCGGCAGGTTGATGGTCACGCCCACGGGCGGGATCGGCTTCAGGAACCACTTGTCGTAGAGCCTGGCGAGTTCGCCCGACCTGGCCTGGGCCTTGATGCTCTCGTCCACCGCGGCCTTGAACGCGGGGTCGTCCTTGCGGATCATGATCGCGATGGGCTCGACGGCCAGCACATCGGGCAGCAGCCTGAAGTCCTTCGGCGACTTCGACTTGGCGGCCAGCGAGGCCAGCACGGACGCATCGAGCACGAAGGCGTCGGCGCGGTCGGATTCGAGCAGCAGGAAGCTGTCGGAATGGTCCTTGCCGTAGACCTCGGAGAAGCTCAGGTTCTCGGCGCGCTTCTGCTTGCGCAGGGTCTGCAGCGGCGTGGTGCCGGTGGTGGTGACCACCGTCTTGCCCTTGAGGTCCGCGAGCGCATGGATGCTCGAATTCGCCTTCACGAGGATCTTGGTCTCCTCGATGTAGGTGGTCAGGCCGAAGGCCACGTCCTTCTGCCGCGCGGCGTTGTTGGTGGTCGAGCCGCACTCGAGGTCGACGGTGCCGTTCTGCACCAGCGGGATGCGGTTCTGCGAGGTCACGGGCTGGTACTTGATATCGAGCTTGCGGCCGAGCGACTTCTCGAGGTCCTTGATGATGTTGGCGCAGACGTCGAAGTGGAAGCCCGTGTACTGGCCGTTGCCCAGCGTGTAGGCCAGGCCCGAGGACTCGCGCACGCCCTCGGTGATGGCGCCCGAGGCCTTGACCTTGGCGAGGGTGTCGTTGGCCTGCGCGAGCGCGCCGCAGGCGGCCAGCGTGGCGATGACCAGGATCGATGCTTGTTTCTTCTTCATGCGGGGAGCTCCAGCGGGGGATGGAAAAAAAGGGAGGTCAGGCGGCGCGCGCCGCCAGCAACTGCTCGGCGGCGGCCAGCCGCACGCACAGCGCGACCACTTCGGCGGCGCGGCCCAGTTGCTCGATCGACGGCGAGGACGGCGCGATGCGCAGCGTCCGGTCCTGCGGATCGATGCCGCCCGGGAACGGCGCGCCGGCCGGCGTGAGCGTGACACCCGCGCGGCCCGCGAGCTCGACCACGCGACGGGCCGTGCCCGGCTGCACGTCGAGCGCGATGAAGTAGCCGCCGCGCGGGCGCGTCCATTGCGCGATGCCCAACGGGCCCAGTTCGCGTTCGAACACGTCCAGCACGCGGTCGAAGCGAGGCGCCAGCAGCGCGCGGTGGCGCAGCATCAGCATCTCGAGGCCCACGCGGTCGCGCAGGAAGCGCACATGGCGCAGCTGGTTGAGCTTGTCGGGCCCCACGCTGCGCACCGCCGCATGGCCGAGCCACCAGCGCAGGTTCTCGGGCGAGGCACCGAACAGCGCGACGCCGGCACCGGCGAAGGTGATCTTCGAGGTGGAGGCGAAGACCAGCGGCCGGTTCGCATGGCCGTGCGCCTCGCAGCGCTCGGCGATGTTGGCGATCTGCACCTCCTCCACGCCCAGGTGGTGCAGGCCGTAGGCGTTGTCCCAGAACAGGCGGAAGTCCGGCGCGGCCGTGGGCATGGACGCGAGCGCCTCGACGACCGCGTCCGAGTACACGGCGCCGGTCGGGTTGCTGTACTTGGGCACGCACCACATGCCGCGCACCGACGGGTCCTGCACATGGGCGCGCACCGCCTCCATGTCGGGTCCGTCGTCGTGCAGCGGCACCGGGATCAGGCGGATGCCGAAGGCCTCGCAGATCGCGAAGTGGCGGTCGTAGCCGGGCACCGGGCAGAGGAAGGCCACGCCCGAGGGCACGGCATGCCATGGCTCGCCGCCGCCGGGCACGCCCGCGCGCCAGGCGTGCGAGACGCAGTCGTACATCATCGACAGGCTCGAGTTGCCGCCGGCCACCACCTGCTCGGGCGGCACGCCGAGCATGAACGCGAACAGCCGGCGCGCTTCGGGCAGGCCCTGCAGACCCATGTAGTTGCGGCAGTCGGTGCCGTCCTCGGCGAGGAAGTCCTGCGTGCCGGGCAGCGCCAGCAGGCCCTCGGACAGCGCGACCTGTTCCGCCGACGGCACGCCGCGCGCCATGCTGAGCTTCAGCGGTTGCGCGCAGAGCGCTTCATGGGCCCGGGCCCACTGTCGATGCAAGGTGTCGAGCGCCGGGCGGGAAGCGTGGGTCAGTTCGTTCATGGGTCCGTGGTGTTGCGCACGGCGTTGCATGCCGGCGCGCGGAGCTTCCTGGATCCGCGCGACGCGCGCTATTTGAGATTCGCAAACGGGCACTTCGCGAGCCCTCAAGGCAGGGGCGGTGCGGGGTCGATGTCGAACAGGGCCTGCGCATCCGGCCGGTGTTTGGCCACGCGAAATGGCGGCTTGTGGAAGCGCAAATTGCGCGGCCCGCGCGCGCTGGGCATTCTTCAGGGCGAACTCACTGGCGAAACCATGACACTGCCCCAACGCTCCTTCCTCTTCGTGCCCGCGAACCGTCCCGACCGCTTCGACAAGGCGCTGGCCTGCGGCGCCGATGCCGTCGTCATCGACCTCGAGGACGCGGTGCCTCCCGAGAACAAGACCGAGGCGCGCCATTCCGTGGCCGCCTGGCTGGCCACCCACCATCGCGTGATCGTGCGCATTAACGCGGCCGACACGCCCTGGTTCAAGGACGACCTCGCGCTGGCCCGGCTGCCCGGTGTCGCGGGCATCATGCTGCCGAAGACGGAGCGCATCGACGAGGTGTTCAGCGTGTCGTGCATCGGCGCGGGCACGGCGGTGTTTCCGATGATCGAGACCGCGGCCGGGCTGCACAACGTCCACACCATCGCGCGGGCGCAGGGCGTGCAGCGGCTGGTGTTCGGCTCGATCGACTTCCAGCTCGACCTGGGCATCTCGGGCGACGAGCTCGAACTGCTGCCCTACCGCGCGCAGCTGGTGATGGCCTCGCGCCTGGCCCGGCTGGCCGCGCCCATCGATGGCGTCAGCACCTCGATCGACGACCAGGCCGCGCTCGCGGCCGACACGCTGCGTTCGCGGCGGCTCGGCTTCGGCGCCAAGCTGTGCATCCACCCGAAGCAGGTGGGCGCGGTGAACGCGGCCTTCTGCGCCAGCGCCGAGGAACTTGCCTGGGCGCGCCGCGTGCTCGAGGCGGCCGCGCGTTCGGCGGGCGCCGCCGTCGCGGTGGACGGCAGGATGGTGGACCGCCCCGTCATGATGCGCGCCCAGGCGATCGTGCAGGAAGCGGGCGAACGTGCGTTGCGGCTGGCCGGCGCGGCAGCGACGCAGTCATGAACAAGACCGACCCGGTGCTCGCGCCCTGCTCGAGCCCGGGGTCTGAGAATCAATCGGCCTCGCCGCCCGAAGACCGCGTGGCCGACAGCGCATCGGCCTTCAGCAGCTCGACCAGGTCGCGCGCGAAGCCGGGCAGCGCCTCGAGGCTGCGAAAGCAGATCTGCAGGTTGCGCAGGGCCCAGTCGTCCTCGAGCTGGATGACCTGGACCGCCATGTACTGCCGGTAACGCTCGGCCGAGGTGCCCGGCATGATGCTGATGCCGACGTTCGATTCGGTCATCTTGCAGCAGGCCTCGAAGTTGCCGACCTGGATGCGCGGCTTGAGCACGCGGTTCATGTCGCGGGCGATCTGGTTCAGGAACGAATGGATGGCCGTGCCCTCGTTGAGCACCACGTGCTCGTACTCGAGGGTCTCGGCGAAGGGCACCGGCGAGCGGGCCGCGAGCGCATGGCCGTCGGGCACCACCAGCACCAGCCGGTCCTCGCGATAGGGCACGACCTCGAGCCCCTCGGTGCGCACGCGCCCCGAGACGATGCCGATGTCGGTGTGGCCGTCGGACACCGCGCGCACGATGTCGCCGCTGCCGCGCTCGCGCAGGTCGACGTTCACGTCGGGATGGGTGATGAGGTAGCGGCTCATCACGGCCGGCAGGAAGTCGGTGATGGCGGTCGTGCTCGCGAACACGCGCAGATGGCCCTTGATGCCGCTCGCGTACTCCTGCAGGTCGTTGCGCAGGTGCTCGAGCTGCCCGACCACCAGGCGCGCGTGATAGGCCAGCGCCTGGCCCGGCGGCGAGAGGGTCACGCCCTGGCTGCTGCGGTACAGCAGCTTGGTGCCCACGCTTTCCTCGAGGTTCTTGACGCGGATGCTCGCCGCCGAGACCGACATGAACGTGGCCTCGGCGCCGCGCGTGAGGCTGTTGGCCTCGGCGATGGCCAGGAACAGCCGCAGGTCTACCAGATCGAAATGGATCATCTTGCTTTCCGACTTTGCCCCTCGCCCGCCGCCGCCCTTGCCTGCGTCAACGAGGAACGACAGGCTCCAGCAGAGGACCGACGCGCGGCACCGACATCAGCGACCAGACCCAGCCGATGACGCTCTGCATCTCGGCGGCCGTGGCGCCGTGGCGGTAGAGCGCCAGGCGCGTCGCCTTCTCTTCCAGTTCATGGCGCTCGAGGGTGTTGCCGGGATCGCCCTTGGGTTCGTCGACGCGGCCCTCGAGACGACGGCCGTCGATGGTATCAACATGCACCTTGCCGATCCATCGCGCCGGGTAGGCTTGGTCCACCTCGGGGTCGAGGACCATGCTGACCTTGTCGTGGAAGGCCGAGACCGCGGCGTCCTTGAAGTGCCCGTCGAACTCCGCCAGGCCCGCGCGGCCATGCACGGCCACCAGGCCGAGCACGGTGCCCATCGAGAACTTCGACTGGTGCACGGTCTGCGGATCCGTGACCGGGCCGAGGACGTCGATGGCCGCCTGGTGCACCTGCGCCGTCACCGCCTTCACGTCGCCGGCCGCGAGCTGGTGGCGCAGCAGGATCTGCTGCAGCGCATCGGCCGCGGGATGCGTGTGGCGGCACGAGGCGTGGAACTTGAACGAGGTCTCGGGCAGCGCCCAGCGCGTGCCGAGGCCGTCCGTGAGCCGGGCCGGATCGGCATCGCTCGACATGCCCGCGGCCATGCCCTGCGCGCCGGTCAGGATGCGCCGCGCGCCCGTGAAGTCGTCCTTGGCGAGGTAGGCGGCCGTGAGGCCGGCGCCGGCCGCGTGGGCCGTGTGCAGCTGCTTGGAATCGGCGGCATCGCGCAGGAACTCCCACAGGCCCGAGGCCTGGGTGCCCGCGGAACCGATCGCATGCAGCATCTGGTCGGGCGTGAGCGCCAGCAGGTGGCCGGCCGTCACCGCGGCGGCCACGGCACCCGCGGTGCCGGTGGTGTGGAAGATCTTGTAGTGCGAGCGGCCCAGGAACTCGCCGACGCGGATGCCGACCTCGTAGCCGGCGACCGCCGCGGTCAGCAGCTGCGCGCCGCTGAGGCCATGCGCCTGGGCGATCGCGAGCGCCACCGGGAACACCACGGCCGCCGGATGGAACACCGAGCCGTTGTGCACGTCGTCCTGCTCGGCGAAGTGCGAGGCCGCGGCATTCGCCATCGCGGCCATCAGGGGGCTGGAGCGCGTGCGGTGGATCAGGATCTCGCTGCGGCCGTCGCCCGCGCCCATGGCGGACGCGAAGCGGGTGATGGTCTCGACCGGGCGCGCGCCCTTGCCGGCCAGCGCCGAGCCGATCCAGTCGAGGAACAGGTCCTCGGCGCGGCGCAGCACGGCCGGCGGGATGTCTTCGGCCTTCAGGTCGGCGGCGAAGCGCGCCAGGATGGACTCGGGGGTGTTCGAGGTCGTCATGTCGGATGTTCTTTCAGAGGATCTGGCTGGCACGCAGGCGCGCGATGTCTTCGGGACCATAGCCCAGCGCTTGCAGGATGGCATCGGTGTGCTCGCCGAGCGCGGGAACCGGGTCCATGCGCGGCGCGAAGCGATCGTTGTCGGCTGGCGGCTTCAGCGCCGGGATCGGCCCGACGGGCGAGCCCACCTCGAGCCAGCGCTCCCGAGCGCGCAGCTGGGGATGGGCCCACACGTCGGCGATGTCGTTGACGCTGGCGTTGCCGATGTGGGCGGCATCGAGGCGCTCGATGCACTGGGCCGCCGTCAGCGGCTGCAGCAGCGACTCGATGAGCTGCTTGAGCTCCACCCGGTGCGCGCTGCGCTTGGCATTGGCATCGAAGCGCTCGTCGGTGGCCAGTTCCGGGTGCGCGAGCACCTGTTCGCAGAAGGCCTTCCATTCCCGCTCGTTCTGCAGGCCGAACAGCACGGTCTTGCCGTCGCCCGCCATGAACGGGCCGTAGGGATAGATGCTCGGATGGCTGGCGCCCGCGCGCGCAGCCTGCGCCTGGCCCTCGAAGCCGTAGTAGAGCGGGTTGCCCATCCATTCGGCGAGGCACTCGAGCATCGACACGTCGATGTGGCTGCCCTCGCCGGTGATGCCGCGCTGGATCAGCGCGGCCAGCACCGCGCTGTAGGCATACATGCCGGCGGCGATGTCGGCCACCGAGATGCCGGCGCGCGCCATCTCCTCGGGCGAACCGGTCACCGACAGCAGGCCCGCCTCGGCCTGGATCAGCAGGTCGTAGGCCTTCTTGTCGCGGAACGGTCCCGCGCTGCCGTAGCCCGAGATGTCGCAGACGATCAGGCGCTTGTGCGTGGGGCGCAGCGCTTCCTCGGACAGGCCGAGCCGCGCCGCGGCGCCGGGCGCCAGGTTCTGCACCAGCACGTCGGCCTGGCCCAGCAGTTTGGCCAGCACCTGCCGCGCCTCGGGATGCTTGACGTCGAGGGTGATGCTTTCCTTGGACCGGTTGATCCAGACGAAATAGGAGGCCTCGCCCCGCACGCGCCGGTCGTAGGCGCGTGCGAAGTCGCCGGCGCCCGGGCGCTCGATCTTGATGACCCGCGCACCCATGTCCGCGAGCTGGCGCGTGGCGAAGGGCGCCGCCACCGCGTGCTCGAGCGTGACGACGGTGATGCCTTCGAGCGGGCGCCTGCCTTGGGTTCGCGTCATGGCGCTCAGAAGGAACGCGGCAGGCCGAGCAGGTGCTCCGCCACGTATGCGTAGATCAGGTTGGTGGAGATCGGCGCGACCTGGTAGAGGCGCGTCTCGCGGAACTTGCGCTCGATGTCGTATTCGTTCGCGAAGCCGAAGCCGCCATGGAACTGCAGGCAGGTGTTGGCCGCTTCCCAGCTCGCCTTGGCCGCCAGGTACTTCGCCATGTTGGCCTGCGCGCCGCAGGGCTGGTGCGCATCGAACAGCTCGCAGGCCTTGAAGCGCATGAGGTTGGCGGCCTCGACCTCGATGTAGGCGTCGGCGATCGGGAACTGCACGCCCTGGTTCTGGCCGATCGGGCGGCCGAATACCACGCGCTCGTTGACGTACTTCGTCACGCGGTCGATGAACCAGTAGCCGTCGCCGATGCACTCGGCCGCGATCAGCGTGCGCTCGGCATTGAGCCCGTCGAGGATGTACTTGAAGCCCTGGCCTTCCTCGCCGATCAGGTTCTCGGCCGGAATCTCGAGGTTCTCGAAGAACAGCTCGTTGGTCTCGTGGTTCACCATGTTCGGGATCGGTCGCACCGTCATCCCGCTCTTCTCGGCGGCGCGCAGGTCGACCAGGAAGATCGACATGCCCTCGGACTTCTTCTTGACCTCGGCCAGCGGCGTGGTGCGCGCGAGCAGGATCATCCAGTCGGAGTGCTGCACGCGCGAGATCCAGACCTTCTGGCCGTTGACGACGTAGCGGTCGCCCTTCTTCACGGCCGTGGTCTTGATCTTGGTGGTGTCGGTGCCGGTCGTGGGCTCGGTCACGCCCATGGACTGCAGGCGCCATTCGCCCGAGGCGATCTTGGGCAGGTAGAGCTGCTTCTGCTGCTCGGAGCCGTGCCGCAGCAGCGTGCCCATGTTGTACATCTGGCCGTGGCAGGCACCGGAGTTGCCGCCCGAGCGGTTGATCTCCTCCATGATCACCGAGGCCTCGGTCAGGCCCAGGCCCGAGCCGCCGTACTCGGCGGGGATCAGCGCCGCGAGCCAGCCGGCCTTGGTCAGCGCATCGACGAAGGCCTCGGGGTAGGCGCGCTGCTCGTCGATCTTGCGGTGGTATTCGTCGGGGAACTCGGCGCAGAGTGCGCGCACGGCATCGCGGATGTCTTGGTACTTGTCGACGGCGTTCTTCGTCATTGGATCGCTGCTTGGGGTTAGAAAAAACTGGCGCGGGCTTCCATCGCCAGCACACCGTCATGGTTGCGTGCCCACAGCGTCTGGGAACCGTCGGCCTGGGCCTTGCCGCACAGCTCGAAGGCGGCGGTGTCGAACAGGGGATGCACGGCCCGGAAGGCGAAGCCGCGCACGCGACGCTGCGGCAGCCGGCGGCTCGCGAGCCCCAGCAGCAGCGTGGCCACCATCGGGCCATGGACCACCAGGCCCGGGTAGCCCTCCACCTCGGTGGCGTAGGGCCGGTCGTAGTGGATGCGGTGGCCGTTGAAGGTCAGCGCGGAGTAGCGGAACAGCAGCACCGGATCGGGCTCGACGGTCTCGCGGTAGTCCTCGTCCGTCGCCGCCTTCGTTCCCGCCGGGGCGGGCGCGCCCGCGGCCGGCATGTCGCGGTAGACGATGTCCTGCTCCTCGGTGATGGCGAGGCCCCGGGCATTCGAGATCTCATGGCGGACCTTGACGAAGACCAGCGGCCCGCTCTTGCCGTCCTTGGCATCCACGTCGAGGATCCGCGACTGGCGCGTGATCTCGTCGCCCACCTGCAGCGGATGGTGGAACTGCAGCTCGCCGCCGGCCCACATGCGGCGCGGCAGCGCGATCGGCGGCAGGAAGCCGCCGCGCAGCGGGTGGCCGTCGACGCCGATCTGGTCCTGGCGCGCCAGCGGGATGAAGTGCAGCCAGTGCCACAACGGGGGCACGTCGCTGCCCAGGTTGAACGCGAGGTCGTCCCGGTCGAACGTGGCGGCCAGCGCCGACAGGGACGCGGCGCCCACGTCGTCGCCCCTGCGCTCGGTGCGGCCGATCCAGGCCCGGAGGTCGACGGAGGTCTCGGTAGTCATGGCCGCAGCATTGCCCGATCCGGCGGAACGCGCAATTTGCCATTCGCAAAGTGCGCCTTGTTGGGCATTCAACGCGCCGGCAGCCGCCCGGTGCCGGACGCCTTCGCGCCCATGCCATCGGGGTCAGTGCCCGGCCGGCCGCGCCTCCTCGGCATCGAAGGCGCCGCGCCCGCCGCGCTGCAGCCGCAGCCCATAGCCGCGGATCTTCGCGTAGAGCGTGGGCTTGGCGATGCCGAGCCGGCGCGCGGTCTCGGTCACGTTGAAGCCGCAGGCACGCAGCGCATTCGCGATCGCCTCCTTCTCGACCTCCTCGAGCGTGCGCACCTCGGAGGCCGGGCGCACCGGCGGCGGCGGCGCGGCGTCGGGCTTCGGGCCGCCGGAGAACCATGCGGGCAGGTCGTCGACGCAGGCTGTCTCGGCATCGGTCATGTTCACCAGCCGCTCGACGGTGTTCTCGAGCTCGCGCACGTTGCCGGGCCACGGATGCGCGACCAGCCGCTGCATCAGGGCCGGCGAGACGCGGAAGACGTTCTTGCGCAGCAGCTGCGCGTACTTGCGCAGGAAGTGGTGCACCAGCACCGGCACGTCCTCGGGCCGCTCGCGCAGCGAGGGCAGCTCGATGCCGATCACGTGGCAGCGGTAGTAGAGGTCCTCGCGGAACTCGCGCCGCTCGATCATGGCCTGCAGGTCGCGGTTGCTGGCCGAGATCACGCGCACGTCGATCGGGATGCTGCGCGTGTCGCCCACGCGCACCACCTCGCGCTCCTGCAG
Organism: Variovorax sp. PDC80; assembly: GCF_900115375.1. Taxonomy (NCBI): domain Bacteria; kingdom Pseudomonadati; phylum Pseudomonadota; class Betaproteobacteria; order Burkholderiales; family Comamonadaceae; genus Variovorax; species Variovorax sp. PDC80. Next base: position 181,365 of record NZ_FOWG01000006.1, on the reverse strand, counting down.
CACGCGCAGCAGCTTGGCCTGCACGTCGATCGGCAGCTCGGAGATCTCGTCGAGGAAGATGGTGCCGCTGCTGGCCGCCTCGAACTTGCCGGGCCGGCCCTCGCGCGTGGCGCCCGTGAAGCTGCCGGGCGCATAGCCGAACAGCTCGCTCTCGATCAGGTCGCGCGGCAGCGCGGCGCAGTTGATCGCGATGAAAGGCCCCGGGGCGCGCGCGCTGGCGTTGTGGATGGCCTGGGCGAAGACCTCCTTGCCGACGCCGCTCTGGCCGATCAGCAGCACGTTGGCGAAACCGCGCGCGGCCTTGCGCGCGGCCTCGACGGCCGCCACCAGCGGCGGCGCCGTGCCCACCACGTCGTCGAAGCTGTAGCGCGCATGGTTGCCCGCGATGCGGTCGGCCATGCGGCGCGCGCGCTGGATCTCGCGAAAGGAATTCACGATCGACACCACCTGGCCCGCCGCGTTCTTGATCGGCACCGCGGTGTCGACCAGGTGCAGGTGCCGCTGCGGCGAGTCGATGATCAGCTCGCGGTCGATGTAGCCCTCGCCGGTTTCCAGCAGCGGCTGGATGATCGGCGCGAAATCGAGCAGCGAACCGAAGGGCTTGCCGATGCTCTCGCGCGGATGCAGGCTCAGGATGCGGCCGGCCGCGGCATTCATGTGCTTGACGATCAGCTCGCGGTCGACCACCAGCAGGCCGTCGGTGATGTGCTCGACGATCGCCGACTGCTCCTGCAGCAACGCGCCCTGCTGCTCGGCCACCAGCTCGGCCGAATGCGCCGCGGCCCACAGGTGGGCCAGCAGGCGCAGTTCGTCGCCGAGCTCCGCGCTGTCCGGCCGCGCGAGCAGCGCCACGAACAGCGCTTCGCCGCTCTTCGAGTCGGCGGCACGCAGGTGCAGGCGATCGAAGCCCCGCGGCTGCGCCACCGGCACGCAGGGCGCCCACGCGGCAGCACCCTCGGCCGGCAGCACGGCCATCAGCGCCGAGGCCTCGATGCCGGGCGCGGTCCAGGCGCGCCGCAGCACGCGCCCCGCGCCGAACAGCAGCGCGCCGTGGCCCTGGGCGACCGCCCGCTCGACCAGCACGTCCCAGACCTCGTCGAGCATCGGCGTCATCGCGTTCCTTGTCCTCGTCAGCCCGGTGCGCGCGGCGAGGACGCCGCGGCCGACCGGTCGCGCCGATTCTGCCAAGGAAGCGCGGGCGGCGGAACGCTGGCGCCATCCGCCGGGGCGCGCGCGCTCACGGCTTGCGCTCGACCGGCACCAGCTTGCCGCCGGCGATCTGGTAGGCCGTGACCGGCGCCTTGAGCCACTCGCCGGTGGCATCGAACTGCACCGGGCCGAGCATCGAATCCATCTTCAGCGTCTTCAGCGCGGCCGTGACCTTCTTCGGCTCGTCGCTGCCGGCCTGCTGCATCGCGCGCGCGATCACCAGCGTCGCCACGTAGAAGGCCGGCGCATAGGCATCGATCGGCGCGTCGAAGGTCTTCGTGAAGCGCTCGCGGAAGGCCGGGCCGCCCGGCAGGCTGTCGAGCGGGCGCCCGCTCTGCGCGCAGAAGTAGCGGCCTTCGAGCAGCTTGCCGCCCAGCGGCACCACCTCGGCCGTGCAGATGCCGTCGCCGCCGAGCAGCAGCGCGTTGATGTCGAGCTGGCGCATCTGGCGCGCGACGCCCGCGCCCTGCGCGTAGTAGCCGCCGAGGAACACCGCCTCGGGCGCGAGCCCCTTGAACTTGGTCAGGATGGCGGTGAAGTCGGTGGCCTTGTCGTTGGTGAATTCGCGCCCCACCACCTCGAGGCCCAGCCCCTTGGCGGTCTGCACGAAGATGTCGGCCACGCCGGTGCCGTAGGCGGTGCGGTCGTCGATCACCGCCACCTTCCGCAGGCCGCGCGCGGCGGCGAACTCGGCCATGGCCGCGCCCATCACGTTGTCGTTGGCCGCGAGCCGGAAGATGCTCGCGAAGCCCTGGCGCGTGAGCTGCGGGTTCGAGGACGCGCCCGTGATCATCGGGATGTCCTCCTGGCTGTAGATGCGCGAGGCGGGAATCGAGACGCCCGAGTTGTAGTGACCGATGACCGCGCGCACGCCGGTGTCGACCATCTTCTGCGCCACCTGGGTGCCGGTGCGCGGGTCGCCCTGGTCGTCCTCCGAGACCAGCTCGAAGCGCGCGCGCTTGCCGCCGATGCGGAAGTCCTGCGCGTTGAGATCGGCGATGGCGAGCTTCACGCCGCGCTCGTTGTCGCGGCCCGCGTTGGCCTGCGGACCGCTGAGCGGGCCGGCATGGCCGATCTTGACGACCAGTTCCTGCGCGCTGGCGGGCAGGAGGGAGGCCCACAGGCCCAGGGAAGCAGCAAGAAGCAGGAAACGGCGCATGTTCTGTACCTCGAAGTGAATGGAAGAAACCGACTAGTCCAGGAGGGCGAGCACGCCCTCGAGGGTGGGGAACTCGTGGTCGGGCCGCGGTTGCCAGACGCTCAGCCGCTCGGCGCCGCGGTTGATCCAGGCCACCTGCATGCCCAGCGGCTTGGCGCCGTCGATGTCGGCCCAGCTCGCGAGCGAGCAGTGCAGCACCGACTCCGCCGGCACCGCGAGGCGGTCGAGCGCGAGCCTGAAGATCGATTCCGAGGGCTTGTAGGCCCGTGCCATCTCGGCCGTGGTGACCTGGTCGAAGAAGCGCACGAGCTGGCTGCGCTGCCACAGGTCGCTGTCCATGTTCGTGATGGGCATCAGCGGAAAGCGCTCGGCCAGCCGTTGCAGGATGGCCTCGACCTCGGGATGGGGCGGCGCCGACTCGACCAGGTGGCCGAGGTACAGCTCGTTGAGCAGGTCGATGTCGAGCCGCGCCGTGACGCCGAGCTCGATGGCCTCGAGCGTCTCGCGCAGCGCCTCGCGCGCCACCTGGCGGTAGGGGCGCCAGCGCCCGCCGCGGTAGCGCTGCACGTTGCGGATGTCCCAGTCGAGGTAGAGCTCGAACAGCGGCCGCTCGGTGCGCAGGCCGGCTTCGGCCAGCACGGCCTCGATGCCGGCCATGCCGCCGCGGTCGACGTCGACCAGGGTTCCGAAGTAGTCGAAGGTGATGGCGCGGACGTTCATCGCGGTCTCCCTGTTCAGGCGCGACGCCCGAACTTCAGCACGCGCTCGGCGGCATCGGGCGTGGCGAAGGCGGCCACGGTGGCCTCCTGCTCGAGCTCGAGCGCCACCGCGAGGTTCGACTGCGCCTGCATCGTCACCACGCGCTTGAGCCGCGACACCGAACCCTGCGACTTCGAGGCCACCACCGCCGCCACCTCGAAGGCGCGCGCCAGCACCCGCTCCGGCGGCACCACCCAGTTCGCGAGCCCCAGCCGCAGCAGGTCGGCGGCCGACTGGCGCTCGCCCAGCAGCCAGAGCTCCATCGCGCGCTGGTGGCCCACGGCCTGCGGCAGCAGCCAGGTCACGCCGCCGGTCACGAACTGGCCCCAGTCCATTTCCGGGAAGAAGCACACCAGGTCCTCGGAAGCCACCACCAGGTCGCAGTTCAGCAGCCATTCGAAGCCGCCGCCGACCGCGAAGCCGTGGATCGCGCCGACCACCGGCGTGCCGCCGAACATCAGGTCGCGCGTGATGGTCTGGATGCGCTCGATGTGATGGCGGATCGAGGCCGGCGTGCGCGTCTGCTCGCCGAACTCCTTGAGGTCGTCGCCGGCGCAGAAGGCCCGGCCCGCGCCCGAGAACACGATCGCGCGCACGTCGGTCGAGGACTGCGCCTCGCGCAGCGCCTCGTGCAGGTCGTCGAGCACCACGGCGCTGATGGCGTTGAGGCGCTCGGGCCGCTGCAGCCGCACGTGCGCGATGCCGTCGCTGGTTTCGAGGGTGACGTAGTTCATGGCGAAAAATCCTTTGCTCGTTCGTTCGTTGGTCTCGGGCCGGTCTTCAGTGCTTCTCGACCCACTGGGTCTTGCCGTCGGTGCGTTCGTAGAACTCGAACGGCACCATCTCCACCAGCGCACTGGCGCCCGCGCGCTCGCGCACCGCGATCTCCAGCCGGCGCGCGGCCGCTTCCCAGTCGGCCGGCGCGAGCCCCGCGGCCGCTTCGGCGCGCAGCTCGACGCGGTCGTAGGGGCCGGGCCCGCGCAGCACGATGCGAAAGTGCCCCGAGCTCAGCGCGGGCAGCGATTCGATCGCCGCGCGCACCGCGCTCGGGAACACGTTGATGCCGCGCACGTTGAACATGTCGTCGGTGCGCCCGCTGACGCGGAAGCGCCAGGCAGTGCGGCCGTCGGGACCGGGCTCGGTGCCGGTCACCGTCACCACGTCGCGCGTGCGGTAGCGCACCAGCGGCTGGCACTCCTTGCGCAGGTGGGTGCAGACCAGCTCGCCGACAGTGCCTTCGCGGATCGGCAGCCGCTGCAGGGTGGCGGGATCGAGGATCTCGGCGAACACCACGTCGCCGGCATGGAACAGCAGGTCGGTGGTCCAGTCGGTCTGGCCGCCGAGGATGCTCATCACCTCCGACAGGCCGAAGTTCGCATTGCGCACCTTGAAGCCCCAGCGCGCCTCCATCTGCGCGCGGAACTCGGCGTTGTCGAGCCCCGCCTCGCCGCCGAACAGGCCCAGCTTCAACCCCAGGTCGGCCGGCTGCAGCCCTGGATAGTGCTGGCGCAGCACGCTCTCGAGCAGCGCCGGATAGGACGGCGTGCACGAGATCGCCGTGATCCTCAGGTCGAGGATGGCATCGATCAACTGCCGCGTGTTGCCCACGCCGAAGGGCAGCACGGTGGCACCGGCCGCCTCGAGCGTGGTGTGGTCGGTGAAGCCGCCGGTCCACATGCAGTAGTTGAGGCAATGCACCACGCGGTCGCTGGGCCGCAGGCCCGAGGCCCACATCGAGCGCCCGCCGACCTCGGCCACGATCTCGGCGTCGCGGCGCGAATTGGCGAGGATCAGCGGCCGGCCCGTGGTGCCCGAGGTGCGGTGCAGCCGCACCACGCGCTTCTCGGCGCAGGCCACGTAGTCGCCGAACGGGTAGTCGGCCTCCTGGCTCAGGCGCAGCTCGTCCTTCTCGGTCAGCGGCAGCTCCTGCAACTCGTCGAGCGTGAGCGCGCGGTCGAGCCAGCCCGACAGCTTGCGCCGGTAGAAGACCGAGCTGGTGCGCACGTAGCGCCACTGCTCGGTCCAGCGCGCTTCCTGCAGCGAGCGCAGGGTCGCGGGCGCGAGCGTCTCGACCTCGGGATGCAGCATCGCGGCGGTGCTCATCGCGCAGCCTCCACGGCGTCGTTCGCGCGGCGCAGCGCCGTGGCCTCCACCGCGGCGGCCGGCACGATCGCGCGCGAATGCTCGCCCGTGGCCACGACGCCCGCGTCGTCGCGCGCCTCGACCTCGAACACGTAGAGGCGCTTCTCGCGGCGCAGCAAGGTCGCCTTCGCGCGAACCACCTGGCCGGGCACCGTGGGCGCGCCGTGCACGAGCTGGACCCGGTGGCCGACCGACATCTCTCCCGCGCGCAGGGCGGGCACGAGGATCGCCGCGCAGGCACGCTCGAGCAGGCCGACCAGGGCCGGCGTGGCGAGCACCTGCGGATAGGCCTCGCCGCTTTCTTCGGCGAAGGCGCTGGCCAGGTGCTTCGGCGCGACGACGAGCGTGGCGCTGCCGGTCGTGCCCTCGCGAAGCGCGGGCCGGCCGTCGGGATCGGCGCCATGCGCGCCGGGTGTTTCGGGGGTGGCTGTGGTAGAGGTCATGCACACGACATGGCAAGCGCCGTGCCAACGCAATACCTCGTGCTTTGCGTGCCGAAAGCGGCGGTTTCGAGGCTTTTCAGGGCCTTTTGGCGCCCTTCAGGCGATCAGCGCGCGGCCACCGAACAACTCCTGAACGTTCAGCTTCTGAACGGTCGGCAGCATTCGACCCACCCGCCACGGTGGCGGCCGCGACGGCCGCGGAAGCCCGTCAGTGCCGGATGTCCTCGCGCCCCACCACCGCCATCAGCGTGGCCGTCATGGTCGCGATCAGCGACTCCTTCCCCTCGCGCAGCGCATAGGCACGGCCGTCGCTCACGCTGATCGTGCGGCCCGCCTTGGTCACGCCGGCACGGAACACGAAGCGCTCGCCGGCCGCCGGAGCCAGCAGGTTGATCTTGAACTCGACCGTAAGCACGGCCGCCTCGGGCGGCATCAGCGAGAAGGCCGCGTAGCCGCAGGCGCTGTCGAGCCCGGTGGCGACGATGCCGGCATGCAGGAAGCCGTGCTGCTGGGTCAGCCGTTCGGAGGCCGGCATCGCCAGCTCGACCTCGCCGGGCCGCACCTCGACCAGTTCGATGCCGAGCTCGCGCATCGCGTTCTGCCGCTCGAAGCTGGCCCTCACCCGTTGCGCATCGGCCGGGTCGATCGTCTCTCGCACCATGGAATCGCTCCGTTCATCACGTGGAAACCAGGGTGTGTACCCGCTGCCGCAGCGCCGGGTCTTGGAAGAATCGGCCAACATCGCCGCCGGCCTCGGCGCGCGAGCGCGCGGCGAAGCGACCGGGCGAGGTGCCGGCGCAGCGCTGGAAGTCGGCCGACATGTGCGACTGGTCGGCATAGCCGCGCGCCTGCGCGGTGTCGGCGAGGCTGGCCGGCGAGCGCGCGAGATCGAGCAGCGCGCCGCGAAAGCGGTGCAGCGCCTGCCAGGCCTTCGGGCCCAGGCCGACACTGGCGTCGAAGCGGCGCCGCAGCGTGCGTTGCGACACCGCAGCCATCGCCGGTGCTCCGCCGAGACGTGGGCACAGGTCGGCCGCGAGCGCATCGAGCGCATGGACCACCGCATCGAGCGATCCCTCGATGCCGATCGGCCCGAGCTCCGGCAACGCGCCGGGCGATGGCTGCGCATGCGCGCGAAAGCCGACCACCATGCCCGCGAGCGCGCGTTGCCGGGGCCGCGCGGCGGCCACGGGCCGCGACCACGAGGCCTGCCATGGCGGATCGTCGTCCGGCCGCCGCAGGTAGCGGATCTCGGAGAACGGCGTGGCGAAGCGATGCCGGCCCGGCGCGGTCAAGGTACCGTCGTCGACGAGGATGAACAGGTGGTCGAGCAGCGCGCGGTGCGCCGCGAGCGGCGCCAGCTCGACGTAGACGCTGTTGCCGCGCCCGCCGCTCACTCGGCGCTCATGCGGCGTTCATGCGGCACTCTGGCGCCGTGCCACCGGCACCTCGTCGTCGACCGCATCGCCGATCGCCGCGCGCGTGAGCACCGCCTGCTGCTGCAGCCATGCGCCGAAGGCCTGGAGCTCGGGCCGGCCGGCGCTGCGCGGGCCGCTCACGAGCCAGTAGGCCATCGGCGAATCCATGCGCTGGCGCGGCAGCACCTCGACCAGGTCGCCGTTGGCCAGGCTCTCGGCGATCAGCGGGCTGCGCGCCAGCACCACGCCCTGGCCGGTCAGCGCGGCCTGCGCCATCTGGTAGTCGTAGTTGAAGTAGAGCCAGCGGCGCGGCTGGATCCGGGCCAGGCCGTTCGATTCGAACCAGCGGCGCCAGACCAGCCACTCGACATAGCTGGGGTGCGCATCGCCGACCTCGATCAGCGTGAAGCGCGCGAGGTCCTCGGGCTTCTCGATCGGCGGGCTGCTCTTGATGAGCCAGGGGCTGGCCACCGGCGTGAGGTGCTCGCCGAACAGCCGCACCGCGCCCTCGGGCATGTGCTCGGCGCGGCCGTAGCGCAGCGCGAGGTCGATGTCGCTGACCTCGAGGTCGATCACCGCGTCGGAGGCATCGATGCGGATGTCGATGTCGGGATGGTCGCGCTGGAAGGCCTCCAGGCGCGGGATCAGCCACATCGAGGCGAACGAGGCGAAGGTGGTCAGCCCCACGCTCTTGCGCGACGCGCTCTGGCGGATCTGGCGGATGGTGGCGTCGATGCGCGGCAGCGCCTGCTGCACCGACAGCAGCAGCAAGGCACCCGCGCTCGTGAGCTCGACCGCGCGCGTGTGGCGCAGGAACAGCCGCACGCCCACCTCCTCCTCGAGCGCCTGGATCTGGCGGCTCACGGCAGGCTGCGTGAGCGACATCTCCTCGGCCGCGGCGCGGAAGTTCAGGTGCCGCGCCACGACCTCGAAGGCACGCAGGTTGCCAGCGCCGATGGGGCGCGTGCGCAGGAGGAACGGGGAATGCTGCATGGAGGATCGGCCGGTGGATGCGACACCGTGGCCGGCGGTCGAACGGATCGACGGCGAGCCAACGGGTACAGCCACGATTGTGGCGCCGCCGCGCGAGAGCGGCAAACCGCGGCTCAGACGATGCGCCCGAACCACAGCACCGACAACCCCGCGCCTGTGATCGCAAACAGCGCCGACAGCAACGCCAGCAGGCCCGAGAGCTCGTTCTCGCGCGGCTGCACCTGCACGCGCGAGCCGAGCTTCTCGTAGACGCCGTGCAGCGCCTCGGCGGTGCCGGCGTGGTGGTACTCGCCGCCGGTCATGCGCGCCACCTCGCGCAAGGTGGGCTCGTCGAGCTTCATGTAGATCGCCATGCCGTCGGGCGCGGCGATGTCGCCGTCGAGCGTGCCCATGCCGATCACGTAGACGCGCACGCCGCGGTCGGCCGCCATCTTCGCGGCCTCGAGCGTGTCGATGCCGGTGGTGCGGCGGCCGTCGCTCAGCAGGATGATCGCAGCGGCGTCGTAGGAGCCGGGCGCCACCGGCGTGATCTGGCGCGGCGGCGGCTTCGCCTTGTCGTCCAGGCTGCGCCCGCGCGGCGCATTGCCGCCGAAGGTCATCTCGCCGAGGCTGATGTTGTCCTGCGGGAACAGCTCGGCCAGGCACAGCACGATCGCGTCGCCGACCGCGGTGCCCATCTGCATCTGGAAAGCATCGATGCTGGCCGCGAGCGCGTCGCGGTCGAGCGTGGCGCGCTGCGCGACCTGGCTGCTGCCGGCGAAGGTGACGAGGCCGACCTCGATGCGCCGCGGCAGCTCGCGCAGGAAGGACTTGGCCGCCGCCTGCGCGGCCTCGAGCCGGGTCGGCTTGACGTCGTTCACGCGCATGCTCAGCGAGACGTCCATCGCCAGCATGATCGAGGTGCGCGCCCAGGGAAGCGGCACGCGCGCCACCGGCCGCGCCGCGGCGAACAGCAGGCCGGCGCAGGCCAGCAGGAACAGCGCGGGCGGCAGGTGCCGGCGCCAGCCGCGCCGCAGCGACGCGGCGCCCTCGGTCTGCAACCGACCATAGCGCTGGGCCAGCCGGCCGCGGCGCCGCAGCAGCCAGGCATAGGCCAGCGGCAGCGGCGCGAGCGCCAGCAGGAACCAGAGGTAACCGGGCCACAGGAAGGACATCGGCGCTGCCTTGGAGGTGGAGGATGCGGATCGGCCGTACGCCGGCGCATCCGCAAGCATCGTGCCCATGAAGCCGCGCCCGCGCAATCGGCCGCCCGGCCAGGCCCTGCATTGATGCGGGGCTCTTATCAGTGGGCCGGTTGCATTTCATTGGACCGCGCCATGGACGCCGGGGATCATCGTGCCCCGAAGCGCGCCGCGCCGCGGCGCTTCGCCAGGAGACCCCCGATGAGCGCACGCACGCTGCTGACCTCGATGTTCCGCTACAAGGCCTGGGCCGACGAGAGCCTGTTCGCCGGCCTGCTGGCCGCGCGGGGCACGCTGCCCGAGGACGACCTCGAGGCGGCCTGGGCCACGCTCGACCATGCCCATGCGGTCGACGGCATCTTCAGGGCCCACCTCGAGGGCCGGCCCCATGCCTACACCGGCACCCATTCGCCCCAGCGGCTCGCGCCCGGGCACCTGCTGCAGGCGGTGCGCGACAACGACCGCTGGTTCGTCGCGCACGTGCAGGCGATCGGCGACGACGACCTGGCGGCCCCGCTCGCCTTCGACTTCACCGACGGCTCGGCCGGCCGCATGTCGCGCGAGGAGATGCTGGGCCACGTGATCGCCCATGGCGGCTACCACCGCGGCGAGGTCGGGCAGATCCTCACGCGCCACACGGGCTCGTCGCCGCGCGACACCTTCACGGCCTACCTGCACGAGGCCGAACCGGCGCGCCGGCTGCGCGCGTAGCGCCCCTCCCGGTTTTCTCTTCGTGGCACCCCGCGCCTGCGGGTTGGCACGGATTTGGCCTCCTGCATGGATTGTGCACAATTTCTTTTGAAGAGCGCACAATTGTTGGGCTGATTGGCGGCTGCCACGGCCTTCCATCCACCCATTTGGGGCATCGCCCCCCAAGGACATGCAGATGAATCGCTCAGCATCCGGCCTCTCGCGCCGCGCCTTCGGGCAGGGACTCCTCGCCGCTTCCACGCTGGCCGCGCCGGCCTGGGTGCGCGCCCAGGGCAAGGGCCGCGAACTCGTGGTCGGCGGCGCGGGCAGCCACAAGGCCTTCCTCGATCCGCTGATCCCGGTGTTCGAGAAGCAGACCGGCTGCAAGGTGATCTTCGAGGGCACGCGCTCGCTCGTGAACCTCGAGAAGATGGTCAACAACAAGGGCCGCCAGTACATGTCGGTGGTGCTGATGGACGATCCGGTGATGATCCCGGCCGTCAAGGAAGGCGTGCTGGAGCCGCTCACCGCCAAGGACATCCCCAGCCTCGCGAAGCTCAAGCCCGGCACGGTCCACATGGACGGCATGTGGGCCAACTACATGCAGTCGACCACCGGCGTGGCGGTCAACACGGGCAAGCTCAAACAACTGCCCTCGTACGCGGCGCTGTGGGAGCCGGCCAACAAGGGCAAGGTCGTGATCCCCTCGCTGCAGAACACCGAGGGCCTGTCGATGTTCCTGGTGGCGGCCGCGCTCGAGACCGGCAAGCCGATGAAGGATGCGCAGTACCAGCCCGAGGCGGCGTTCCGCAAGCTCAAGGCGCTCAAGCCCAACCTGCTGACCGTCTACACCCAGCTGCCGCAGGCGCTGAACCTGCTCGAGCAGGGCGAGGCCACGGCCATCGCGGGCATGATCGGATTCAACGCCTTCGACCGCAAGGCCAAGGGCGCGCCGATCGACTTCGTGCTGCCGAAGGAAGGCGGCATGGCCATGCCGACCGGCATCGCCAAGGTCCGGGGCGGGCCGCAGGCCGACCTCGCCAATGCCTTCGTCGAGGCGATGCTCGGCGCCTGGCAGCAGCAGATCGCCGAGATCTCGCTCGCGATGCCCACCAACACCGGCGTGGCCGCGCCGGCCGGCCTGCCCAAGGGCGAGGTGTTCATTCCCGACTGGGCCTACATCGCCGAGAACCGCAAGACCTGGGTCGAGCGCTGGGACCGCGAGATGGCGCTGTGAGGCGCGTCGCATGAGCACTCTCGAACTGAGCGGGATCGTCAAGCGCTACGGCGCGCAGACGGTCGTGGACGGGCTGGACCTGCAGGTGGGTTCCGGCGAATTCGTGTCGCTGCTCGGCCCCTCGGGCTGCGGCAAGACCACGCTGCTGCGCATCGTCGCCGGGCTCGCGGCGTGCGACGCCGGCACGGTGCGCGTGGGCGGCAGCGACGTGACCGCGCTGCCCGCGCACCAGCGAAACATCGGCGTGGTGTTCCAGAGCTATGCGCTGTTCCCGCACCTCACGGTCAGCGAGAACATCGCCTTCGGCCTGAAGGCCCGCGGCACGCCGCGCGCCGAGCTCGCGCAGGCGGTGGACGCGGCGCTGCGCTCGGTGCGGCTCGCGGCGCTCGCGGACCGGCCGATCTCGGCGCTGTCGGGCGGCCAGCAGCAGCGCGTGGCGGTGGCGCGCGCGATCGCCACGCGACCGCGGCTGATCCTGCTCGACGAGCCGCTGTCGGCGCTCGACCGCAAGCTGCGCGAGACCATGCAGGTCGAGCTGCGCCAGATCCTGCGCGACGCGGGCATGACGGCGATCTTCGTCACGCACGACCAGGAAGAGGCGCTGGTGATGTCCGACCGCATCGCGGTGATGAACCGCGGCGCGATCGAGCAGCTCGACGTGCCCGAACACATCTACGGCCAGCCGCGCACCGAGTTCGCGCTCAACTTCGTGGGCCTGTCCTCGCAATGGCGCGGCACGCTCGACGGCGCGCGCGTGCGCACCGCCTGCGGCGAGATCGAGGTGCCCGCCGAGCGCGCGCGCGACGTCGGCGCGGGCGGCCTGCGCCACGAGGTGCTGGTGGGCGTGCGCCCCGAGCGGCTGCGCGCCTCGCGCGATCCGCAGCCCGCGGCCGCGGGCATGAACCGGCTGTCGCTGGTGGTGAGCCAGACCGTCTACCGCGGCGCCAACCGGCTGGTCTACTTCAACGCACCGGGCGGCGGCGCGACGCTGCTCGCGGAATTCCCGGCGCACGACGACCTGGCGCCGCGCCCCGGCGAGACGCTGTCGGTGCAATGGCCGGTGGCCGACACGCTGCTGTTCGCGGCCGAGGCGGCGCCATGAGCCGCGCCATGCGCCGCGCCGAAGGATCGCCGGGCTGGCTCGCCGTGCCGGGCGCGGGCTACCTCGTGCTGTTGTTCGTGCTGCCGCTGGCCGCGCTGCTGGCCACCAGCTTCCAGGGCGAACAGGGCGGCTTCTCGCTCGCGGGCTACGCGCGCTTCGCGACCGATCCCTTCAGCGCCGTCGTGGTCTGGAACACGCTGAAGATCGCGCTGCTCGTCACGCTGCTGTGCCTGCTGATCGGCTACCCGGTGGGCTTCGCCATGGCGCGCGCCTCGCTGCCGGTGCAGGGGCTGATGTTCCTGGCGCTGATCCTGCCGCTGTCGGTGGGCGTGGTGGTCAAGAGCTTCGCCTGGACCATCCTGCTGCGCAGCAACGGCCTGGTCAACCAGGTGCTGCTGGGCCTGGGGCTGGTCGACGAGCCGGCACGGCTGCTGTTCAACGAGCGCGGGCTGGTGATCGCCGCGGTGCACGTGTTCCTGCCCTTCATGGTGCTGCCGGTGTTCACGGTGGCGCGCCAGATCGACTCGCGCCTGGCCGAGGCCGCTGCCACGCTCGGCGCGAAGCCGCTGCATGCCTTCGTGCGCGTGACCTGGCCGCTGTCGCTGCCGGGCGTGGTCGCGGGCTCGGCCTTCGTGTTCTCGATGGCGGTGTCGATGTACGTGATCCCCGCGCTGCTGGTGGGCGACCGCTACCAGACGCTGCCCGCGCTGCTGGCGCGCGCCTACCTGTTCATGCGCGACCGGCAGTCGGGCTCGACGCTGGCGGTGATCCTGCTGGCCATCGCGGTTGCGGTGGTGGTGGGCAGCACGCTGCTCACGCGCCGGCTGCAGGCGCGGGGAGCCACGGCATGAGCACACGCTGGAACCGCCTCGCGGGCGGGCTGCTGATGGCGGCGACCGCGGTCTTCATGCTGGCGCCGCTGGTGGTGGTGGTGCTGGTCTCGTTCAGCCCCTCGCCGGTGTTCAACCTGCCCGAGGGCCAGTGGTCGCTGCGCTGGTACCGCGCGATGCTGGCCAAGGAGGGGCTGGCCGACACCGTGCTGCTGTCGGCCGCGGTGGCCGCGGGCGCGACGCTCGCGGCGCTGGTGCTCGGCACGCTGTGCGCGATCGCGATCGAGCAGGGACGCTTCCGCGGCCGCGAGGCGCTGCTGGCCTTCCTGGTCTCGCCGCTGATGATGCCGGGGCTGGTGATCGGCGTGGCGCTGCTGCAGGCCTTCCGCGCGGTCGGGCTCGCCAACGTGTTCTGGAGCCTGCTGATCGGGCACGTGGTGATCACCCTGCCCTACGTCACGCGCACGGTGCATGCGAGCCTGGCACTGTTCGACACCCGGCTGCTCGAGGCGGCGCAGACCTTGGGGCTGTCGCGCCCGCGCGCGCTGCTGCAGGTGATGGTGCCGGCGCTGGCACCGGCCTTCCTGACCTCGGGGCTGTTCGCCTTCCTCGCCTCGATGGACAACTACCCGATCTCGATCTTCCTGACCGACGCGCGCAGCAAGACGCTGCCGATCGAGATCCTGCACTACCTGGAGGAGTCACCCGACCCCACCATCGCCGCCATCTCGGCCTGCCTGATCCTGCTGGCCGCCGTGGTGCTCTTCATCGCCGAAAGGCTGGTCGGCCTGCGCCGGCTGGCCCAGTTCTGACCATGGCCGATCCGACTGCTTCCCACACCACCGCCTCCACCCGCGACTTCATCGGCTACGGCCGCGACCTGCCCGCCGTGCGCTGGCCCGAGGCGGCGCGCGTGGCCGTCTCCTTCGTCGTCAACTTCGAGGAGGGCGCGGAGTTCTCGATGACCGACGGCGACAGCCGCAACGAGGCCATCTACGAGGTGATCGACGGCCAGCCGGTGCCCGACCGCTGCATCGACAGCCACTTCGAGTACGGCACGCGCGTGGCCTACTGGCGCATCGCCGACCTGTTCGAGCGGCATGGCGGGCACTTCACGCTCAGCGCCTGCGGCCGCGCGGTGGAGCGCTCGCCATGGCTGGCGCGGCATGCGGCGCAGGCCGGCCACGAGGTCTCGGCGCACGGCTGGCGCTGGGAGCGCGGCATCGACCTCACGCTCGACGAGGAGCGACTGGCCATCGACCGCTGCTGCACCGCGATCGAGGCCGCCACCGGGCGCCGCCCCGTGGGCTGGCACACGCGCTCCAACCCGAGCCCGCACACGCGCCGCCTGCTGGTGGAGCGCGGCTTCCTCTACGACAGCGACGCCTACAACGACGACACGCCCTATCGCGTGGCGGTCGACGGCCGGCCGCACCTCGTGCTGCCCTATGCTTTCGACACCAACGACATGCAGTTCCAGAACACCCAGCGCTTCGATACCGGCGACGCCTTCGCCGACTACGTCTGTGCCGCCTACGACTGGCTGTGGCGCGAGGGCGGGCATGCGCCGCGCATGCTGTCGGTGGGCCTGCACCTGCGCATGATCGGCCGGCCCGGGCGCATCGGCGCGCTCGAGCGCATCCTGCGCCACCTCCACGACAAGGGCGGCGCCTGGGTGACCAGCCGCGAACGCATCGCCCGCCACTGGCTGGCGCACACCGACGAGGGCACGGCCGCATGAAGGAACGCGAGGACGCGGTCTACGACACGCTCTCGCGCGCGCTGCTGGCCGGCGCGCTGGCGCCCGGCGCGCCGCTGCGCGAGACCGCGCTGGCCGAGGTCTTCGGCGTGAGCCGCGAGCGCATCCGCAAGATCTTGCTGCGGCTGGGCACCAACCGGCTGATCGAGATGATCCCGAACCGCGGCGCCTTCGTGGCCGCGCCCTCGCTCGAGCAGGCGCGCTCGATCTACGACGCGCGCCGCATTCTCGAGGGCGGCATCGTCGCCCACCTGGCGCAGAACGCGGGCGCCGAGGCGCTGCGCCGCCTCGACGAGCACATGGAGCGCGAGCAGGCCGCGCTGGCCGAGGGCGACCGCGCCACCTCGGTGCGGCTGTCGGCCGACTTCCACATGATCCTGGCAGAGGCCACGGGCAACACCTTCATCCTGCAGCAGATGCAGGAGCTGGTGAGCCGGACCTCGATGCTGGTGGCGATGTACGAGGCGCCGCATTCGGCGCAATGCGCCTGCGACGAGCACCGCGACATCTTCACCTCGCTGCTCAAGGGCGACGGCGGTGGTGCCGCGCGCGCGATGCGCTCGCACCTGTCGCTGGTCGAGACCCGGCTGCGCCCCGGCGCGGCCGCGCCCTCGCAGGACGTGGTGGGCGTGCTGTTGCGCATGTGGGCGGGCCAGCGCGCCGCGCAGTCCACGGACGAAGGCCGATGAGCGACGCCACGCTGCTGGTGCTCAACCCGAACACCAGCCAGGCGATGACCGAAGCCGTGGTCTCGGCCGCTCGCGCGCTGCTGCCGCCGGGCCTGAAGGCCATCGGCTGGACCGCCTCCGCCGGGCCGCCGGTGATCAGGGACCGGCCTAGCTACGACGCGGCCGCGGCCGCGATGCCGGCGCTGCTGGCCGAGGCGCCGCGCGCCGACGCCATCCTGCTGGCCTGCTTCGGCGACCCCGGGCTGGCGGTGCTGCGCGAGCGCGCCGGCGTGCCCGTGACCGGCCTGGCGGAGGCCGCCGTCCTGGCCGCGCGGCAACGCGGCGAACGCTTCGCGATCCTCACGGCGGGCGCGGCCTGGGTGCCGATCCTCACCGACTGCGTGGTGGCCGGCGGCGCGTCGCACCTGCTGGCGGGCGTGTTCGCGCTTGATGGCGACGGTGCGGCGCTGCGCGCCGATCCCGAGCGCTTCCGTGCGCAGGTGCGCGCGCTGTCGGCCCGCGCGCGCGCGGCGGGTGCGCGGCGACTGGTGCCCGGCGGCGCGGCCTTCGAAGGGCTGCGCTTCGATTGGGCCGAGGGCCTGGCGGTGGACCGGCCGATCGAGGCGGCCGTGGCCTTGCTCGCACACGCGCTGCCCAAGCCCCCGGCCTGAGCGCCGGGCCCGGCACGGGCAGGTTGGATTTCGATACAAAATTTCCGCCGCCTCGGCGGCCCGCGTCGCCCCTGGCGAAACGCCGTCCGCGCCACTGCCAGCGGCCCCGGCCCCGGGATTCCCCCGAGGGTCGGCGGTGTAGACTGCCGGGTTTTTCCGACTCTGGCATGGCGCACGTTCCACAGCGCACTGGTTTCAACGGCTCGGCGCTCGTCCGCTTGCTTTCCCGACTGACCGATGGCGACATCCGCGAATCCGAACAGGCTTCGGCGGACCGGCTGAGCCTATGGTTCGGCTGGACCGACGCGATCTCGCTGTCGGCCGCCCTCAACGGCACGCCGGCCAGCCTGCCGCCGGCCCCGCGGGGTTCGGTGCGCGCCGATGAAAGCGAATGCGCGCGCGTGCGCGCCGCGCTGGCCCAGGCGATCGCCGAGGACGGCAGCTTCGCGCCCGCCAAGGCACGCCCGGCCGCGGCAACCGCCGACGTCGAGACGCCGCCCGACTTCGCGCCGATGCGCCAGCGCTACCTCGCGCGGCAGCAGGCGATGGAGACGGCCATCGGCCCGCTGCGCGGCCGGCTGCGCGCGCGGCTCGCCGCCGGTTCGCACGACATGGCGCGGCTCGCCGCCGTCGACGTGGTGATGGAACAGGTGCTGGGCGCGCGCGAACGCAGCCTGCTGGCGAGCGTGCCGGCGGCGCTCGAGAAGCGCTTCGCGCGGCTGCGCAAGGCCCGCCAGAGCGAGGAAACGACGGGGGAAGACCCCGGCGCCAGCGGCCATGCCGACTGGCTCGCGGTCTTCCGCAAGGACATCCAGGACGTGCTGCAGGCCGAACTGGACTTTCGATTTCAACCGGTCGACGGGCTGCTCGAAGCCCTGCGCACCGGTCACAAGGGCTGACTGGATACACATGACCCGATTTCTCCATCACGCCGTGTTCGTCGCGGGCCTGGCCGTCGTCGGCTGGGTCGGCGCCGGCTACATTGGCACGAACACGCTGGCGCTGGCCGTCACCGGGCTCGTGGCCGCGTTCTACCTGATGGGCGGGCTCGAGCTGCACCGCTTCCAGCAGGCCACGGGCTCGCTGGTGCAGGCGACGAACGCGCTGTCCGAGCCCCCGGCCAGCCTCGGCGACTGGCTTGCCTCGCTGCATCCCTCGCTGCGCAACGCCGTGCGCCTGCGCGTCGAGGGCGAACGCGTGGGCCTGCCCGGGCCGGCGCTGGCGCCCTACCTCGCGGGCCTGCTGGTGCTGCTGGGCATGCTCGGCACCTTCCTCGGCATGGTGGTCACGCTCAACGGCACCGGCGCGGCGCTGCAGGGCGCGACCGACCTCGAAGCGATCCGCGAATCGCTCTCCGCCCCGGTGCGCGGCCTCGGCCTCGCCTTCGGCACCTCGGTGGCCGGCGTGGCCGCCTCGGCGGCGCTGGGCCTGGTGTCGGCGCTGTGCCGGCGCGAACGGCTGCAGGCCTCGCAGGCGCTCGACGCGAAGATCGCGAGCACCCTGCGCGTGCACTCGCAGGCGCACCGGCGCGACGAATCCTTCAAGCTGCTGCAGCGCCAGGCCGACCTGATGCCCGAGCTGGTCGGCCAGCTGCAGGCCATGATGGGCGCGATGGAGCGCCAGACCCAGGTGCTCAGCGAGCGCCTGATCGGCAACCAGACCGAGTTCCACGGCAAGGCCGAGGCGGTCTACGCCGGCCTCGCGAGCTCGGTCGACCAGTCGCTCAAGCACAGCCTGATCGAGAGCGCCCGCGTGGCCGGCGCCGCGATCCAGCCGGTGGTCGAGGCCACCATGGCCGGCATCGCGCGCGAGACCGCCTCGCTGCACGGCAGCATCGCGCAGACGGTGCAGCAGCAGCTCGAAGGCCTGTCGTCGCGCTTCGAGGCCAGCACCGGCCGCGTGGCCGACACCTGGCAGGGCGCGCTCGCCGCGCACCAGCGCACCAGCGAGGCGCTGTCGAGCGACCTGCGCGGTTCGCTCGAAGGCTTCGCGCAGAGCTTCGAGCAGCGCTCGACCGCGCTGGTCGATGGCGTGTCGACGCGACTCGAGACCACGGTCGGCAAGGTGTCCGACACCTGGCAACAGGCGCTTGCGCGGCATCAGGAGACGAGCGACAGACTCTCGGGCGACGCGCAGCAGGCGCTGTCGGCCGCCGCCACGGCTTTCGAGGCGCATGCGGCCTCGCTGCTGCGCACCGTGGGCGACGCGCAGGGCGAGCTGCAGGCCGCGCTGGCCGCGCGCGACGAACAGCGCCTCGCGGCCTGGACCGAATCGCTGACCTCAATGGGCGCGGCCCTGCAGAAGGAATGGCAGCAGGCCGGCGCGCAGGCGCTGATCCACCAGCAGAAGCTGCTCGACACCCAGGCCGATCTCTCGTCGCGCGACGAGGAACGGCTGTCGGCATGGACCCGCTCGCTCGCGGCGATGGCCGCATCGCTGCAACAGGAATGGCAACAGGCGGGCAGCCATGTGCTGGGCCATCAGCAGAAGCTGCTCGAAACGCAAGCCGACCTCGCCGCGCGCGACGAAGAGCGCCTCGCGGCCTTCACGGGTTCGCTCGAGGCCATGGCTGCGTCGCTGCGGCAGGAATGGCAACAGGCCGGCGCCCATGCACTCAACCATCAACAGAAGCTGCTCGAGACGCAGGCCGACCTCTCGTCGCGCGACGAACAGCGCCTCGCCGCCTGGACCGGTTCGCTCGAAGCCATGGCCACTTCGCTGCAGCGTGAATGGCAACAGGCCGGCGCCCATGCACTGAACCATCAACAGAAGCTGCTCGAGACGCAAGCCGACCTCGCCTCGCGCGACGAGCAACGCCTCGCCGCCTGGACCGGCTCGCTCGAAGCAATGGCCGGCGCGCTGCGCCAGGAATGGCAGCAGGCCGGTGCGCACAGCGCCGACCAGCAGCGCCAGCTGCTCGATGCGCTGACGAAGACCGCCGGCGAAATGTCGTCGCAGAACGAGGCGCATGCCAAGCGCACCGTCACCGAGATCGCGCAGTTGCTGCAGGCCGCCGCCGAAGCGCCGCGCGCCGCCGCCGAGGTGGTGTCGGAACTGCGCCAGAAGCTATCGGACAGCATGGCGCGCGACAACGCGATGCTCGAGGAACGCAACCGCCTGCTCGAGACGCTGGGCACGCTGCTCGACGCGGTCAACCATGCGTCGACCGAGCAGCGCAGCGCGGTCGACGCGCTGGTGGCGGCCTCGGCCGAGGCGATGGAACGCGCGGGCAGCCGCTTCGCCGAACAGGTGGAAACGCAGACCGGCAAGATGGCCGAGGTGGCCGCGCAGGTCACGGGCAGCGCGGTCGAGGTCGCGAGTCTCGGCGAGACCTTCGGCTTCGCGGTGCAGCGCTTCGGCGAATCGAACGACAAGCTGGTGGCGCACCTGCAGCGCGTGGAAGGCGCGCTCGGCAAGTCGATGGCGCGCAGCGACGAACAGCTGGCCTACTACGTGGCGCAGGCGCGCGAGGTCATCGACCTCAGCATCATGTCGCAGAAGCAGATCGTGGAAGACCTGCAGCAGATCGCCAGCCGGCAGCCCGCCGCCGTGGCCAGCGAGGCGTGATGCGCCAGGACGCGGACATCGACGACGCCGGCCTCGACACCAGCGTGCCGGTCTGGGCCGTCTTCGGCGACCTGATGTCGGGCCTGCTCGGCGCCTTCGTGCTGATCCTGGTCTGCGCGATCGGCATGCAGCTCGACCTCGCGGCCAAGCTCGAATCCGAGGTCAAGCAGCGCCAGGCCGAGGCCCAGCGCCGCGAGGCGCTCGAGAAGGCGTTGGCCGGGCCGCTGGCCGCGGGCCGCGTCACGCTCAACAACGGGCGCATCGGCATCAGCGGCAGCGTGCTGTTCGCCTTCAACTCCGCCGACCTGCAGCCCGAGGGCCGGCAGGTGCTGCGCAGCCTCGCGGCGCCGCTGGCCACCTACCTGCGTTCGCGCGACGAGATCCTGATGGTGAGCGGCTTCACCGACAACCGCCAGATGCGCGAGGGCGCGCGCCTGTTCGCCGACAACTGGGAACTCTCGGCCCAGCGCGCGCTGACCGTGACCCGCACGCTGATCGAGGAAGGCGTGCCCTCGTCCGCGGTATTCGCCGCGGCCTTCGGCGCCGAACAGGCCGTGGCCTCGAATGCCGATGCCGATGGCCGCGCGAAGAACCGGCGCGTGGAGATGGCGCCGACGCCGCGGCCGTCGTATGCGGCGAGCACCGCCAGCACTGCAGCGAAGGCCCGTGAGTAGCGACGCGCCCATCGACGCGAACGACGACCCGCTCGCGGTCGTCGCAGCCTGGCGCGCGCGCGGGGCCGAGCGCTTCGATCCCGTGCGGCTGCATTTCATCGAGACGCTTGCGAAGCGCGCCTCGGTGCAGCGCGGCGAGGCCAGGCGGCTGCTCGACGAGCGGCTGCGGCAGTTGCTGAGCGCGTATGGCGAGGACTTCGAGAAGGCGGTGCCGCAGACGCCGGCCGCGGCGGCACAGCCGTTACCGCGCGGCGCGCTCGCCGAGCTCGTCGAACACATCGCGCGCCAGTCGCCGCTGCCCGAAGAAGCACCGACACCGAGCGGTGGTGCCGTGCCGATTCGCGCCAGCGCGGCGAGCTCTGCCGCGCCCGCCGAGCTCAAGACCATGCGCTACTTCCGCGGCACCTGGTCGCGCCTGAGCGCCGATCGCCGGCTCACGCAGTCGCTCGCGAAGATGCCCGAGAACGCGGGCCCGCTCAATTCGCACCACCTCGTGCACCGCGCGCTGATCCTCATGCGCGATCTCTCGCCGGAGTACCTCAATCGCTTCATGACCTATGTGGACACCTTGCTGTGGGTGGAGCAGATGCAGGTCGGGCAGGCTTCGGCGGCTGCGGGGCGTGCCGAGGGAGTGAAGAAGTTGGGGCGGGGGAAGGCGAGCTGATCGGGGTCTTTCAACGCGCCTCGGCCCTCAATGTCATTGGTCAATCACTGATAGTTCATCGTGACTGTCTCAGGCCATTGGCCGAACCCCCAGTGACCGTCGCGCCCTTTTGAACGTAGCGCTCCGTCAACGGCATGTTGAAGACTCATTGCCAGTCTTGCCCGCAAGCCATTGACTCGCGTTGTTGTTGGCATTCGACGCGGGCCCATAACTGAGCATTTGGATCGAGATGCCACTGGCTGTGGATGTTCCCGAGAGCAACAGTGAGGTGGATCGATTGGCCGGATGCCGTGCTCGGGATATGTCCTAATCGAATGGTTTGCGATGGCATGACCATTGTGCAATTGAGAGGCCTTGGACTCACGATCACAGCCAGGTTCCAGTTATCAGACCTACGCCGATGACTGGCGGGCACCCCCGATGTTCCGAGCCTCCACTGATCCTGGGAATGAGTGCGGAAAGCACGCACAACGAGGCAATCGCCAAGCACATCGTCGAAGCGGACCGGGAGGCCAAGGCGTCGCTAACGGCCTGGCTGAGTGACCTCGTCACGAAAGCCGGGGAGACATTGAGCGCGTCTGCCGCGTCCAGTTCAAGCCGATGACGAGAACCTGCAGGGATCGCATCGGGTGATCTCAACAACGAAGTGCTCAACAACAAGCCTGATTCGAACATGCTGGCGCGGCTGCAGTTGCCGCTGCTTTCTTGGTCCGTGCCAGTGAGTCAGCTGTCAACGACACGACCACCTTTGGGGAAAACACTGAATTCGCGCAGTCACATCGTCATCGCCCGTCGATCGCGTCACTTATAGCTCATCGTAAAAGTCGCCACACCGTTGGCTGACCCCGCAGTGACTGTCGGCCCAGTTTGAACATACCGAGCAGTCAAGGGAATGTTGAGAATTCCCCCGGAAGACGTGCCGGCGAACCATTGATTCGTGTTTCCATTGGCACTCGAAGCCGGTCCATAGCCGAGTACCGCCCCATTTTTGAGCACTTGAATTGCGACCCCTTTCGCTGTAGAGGCGCTTGTCAGCGTGAGCGAGGTTGACCGATTTCCAGGGTTTGTATTGTCGGTCAATGTCGTATAAACGTTGACTCCCCTAATACCGTCCCCGCCAGAGCACGACAGGCCAATGTTGAGCGGCCGGCTGGCCGAAGTGCTGTTTAGGCCGGCGAACTCTGCGCGCGGAACGCTTCCCAAAGGAACCCTCACTGATGGCGTAATGACCACACAAGTTGGGACGCTGGGTTTGACGACAATGGCTGGAGACCAAGTATATAAAATCACATCCGTCATACCACCTGCAGAAATCTTTCCGAATACACCCGACAACAATCCCCCCTGTGAAATAGGTCCTGTTCTAATCAGTTGAACACGCATAGTGTGCGGGTTTATAGTAAAACTTCCGAGCCAACGCAGACCCCGCACAATAGTTGGCCAATATCTTCCCGCGACTGCTACTGTAGAACCCTCAAGCCACAGTCGATATCCAATTCCTGGAATTCCAGATTCGTAGATGTTGCCATTAGGAGTCCCAATTCCATCATAATGCTCATTATACGCAATATAACCACTAATAGGATAAGTACCTGGCGGGTTAGCAGGACAAACCAAAGTCCCTCCTGAAACACTCACACTCCCCTCCCACAATAGATCTGGCCCAGAGGGATCATAGGTAATCGATGAAGGGCCCCTGACATTCAAGACCGCCGGACAAGCTGCATTCACACCTGTAGAAACCAAGATCAAGCAATTAAACAAGACAACCCAAACAAGGACATCAATACGATTTTTTATCATCTACACACCACCAATCAGTAGATTAAGGCTAATTTTTAAAATAATCCCATGACCGGATAAGCTGCGAGAGAAGATTAGCCATCGAAGAATGAAACGCATCAGCCAACATCGCAGCGGATCCACTCTGTCATTCACAGCTCGCCGTCATTTCGCGGATAGGCGGAGGACTCTCCGCCTCGGGCAAGCTATAGGTCACCGTGCACTGATCGACCGTCCGTTGTCCCCAGCGCACGATGAAGCGTCCGCTTTGACCCGCACCCGTTACAAAAGCCTGACCTTCGGATCCCACAATACCCATCTCCACGCCGGTGTCGCTTTCGATCCTGGCGCCGAAAGGAAGTGGCTCGCCCTTGCGATCAGCCAACGTCAACATCAGCCGGTAGCCCACCGAGGTTTCGAAAGCCGCAAGAACCACTGCGCCTCGGGTGGGAATCATCTCGGTCGCAGCGTTCTTGACGTCCAAGGTGTCGCCCAGGTCCTGCGTGCGCACGGCCACCCGGTTGATGCGATAGGGGTTAAGGTTCGGGATGACCGCGTTGCCCGCCCAGTCGGTCGCCACGCCTGACATCGATTCGAAGCCCACGCCAGGCGCCTTGGGCAGCCGCGCCAGCCCGATCGTCTCGCCCAAGGTCTGCGACAGCGTGACACCACCCGCATGAACCACCAGGCCACCCGCCATGCCGACGGTGGTCTGGCGGTAGCCGGCCCCCTGCGAATGGCCCAGATCGAAACGCCCCACGGGCGACAGGTAATTGGCACTGACGGCGCCGGTGGAACCCTGGCCATCGTCATGCCCGGCTGTCACGCTGTAGCTGAGACGCGAATCGTCCAGCGCGGAACCGAAGACATTGGCCTGCTGGCTGGTACGGCCGTTGCGCTCCTGCGTGACCGCGTATTGCGCGCTGAGCCCCGACGCGCCCAGCGGCATGTTCACGGTGAACATGATCTGACTGCTGCGCCGGGAATCCTGGTAGACGCCGCGGTTGTAGTTCACACCCAACCTGAACTGCTTGTAGCTGCCCGACCAGCCGAATTGAACCGCACGGTCCTTGTCGCGGGCACCCCAATAGCTCTGCTGCCGCGCCGAGACGAACACCGACCCCCACTTGTCGCCCAGCTGCTGCGAGAGCTCCAGCCGCAACTCGCTGCGCCGGTTGTTGAGGCGCTCCAGCGGCAGCAGGCCCTGCATGTCGGCGGCCTCCTGGAAAGTACGATAGCCACCGGTGGAATAGCGATAGCCAGCCACGCGAACATTGGTGCCGACCTCGAAGGCCTTGGAATAGAGAAAGCGCAAGGACTGGCCGTTGTAGCTCTTGTCGACCAATAGCGGCATCGGCACCGTGGCGCGCGCGGCCGTCAGGTCGGCCGAAATGGCGCCGAAAGCTCGAAGATTCTTGCCGACGCCGGCCAGCACCGACTGATAACGACCTGACACGATCAATCCGCCGTACAGCGTGTAGTCGCCGCCCAGCCCGTGTGCCAGCGAGCCTTGCAAGAACGCAGGCTCGGCCAGCGGTTGCCGGGACTGGGTCCACGGCCATTGCGACAGCCCGCCCCAACTGTTGTAGCCACGGCCCTGCCCGGACGCACGCCGGTACTTGCCCACCGTGGCCGAATAGCGCCAGGCGCCTTCGCGCAACAGCGTGGGCACGGCCGAGAAGCTCTGCAAGTACCGGCTTTCGCGGCCGTCGGCTTCGGTGACTACGACTTCCAGGTCGCTGCCCGAGCCGTTGGCATTGAGGTCGTCGATGACGAAAGCGCCGGGCGCGACGAAGGTGCTGTAGATGACGTAGCCGTTCTGCCGCACCGTGACCCGGGCATTGGTCTGCGCGATGCCGCGGATGGTGGGCGCGTAGCCTTGCTGACTGTCGGGCAGCATCGCTTCATCGGAAGCGAGTTGCACGCCGCGGAACGGCAGGCTGTCGAAGAAGTTGCCGGGCGTGCTGCCGTCGCCGATCAGCAAGCGCCCGTTGATCGCTGGAAAGTCGCGCTGCGCATAGGTCTCGACGGCCTGCCAGCGAGCACGCCCATCCGTGCCGCGGCTGTAGGTGGAGAAATGGCGAAAGCGCCATTCGCGGTGGTTGAAACCGGCTCGCAGGCCCGCGTACAACGTGTCGCGCCGAGGGTCGTTGGGAGGTCGATCGAAAGGGTTGTTGTCGAACAGGCTTCGCGTCTGCGCGAAGGGATCCGACGAGCGCCTGTAGGTGTCGCCGCCATAGCGCGAGAAGTTGACCTGGTAGTCGAGCATGCCGGCGGTGATGCCCGTGTCCCATTTGCCGGGGTCGACCGCGCCGCGCGCCGAGCGCTTCAATGCCGCCTGCGGAATGCTCAGGGTCAGAAGCAGCTTCACACCGTCGTAGCCGAATGAAGCATCGGGAATGGCAGCGCCCAGGTCGGCGACGCACGCATCGTCCGACAAGGCCGTGAGGGCTGGGAATGCCAGCACGTTGACGCCCCAGTCGTCCAGCATGTGGCGCGTGAGGCAGGGCTCGGCATCGCTTTTCCCTGGCTTGTCGTCGAACTGGATCTCGACCTTTCCGACATCGCGCTCATTGAGCGATACGCGGACGGTGTAGCGCCCCGGCAGCACGCGGTTGCCGAAGGCGAAGAGCGACAGGTCCGCACTCTTCTGGGTGGCACCGTAGTTGAGGAAGTCTTCGTTGAAGACCGAGGCGGCAGACTTCTCGGGCAACTGTTCTGGCGGCGACTTCTGCGCGAAGGCCGGCGTACCCAGCATACCGATGGCGGCGGCGCACAGCGAGAGGCGAAACGGCGCCCCCAATGAGGAGATGTATCCCATGGCCGGTCAGCGCTGGCTGGTATCTGTCGCGGAAGCCTCGGGCTTTTTCGGCACGGGCTCGGCCTGCACCGCCACCGGCTCGGGTGCCGCAGGAACCTTGACGAACTCCTCGGGCGTGCCGGCGCCGTAGTCGTTGATCGTCACGAAATTGACCTGGACGGCTTGCGGCGTCTTGATCGCGCTGAGCGGATAGGACAGTTCGCCGAAAGGCGGGAGCATGCCCGGATCGATGATCTGCTGGCCGTTGTTGATGTTCAGCGTGACCAAGGTGATGTGATAAGGCGTCGGATTGGCGACTCTCAGAATCGCACCTTGACCTTGAGCGTCAGCACTGACCGCCCACTTGAGTTTGCTGCGGGACTCGGCGGAGCTTCCTTCGAGACCGGCGGGGCGATAGAACACCTTGAGACGGTTCTGCAGCGCGATCTGCAGCACGTTCTCTTCCTGCGACTTCTGGGGAATCTCCTTGACGTTGATCCAGAACACCGACTCGCGGTCGGATGGCAACTCACCGCCCGCGCGCATGATGCGCAGGATGTTTTCCTTGCCGGGGTCGAGCCGCGACAGCGGCGGGGAAACCAGCAACGGCGTCTTGTTCTTGCCTTCGCCCGCATCGATCCAGGCCTGCACCACGTAAGGGGCGGTGCCGTAGTTCTTCATGGGAAGCGAGGCCTCGCGGGCTTGTTCGCGCAGGATCACGCGCGTGCCGCTCAGCATGATGCTCGCATGCGCGGCGCATTGAAGGCTGAGCAGCGCGATGAGGACGAAGAGCCAGCGAATCTGTTTGTTGCTACACATTTATGTATCCCCGCCTTGCAAGCCGCATTCGACGCGCGCGCGCAAGCACTCCGCACCGATGGCGGTGCGTTCAAGAAAAATCAGAAGGAGAAGAAGCGTGGGCTGGCGCGAGCGCCGCGCGACTGAGCATCGCCACGCCTCGCGCCGCCGACAACGCGAGGGGCGTTGGCGCCCCTCGCTGTCGATCCGCTTACTTGTAGTCGACCTGGAAGGTGGCGCTCGAGCTCGCCGGACCCGCCGTGACACCGACCGCGGTGGCGATGTACGCAGCCTTGAACTTCAGCGAGTTGGTGCCCTCGCCGAGGATGTAGTCGCCCGACTTGCCCGTGTTCAGGTCGACCTGGGTGCTGGCCGAATCGAGGATCTGGATGGCCACGTTCTTGGCAGCCACGACGCCACCAGCCTGACCGGCATTGGAGATCTTCAGCCACTTGCCGCCGCTCGCGGCGGTCATGTCGCCGTCACCCTTGAAGGTCACGTTTGCCACGTTGGCGGGACTGCCGGCGGCCACGGCGGGGCAATCGAGCAGGTCGATGGTGAAGTCGGCCGGCTGGGCCTTGTCGCCCGCCGCCTTGAACCGGTTGACCGTCGGCTTGCCGAGGAAGACGGTCATGTTCTGGCTCTTCGGCGAGATCGAGCAGATGCTGGCGGTGATTTCACCCTCGAAGTTGATGTTGCCGGTGTCTGCGGCAGCCGCGAAGGCACCTTGCGACACGGCGGCAACTGCCGCAATCACTGCGAACTTGGAAAGATGTTTTTTCGACATGAAGGTCCTAAATATTGATATGAAGAATTGCCCGCAACCTATTGCGGACAATTGTCATCGTATAGATAGAAAACCACGCAGGACGTCGCATCACACAATAGAAATTAAAAACGTGATTAACTCTTTCAACCACTCGAAGACGACTGCGATAGACTTCTACAAATACATCTCAATTAAAAGTGTCTGGCTAATTTTTTGATAAAGTTATTAATGATGGAGGGCGGGGACATCGCGAGGGAGAGCGACGAGAACCTTCTCAAGGCTCAAGATCGTGGCCTTCCGAGTCCGCGTCGGCCACACCCCCAAGCGGATGGCCCAGCATCACCAGCCGGTAGCCGATGCCATAGACCGTCAGCAGCCGAACGCCCTTCTCCGGCCCCAGTGAGAGCTTCTTTTTCATCCGGGCCAGATGCACATCGAGCACGCGCGAACCAGGACTGGCGCGCCAATCCGAGATCTGTGCCTCGATGTCGGTGCGGGCCACCACCTTGCCGAGGTTGAGAAACAGCAGCAGCGCGATGTCGAACTCGCGCGGCTGCAGCCGGACCTCCACCCCATCGACCAGCACCACGCGCGCGTGCCGCTTGAAGTGAAAGCTTCCCCAGACCAGGTCTTCCTCTTCGGGCAAGGCATTGCCCCCGAACCTTCGCGAGTGCAGCAGCCTCAACCGCATGGCCAGTTCGGTGCCGTCCACGGGCGCCGTGGCGAACTCGATCCGTTCGCCATTGAGGGATTCGTTGCCGAAGGCCGATGCCAGTTCCACGGCATCGCGCGCCACGACGACGAGGATCGGCAATCGCACCATGCTGCGCAGATTCACCCACCGCCGCGGACTCCACGCCTTGTCGGCCCAGGCGATCAGCGCGTCGTAGTGGTGGCCGGTCGACATGGACTCGCACAAGGCCTGCACCGAATCGAAGGCCGCCGAGGCGAAGCCCTGTGGATCGAGGGCGCTGCGCAGCGCGCTGCGGTTGTGATCGTCGCCAAAGACGAGCGCCAGCGTCGTGATGGGCTTGGCCGCGTTTGCCGCCGGACTCACCATGCGCACGCTCCAGGAGCCGACCTCAGTGGTTCGGCGGGCGGGAGCACCGGGACCATGAATCGATCGACGCGCTTTTCGGCAACGCCGGAGTCCACGCCGGCCTCCCGTGCCGTTCCTGCTTGTTGCATCCGTACTTCCTTTGTCACTTGGATCCTTTTCCACGTCTATCGGAACAGACAACATCGCCTTCTCCAAAGAGAGTGAATGTTCAGTTTCATAAAGATTACTCCACCCTCCTTTCGTCGAAAACCTGGACCATCGAATTCTTACGAAGAGTCAGTATGTTTGTATTGTTTTCGGGAAATAGTGCTCAACGATTGGCATCAGGTGTGGCGAAATCGTGGAAATTGAGAAACTTTGAGACTAGGGATTTGGAGTGAAAATCAGAATGAAACCCTTCTTTTGCAATAGCAAAAATTAACGTGTTTTATTGACACGCCGATTCCAGCTAATGACAAATCAATACTGGAAACAGTTTGCGCATTTCTAAATTCCTCGACGACTCCCCCCGCCGTGGCTGGCGCATCCACACGAGCGACGCCGAGCCCTCAGCCGACGCACATCGGCGGCCAGGTTCCCGACTCACCGAGAATCCACCCACCATGCACATCGTCACCGCCCGCTTCCACATCGCCCCCGAACACCGGGAAGACTTCCTCCGCGAGATCAAGGCCAACGCCTCGCGCTCGGTCGAGCACGAGCCCGGCTGTCGGCAATTCGACGTCTGCGTGGCGCCCGACGACGCGGGCCATGTCTTCCTCTACGAGGTCTACGACGACCGCGCGGCCTTCGACGCGCATCTCGCGAGCGCGCACTTCCAGCGCTTCGACAGCCTGACGACGGATTGGGTGGTCTCGAAGCAGGTGGAGCGCTTCGAGCGGGTCTGAGGCAGCGCCCTCAGCCCTGCTTCGCGGCCGGCTCCTGGGCCGCGAGCACGGCCTTCAGCAGGCCGGGAAAGCGCTTGTCGACTTCCTTGCGGCGCAGCTCGTTCACATGCGCGGGGCCGTCGGTGCGGGTGCGCACGATGCCCGCCTCGCGCAGCACCCTGAAGTGGTGCGACATGCTCGACTTCGCCCTGCCCCCGCCCAGTGCGGCACAGCTTGCCTCGCCGCAGCCGGCGAGCTCGTGCACCACGCGCAGCCGCTCGGGATCGCTCAGGGCATAGAGGACCTGGGTCAGCGAGACATCGTCGAGGGCCGGATGGTTGAGGCTGCGCATCGCGCGACCATAGCACGGATCGGCTTTTGTCCTATTGTTCGATAGTTATCGAACCAAGGTACGATCGAACCTTGTTCTTCACACCTTCTCCAGGGATCCGATGCCAAGCCTCTTCTCGCCTTTCACGCTGAAAGATGTCACGCTGAAAAACCGCATGGTCGTCTCGCCGATGTGCCAGTACTCGGCCGTCGACGGCGTGGTCAACGACTGGCACCACGTTCATCTGTCGGGCCTCGCGCGCGGCGGCGCGGCCCTGGTCATCGCCGAAGCCACGGCCGTCTCGCCCGAAGGCCGCATCACGCCCGGCTGCGCCGGGATCTGGACCGATGCGCAGGCCGAGGCGTGGCGCAGGATCGTCGCCTCGGTCAAGGCCGCCGGCGCCGTGCCCGGCATCCAGATCGCCCACGCCGGGCGCAAGGCGAGCGCCAACCGGCCCTGGGAAGGCGACGACCACATCGCCGCCGGCGACGCGCGCGGCTGGCAGACCATCGCCCCCTCGGCCGTTGCGTTCGGCGGCGGCCTGCCGAAGGTGCCCGAGGCCATGACGCTGGCCGACATCGAGCGCGTCAAGGCCGACTTCGTGGCCGCGGCCAAGCGCGCGCTCGACGCGGGCTTCGAATGGCTCGAGCTGCATTTCGCGCACGGCTACCTGGCGCAGAGCTTCTTCTCGACCTGGTCCAACCTGCGGACCGATGCCTACGGCGGCGACTTCGAAGGCCGCGCGCGCTTCCTGATCGAGACGCTCGCCGCCGTGCGCGAGGTCTGGCCCGAGCGCCTGCCGCTCGCGGCCCGCTTCGGCGTCACCGAGTTCGCGGGCCAGGACGACCTCGAGGAAGGCATCGAGCTCGTGCGCAGGCTCAAGGCGGCCGGCCTCGATTTCATCGACGTCAGCATCGGCTTCTCGACGCCCAAGGCGAAGATCCCATGGGGCCCGGCCCTGATGGCGCCGATCGCGCAGCGCGTGCGCCGCGAGACGGGCCTGCCCGCCACCACGAGCTGGTTCATCAGCGAGCCCCGGCAAGCGGACGAACTGGTCACCGGCGGCACCGTCGACCTGGTCACGCTGGGCCGGCCGCTGCTTGCGAATCCGCACTGGCCGTACCGCGCCGCGCTCGAGCTCGGCATGGACAAGGCGGCCTGGACGCTGCCCGCGCCGTACGCGCACTGGCTGGAGCGCTATCGGTCTTCGTGATCGCCGGGCGGGCGCACCAGCCGAGCTGCGTGGATCCCGCTGTCGCGCCTCTGATCATTCGCGGCCGCTGGCGCGCATCGGGGCGACGACTTTCTCCTGCCATCGTCGAGAAGGACCCGGTCGGGGCGAAGAGACTTCCGCCCACGCTGTCTGACCCGACGCATGAGCGCAATAGTCCAGGGCCTGGCGAAGTGCAGTGTCCACCCTGCGCAGGGAGATGCAATGCCGGTCCGCCACGTCCTGGCGGGTCATCTCCTCTATTCGCAGCGCAACGAGTACCGAACGATGCCGATGCGAAAGCCGCTGCATTGCCTCCTCGACGGCCTCCACGGCCGACCGCGCCTCGGCGATGGCATCCGGGCCGGGCGCATGATCGACCAGGAGATCGAGTGCGCTATCCCACTCGGCCACGTACTGCCAGGACCGATCGTGACGCAGGCGATCCATGGCCAGGTTGCGAGCCGTTCGATAGACGTAGGCCCCGGGACTGCGCACGGGCTCCGATGCCGTCATGTCGCCCAGGCGCAGCCAGGCGTCGTGCAAGCACTCGCTGGCCCGATCGGAACAGCCGAGATCGCGGGCCAACCGGCGATGCAGGTACGCGTAGTTCGCCGTCAGGAACGCCCGCAGCACCACGCCGGGGAGCTCGCCGTTGCCCACGAACTCAGGATCGGGATCAAGAGACGATGCATCGGCCGCGCCGGCGACGCCCGGACAACACGAAGAATGTGCATTCATAGCGGACCGCCTTCGCTCATCGCCCCTGGGAACAAGGACCGAGACCGAAGTCGAACGGGGGAAGCGTCTTACTTGGCATGCCGCAACCTGGTCTTCTCGGTTTCGGTCAGCAACGACATCACGGACGCGTCGAACTGGTTGCCGTGTCCGAAGACCTGCACGGAGTGGGCAGGGTCGTATCGAAGCGAAACGCTCGATGGCGAGCCGGGGCGCGGCGGCGGCGATGTATCCGCACCTCCCGGAGACAGGCTTTCGTTGCCGAAGCCCAGCACCCGCACCGTGAACACCGACGGCAGGCTGCGCCGCGCTGCGTCCCGCTCGTTTCGCAGGGATTCCTGCGCCGCCATGGCCGCCGACGCCGCCGCCGCGCTGGCGTTGGTCAGTGCACCGATGTTCACCGCCGCCACCATCGGCAGACCGGTCGCTTCGCCTTCGACTTGGATGTTGTCGGCGTTGAGCACCTGCAGCGCGGCAATGTTGAGGTTGCTGGCGACCCGGATGCCGGCATCGCCCGCATCGATGGTCCCCCTGGGCGCGACGAGGTCCACGTCGCCTTCGCCCACGGTGCCGATGCCGGCGCCGCTCATGTCGCGCTTTTCCCGCACGGTGATGTTGCCGTCCGCGTCCGACGTGACTTCCGGCGCCTGCGGGATGCGCACCGTCTTCGCGCCGCGGCCGGCGTCGATGTCGCCCTGGCTGGACCACAACACCTGGTCGCTGCCCAGGGGCTCCGCTTGCGAGACGAAGGACAGGATGCGCGAGCGGTTCACGATGATGTCGCGGTCGGCGAACACATTGACCTGCCCCGGCGAGGCCAGCGTCACCAGGCCGTATCCGTCCGGCACCACCGCGCCCAGCCCCGCCACCTGCAGGCCGCCGCCGGGGGTGAAGACGTTGATGTCGCCCCCCTGGTGGGTGCGCGCCGCCATCCGGGTCGCGGCGATGCTGCCCACGCCGGACCAGCTGCTGCGCCAGTTGTCCGGCAGGTCCGCGGCGTAGCGAACGGGCTGGCCTTCGGCCGTCGCACCGCGGAACAGCGTGTCGATGGCCGCGGAGCCGCGGCGGTAGCCGCCGTTGATCGGACCGTTCTGCCCGTCGCCCCCGTTCTGGTCGCGCCCTCCTTCGCGCAGTTCATAGACGAAGACCTGGCGCAGGAACTGCTCGCGCACCAGGGACGGCAATTGCCGGTATTGCTCCCACGCCTGCTGCGGGCTCAGCTTGCCGTCCGCGCGGCCGGTCAGGCCGGCGACCTTGTCGGCACCGAGCACGCCTTCCACGAAGGACACCAGGCCCCGGCGCGTGAGCTTGGGCAGGTCGCCGCGGTGGTCCACGCCGTCGGTCAGGTACAGCGGCGCCACCGTGCCGTCCGCCAGGGTGGTCTTCAGGTACTGCGGCATGGCGGCCACGTTGGCCGGGTTCAGGTAGGCCGACTCGAAGGCGTCGTAGCTGGCGGCCTTGTTCATGCCGGCCATCAGGGTGATGTCGGCGCCCTCGACGGGCAGGGCCTTGATGATGTTCGTTTCCTCGCCGCGCGGCGTGGCCGACACGTAGTCCCAATAGCGATTGCCGTTGGTGTACAGCGAGAAGTTGTTGCCCTGGATGTCGCGCCCGGCCAGCAGCAGCAGCTCCCCCGGCCCTTGCAGCGCGGTGCGGCTGCCCCTGTCGTAGTAGTACGAGGCCGCGCCTCCGCTGGCTCCCGCATAGGGATGCGACAGGAACCGGTTGGCGACAGCCAGGATGTCGTTGCCCGCCGCCAGCACCGTGCTGTCGGTGGCGCGCAGGTTTCGCGCGCTCAGCTCGAAATTGCGGATGTCGGTGCCGGCCTGCACGCGCACCGATTCCGACGCGATCAGGTTCAGGTCGCTGATGGAACCGGCCCCCGCGTAAAGGCGGCTGGGCGCGAAGTCGTGCGCCTGCATCGGCAGCGTCTCCGGGTTGTCGAACAGCTCCGCCCCCCCATTGGCGCTGTTCGTCAGGAAGGCATTCGTCACCGAGAAGCCGCCATAGACGGACTTCAGCGGCGCGCCAAACGCCGACGCACCGCCCAGCATGGTGGTAAGGCCTGTCCACGGGCGGAAGATCGAGGGCCACTTGTCCAGCGTGGTCTGGGTCATCACGATGGCCCCCGTGTTCAGCAGGCTGCTGCCGCGCAGGAAGCGCAGATCCTGGGCAGCCAGCAAGGAGAGGTCGGTGGTGTTCGCCGGCGCCATCGCCAGCAGGCCTGCGATGTCGATGCTTCCGCTCAGGGCCGACACGCTCAGCTTGGCCGGATACAGGCCCACCATGTCCGTCTGGAGCTTGGTGTCCGTCATGCCGTTCACCAGCTTGGTGGTGTTGCCCGTGTCGTTGCCCGCCACGTATTCCGACTGGTTTTCCAGGCGCACGTTGCCGCCGGTGGACACCAGCGTGACGGCGCTGCGCTCGGTCTGGCTGCTCATGAACATCGCATGGCTGGCCCCGCCACTGGTGTCCTTGTCGGCCTGGTCGATGTAGGCACGGCGTATCTGCATGGGGTCGATCACGGTCTGCAGGACCAGGTCGCCCAGCGTCTGCAGCTTGAGCGTGGCGTCCGACAGCGCCAGCACGGGCGCGATGTCGTAGGCATAGGTGGCGCCCGACCCGTTGCTCGATGTGCCGGTCATGACGTAGCCGGCGGCGCTGGTGCCTGCGTCGATCTCGCCGGCGCCGCGGCCCACGTAGTACTGGCCGGCCTTCAGGGCGCCGCCCGCGCTCACCTGCAGTTGCCCGCCATTGCGCGTCACGATGGAGGCCGCGGCATCGCCGGCGGAACGCCCGCCCGTCACGCGCATGGTGCTGGGCAAGGCCACCACCAGGTTCACCAGGTCGCCGCCCGCCGACAGCTTCACGTTGCCGCCGCCCAGCGCGCCCAGGCCCTGCTGGAAGCTGGCGTGGTTCACCCACCAGCTCGGTTGCTGGCCCCGGTCGGACATGACCGGCGCCCAGCTGTCGCCCATGTTGTACGCGTCGTAGTAGCCGGTGGGGCTGCCGAACTCACCCCCGTAGCGCCCCTGGCGGAACAGCCATTCGGTCAGTATTTGGTCGGAACGCACGCCCTGCTGGGTCGGCGCGCGCACGCTGCCCTGGACCGCGACGTCCAGGTGACCGCCCGCGGTGCCGTACTGGGCATCGACGCTGGCGGTGTCGAAGCCACCACCCAGGGTGGGATCGGCCTCGGCCCGGCCCGCCGTGTACAGCGCGGACTCCTTGTGGGCGAGCACCAGGTCGCGCCCGGCGCGCACCGTCAGGTCGCCGCTGCCGGTGCGCACCAGCTTGCCGGCGCCCGATTCGGCACCGGCCGTGCCCAAGCGGATCGTGCCGGCATCGCTCGCGAGCGCACCCGGCGCCCGCGTGGCCAGTGCGTCGACCGAATTCAGGTCCGCGCCCGCCACCAGGCGCAGGTTCCACGACGCGGCCTGCTGCAGCCGCGCCGCCCGGCCCGCGCCGTTGTCGCGGCCGGCCACGTCGAAGCCGTCGCTCAGATGGCCGTCGATGTTCAGGTTGCCGCCGGCGCGCAGCGTGAGCGTGCCTTCGCGGTGCGCCGCACCGAAGCTGTCGAACAGATTCCAGTCGCGGCCCAGCGTCAGGTCGCCCGGGCTGGTGATCTCGATGCCCGCCGCCAGCGCATAGGCGGCGGCGTTGCCGCCCAGCCGCGTCAGGATGCCGGTGTGGCCTGCAAAGGCATTGGCCTCGGCGATCGCCCGCGGGGCCACGGATTCCACCGTGCCATCCGTGCTGGCATGGCGGCGCACGCCTTCGAGCACCGCGGAGCGCGCACCCTGCACGGCGGCGTTCAGCGCCGTGACGTTCAGGCCGTCGTTGCCTGCGGTGCGCTGCGCCCGCAGCCGCAGCTTGCCGCCTTCGCCGCCGCTCAGGTCCAGCGTGCCGCCGGCCAGGTTCAGTTGGCCGTCGACCGCTTCCAGGTCGATGCGGCTGCTGCCCAGGCCGTCGATGGCGTCGGTGGCATGGGCTGCCAGCACCGCGCCAGGCTGCATCGCCAGCCCCGCCCCGCCGACCAGGCGGATGCTGCCGCCGTAGGCCGCGTTGGCCTCGACGCGCGCCGTGCCGTCGACAGAGATCACGCCGCGGTCGGTGATGACTTCGAAGTCGGCCACCCGCGTGGTGCCCGCGATCGTCAGGTCGCCCTGGCGGACGCGGAACTGCCGCGACCGGCTGAAACCCGAATCGTTGAGCGTTCGCGCCAGCGCGCCGAAATCGTCCAGCCGATCGATGGCCAGCGCAAAGTTGCCGCCATTGCCCCCGGCACCGGCCTGCGCCTGCAGCGTGCCCCCGAAGTGGACCCGTCCGCCGGCCGATGCATCCACCGTCAGGCGGCCGGCGTCGCCACCGCGTGGATGGGCGGACAGGTCCAGCAGGCTGCCCGCGGCCAGGTCGATCAAGCCGCCCCGCGTCGCGAGGCTGATCTGGCCCGCATCCACGTACTGGGCCGCGTCGAAGAAGACTTTTTCCAGGCCTCCCGCGTGCAGGCGGCCCGACTCTGCGACCGTGAGGTTGCCCGTGCCGGCATCGACCGCAATGCTGCCGCCCAGCGCCAGCACCGGCAGCGCCACGGTCACGCCCTGGCCCGACAGGCTCAGGCGCGCGCCCAGGCTGGCGCGGCCCTGCGCCGCCATCTCTTGCGCATCCAGTTGCGCCTCTTGCTGCAACACCAGCTGCCCCTGCGTTCGCAGGGCCTGGTCGGCGCCGGACACCCCTTGCAGCACCGGCGTGCGCAGCGTCAGCGCCGCCGTCCCGGCGTCCAGGCCCCCGGTGCCTTCGCCGGCGATGCGACGGCTGGCCGACAGCAGCACCTGGTCGAAGCCGGACATCGTCTTGTCGCCCGCGCCCAGCACCAGTTCGCCTGCCGACAGCTCGAGGCGACCACTGCCCGTGCCCGCGCTGCCGAGCGCCGCGCCCGTGTTCTGCAGCGTCAGGTGGGAGGCCTGTACCTGCACGACATCGGCGCCATGACCGCGCAGGGCCGCGGCGTCGAACACCACCTGCGCCAGGCCGCGCATGTCCAGCGAGCGATAGAAGTCCAGGCTGCCGTAGCTGTGCAGCGTCAACGACTGCGCGCGCGACAGCTGCGCCAGGGCGTCGGCGTCCAGCACCAGGCCGCCGCTGCCGCCGCCGATGCCGATGCGGCTCGCGGCCACCGACAAGGCCTTGCCCGACAGCTGCGCGCCGGCGGCCATCTCCGTGTTGCTGGTGGCGTCGAGCAGCAGCGCCTCGCCGCCCTGCAGCAGCGCGCCGGCGCCAATGCGCACCTGGCCGCCGACCGTGGTGTCGACGTTCTCGCGCAACGCCCGCACGGCCTGGCCGCTGCTCACGCGCACCAGCGCACCCCAGTCCCTGGAGGGTGTGACGATGTGGTCGTCGCTGGTGTCGTTCGGCGTGTTGTTGTCGCTCCACACGGCCGCCACCTGCGGCTTGAGCACCAGGTTCGCCTCGTCGCCCGAGGCCCGGCCGTCCGCGCGCAGCACGCTGCCCGACTCGATCGACACCGCATTCGCCGCGGCCAGGATCACCTCCGGGCCGCTCAGCGCGGTGCCTGCGGTGTTGCGCAGCACCACGTCGCTGGCGGCCACGTCCACCTGCAGGCCCCGCACATCGCCCGTGCGCGTGCCGCCCACCAGCAGGCTGCCCGCGCCGAAGCGCGTCAGGCTGCCGGCGTCCACGACCAGGTAGCCGTCGGCACGCAGGTCGTTGCTGTCCTGCCCCGCGCCGACGATGGCGATCTTCGCGGCGGCAATGTCCACCAGGCTGCCGCGCCCGCCCGCATCGGGTTGCGCGCGCAGCTCGCCGTCCAGCGTCAGCGCGCGGTCGGCCTTGAACACCACCGCGCCGCCATCGCGGGCCAGGCGCGGGGTCACGACGTCCTGCCCTGTCAGGCGGTACTGCGTCAGCTTGAACGCATCCGACGAGAAGAAGGCGTTGCCCCGCGCTTCGTTGTATTCGCTGACCTTGCGCACCAGGCTGGCGGGCAGCACGCGCCAGCCCGAGGCCGTGGCATCGCGCGCGCCGCTGATCGTGTCCTGTTCCCGCCCGGCCACGATCGTCGAGCCGTCACGCAGGTTCACCACCTCGCCACGGGACGCAGCCCATGCCGGCAAGGCCTGGCCCGTGCTCTGCACCGCAAAGGCGCCGGGCAGCAGCGCATAGCGTGCCGGCAGGAGCGTGTACCAGCCGGCCCCCAGGCCGCCGCCGGCCAGCCAGACCTTCCGGCCCGCCGCACCGCCCGCCACGGGCGACAGGCCCTGGTAGCCCGGCAGCACCGCGTACATGCCGGGCAGCGTCAGCACGTCGTGCGAGCCCCCCGAGCCGGGCACGTGCTCCCACGCATGCAGATCGCCCCCGCCCGCGATGTCCACCACCGCGCCCGCGGCCATGGCCACGTCCGGTGCTTGCAGGAGCACGCGCTTTTCCGGCAGGGACGACAGATAGCGGTTTTCGTCCAGGGAACTGGCATCGCCGGCATTCGCACGATTGCGGCCCTGCGGGTTGGCAGGGTCCAGCCAGTATTCGGCGTTGCGCAGGCTGCCGTAGAGCACGTCCAGGCCCGCGCCGGACACCGAGGTCAGGCTGTTCGTGCCCAGCGTCAGGCGCTCGCTGGCATTCAGCGCAATCTGCCCGAAGGGCGCGCGCAGCACGCCGTCCTGCTCGATGACGGGCGCATTCAGCGTCAGGCTGCCGCCGGCCGACAGAGGCGCCGCGGCGCTTCCGTTGCCGTGCACGGTGATGGACCGGTCCGAGTTGATTCGCGCCGTGACGGCCGTGGCCGGGTAGACCTGCGCGGCCTTGATCTCCAGCGCGCCACCCACGTCCAGCGTGGCCCTGAGCTGGGAGTCGTCGTAGTCGGTGCCGCCTTCGCTGTAGGCCCCTGCCACGAAGCGCAGGTCGGCGGTGTCCAGCACCGTGCGTTCGAAGCCGCGCAGCTTGACGTCGACGGGCGACGCAGACTCGCCCTTCGCACCCCTGCCTGCGATGTCGATGGCCTGGCTGGCCGACAGGATCAGTTCGCCGGCATTGCCGGCCGTGGCGCCGACCGTGCCTGCCAGCGGGTTCAGTTGCAGATGCCGGGCGTGCAAGCGCACCACGCCGCCCAGCCCGTCGCTCCTGATGACCGGGGCGGTGATGCCCAGGCGACCGGCGACGCTCAGGTCGACGCCGCCGGCCAGCTGCACGCCCACTTGCGTGGAATGCAGATCGACCGCCGAGAAGCCCGTGTCCTGCAGCGCCTTCGCCGACACGTGCAGGGTGCCGTCCGAGGTGGCGATGTTGCCGATGTCGATCTTGTGGGTCAGTGCCGTTCCGGTGCCGCTCCAGAAATACTTGTTGAGCAGTTCGACCACGCGCTTGTCGATGCTCGCGTCGTGCTCCCACGGCGCCCTGTCGGCGCCCGGTCCCGCGGCGAGCGCCGCGCCCGCGTCGAGGACGAGCCCCTGGCTGCTGGACACCGACGTTGGCAGCATCGTGTTGAGCGCGGTGCGCATGGCACTGCTCATCTTGACGTCGCCGGCGTACTCGTCGTGGACGTCGAGGTTGCCGCTGGTGCCGATGATCCGCACGTACCTTTCGCCGTTGAACGTGTACGTGCCGGTGGGGCTCTTGTAGTAGAGGAAGGAGCCGATGTCCGGCGCCACCAGGTCCCCGGACGCACTCCCTGCCGCGCTGGTGTCCGTGATGGACAAGGACCCGCCCGCCGCCTGGGCATTGCCGCCGTGGGCGCGAAGCCTGGCGTTCATGGCACCGCCGGCCGCGGCCGTCATCACGACCGCGCCGCCATCGCTGCCCAGCTCCTGGTTCACGCGCCGCAGGGCGCCGAGCGCACCCGTGCCGCGATCCCAATACGCCACCGTGCCCCGCGCGCCCGATACGTCGATCAGCGCACCCGCTTGCGCATCCAGCGTGCCGGCGCTCAGCGTGACCGTGCCGCCCGGCAGCACCCTGCCCTGGGGCAGGCGCATGACCGGGTCGTGGAAGATTTGCGCCACGCCGGGCAGCAGCAATTCGGCCCCGTCGGCCAGCGTCAAGGTGTTCTTGGCGCGGATGTTCAGCGTCCCGGCCGGCGCCTGAAGGCGGCCCGCCACGAGCACGGAAGCCTGCCCGGACCCGTCGGCGTCCAGCGAGATCGCGCCGCCGGTTTCGGTCTGGATGCTGGCGTTCGCGTCGATGCGGATGCCGCCGCCGGACGCGGCGGTCGCCAGCGACAGGCCGCCGGGCGCGCGCGCGGCGCGGCGCGGCTCGCTCGGTTCGTCCAGTGTCCTGGGGGCCAGCACATCGCCCAATGCGCTGCCGCTGGGCAGCGTGCGCAGCGTCGATACCGCGGCGGGCATGTCCCAGCTCGCGGGTTGGATGTGGACCCGTGCGCCTTCCGCGACCACGATGTCCCCGCCGAGCGAACGGATGCCGATCGTGCCGAAGCCGCGCTCGGCGTACAGGGTCTGCGGCAGGTGCAGCGGCTTGGCTGCGCCCGATGTACTTTCGCCCGTTGCCCCGCCCGCGGGCGCGGAGCCGCCCACCTGCACGTCACCGGTCGCAGTCAGGGTGAGCCGGGACGCATCGCCCCCCGCCCAGCCGCGCAGGTCCAGCGTGTCGAGCGCCGTGTTGTCGAACGCCGTCAGGCTGATGGCCCCGCCATTGCCCGCCTGCACCTTGCCCGCCTTGCCGCCCGACGTGACACCGGACAGCCAGCCGCCGCCGGACACGTCCAGCGCTGCGCCGGCGGCCACGTCCACGTTGCCGTACACCGTGCCGAGGCCCTCTTTCATCGGGGTCCCCAGTGCAATCGAGCCACCATGGATGGCGCGGCCCAGCGTGACGCCCCCAGCGGTGTCGTTGACCCACTGGCCCGCGACGCTCAGCAGGCTGTTCGCACCCAGGCGCAGCACGCTGTCCGCCTGGCCGCCGGCGCTCAGGGCAATGGAGCCACCCGGGGCGATGAGCTTGCCCTGAATGTCGAAGTTGCCGGGGATGCCCTGGCCGTCGTAGACCGCGGCCGTGAAGCGCGCCCCCGGCTGCAGATTCACCACCGCGTTGTCTTCCAGCACGAAGCCCGTGTTGAGGTTCAACTCGATGGCGCCCAGGCCTGAATGGCTCAGCCCCGCGGCGGACAGCCACGTCGTGCGGCCCACGCCCGCGCCGGCGCCGGGGGATTGCCCTTCCGGCTCGGTCAGGAAGGCGTCCCTGCCCAGCGGGCTGTCGATGGAGAAACCCGCCGGCAGCAGCGCGGGCCTGTCGCTGATGATGACCTGGCCCAGGGTCCACATGCCCTCTTGCGCCCGGTTGGAACCCACCGTGAGGCGGCCGGCCCGAGGCAGCTCGGACGCTTCCTGCACCCGGTCGCCGGGCTGCACCGAGCCCCTGAACTCACCCTCCAGGATGAAGGCGCTGCCGGCACGGATATCGATCGAACCGGCATTCCGGCCTTCCTCGTAGCCCGGCTCCCAGCGCCGCCCCGACAACAGCGGATTGACATAGGTCTGCGTGACACCCCAGCGCGCATGCGTGTACTGGTACTGGCCCGCGATGCCCTCGTAGGTCATGTCCGCCGGCGCGGACGACATGGTGTAGCTGCGCCCGTCCACGCCTCGCAGCAGGGTTTCCGTGTTCCAGCCGTCGCTGTAACGCACCGAGCCGCCGGACACGTCCAGAATGGATCCCGGCCGCGTGATCACCGAACCGTTGGATTGGATCGTGATGTCGCCGCCTCGCGCCGCCAGCTCGGACAAGCCGATCAGGCCGTTGCCCACCCAGCCCGTCACGTCCGCCAGCGGGGTGCCGACCCAGACGCCCTTGACCACCTTGCCGGACTCGTCGGTGACCCATTCGACCCCCGCCATCAGCCCCTTGAAGGTCCCCGACTTGCGTCGATCCACGACGACCTTCCGGCCGTACAGCCAGGTATTCGCTTGCAGGTGGGAGTCGCGCAGTTCGTTGATGCGCAGTTCGGCTTCGACGAAGTTGCTGGCCATGTCCACCGGCATCTGCATCAGTCCCGCGGTACTGACGGTGGCATGTTCACCGATGAGAATGCGGCTGCCGTCGCCCACCTGGGTGTTGCGCTGCAGGGCCGCAGGGTTGGCCTGGGCCTGGATGTCGATGTTGCCCGCAGCGGCGGTGACCTGGGCACGGGTCTGCACGTCGATCGTCTTGCCGTGGAGCTCGATGCGGCCGGGCTGGTAGCGGTTGGCCAGCGAGCCGCTTTCGATCCGGGTGGTGTCCTGCCAGTCGTTGACGACTTGCGTGATGCTGTCCGGCCCCAGGTTCAGCGTGCCGCCCGACCAGGCCGCCAGGTGCGAGACGTTGGCCGCCAGATTGATGTCGATGTTGTGGACGCCCTGGCCCCAGGCGTGCAGGCGGATGGAGCCGGTCCGGTTGTTCAGCGCGGTGCTGGCTTGCAAGATGCCGTTCTGATTGATTTCGCGCGACACCATGGTGATGTCGCCGTGATCGGCCTGGACGATGCCGGTGTTGAACACGCTGTAGCCGACCTGGGCCGCGCGCTGCTCCATCAGCGGCAGGATGTCGGACACGATGCGCCCGATGAGGTAGGGCTGGAAGGCGGGCGCTGTCTGCGGATTGATCAGGAACTTGGCCGGAAAGACCCAGGGCCGCACCGACGAGGCGACGGCATCGAAGCCGCGCACGGTGGGGCTGATTTCCCTGGCTTCCAGCCACACGTTCTCGCCGGCGCCCAGCAGCGTCTGGCCACTCGGCGTCCGGATGCTGCCGGCATTGCTGACCTTGGGTGCGAACATCAGCACGTGGCCACCCTGGCCCGTGATCTGCGCACCGGCCAGCACCTTGACGTCGCCCGGCGGCTTGCCCGGATCGAAGGCCGGGCCCATGTCTTCGAACAGGACGTTCGAATCGGTCGGCATCTGCTTGGGGTTCTCGCCGAAGGTGGGAATCCCGACGCCGACTTCCAGGCCGCTCCAGTAACCGGGGTCGCCCGCCTTCGCGCCCAGCCGCGTGTTGAGACCGGCCTTGAACTGTTCGTCGCTGAGTTTCAGGCTGGAGGCGACCAGGTTGCGCACGTTGACCTGGCTGCTGCCGGTGAACAGGATGCCGTTGCGATTGATGAGGTAGACGCTGCCCTCGGCCTCTATGCGGCCGGCAATTTGGCTGGGGCGGCCGCTGGGATCGTTGATGCGGTTGAGCGCGACCCACTCGTTGACGCCGGTCTTGGCCTGGGTGCCGCCACGCTGGTCGAACTTCACCGTCGTGCTCTTGCCGACATTGAAGGTCTCCCAGTTCAGGATGGCCTTGTCGGCGGTCTGCTCGATGGTGACCGTGGTCCTGCCGTCCGCTGCTGCTTGCACGGGATTCCTGGCATTGAGCCAGCCGGCCGTCAGCGAATGGGTGTCGACCTTCAGGCCGCCTTCGGCCAGGCCGTCCGGCGGAGATTCGCCGCTGGCCAGCGCCTCGGCCCGCTTCTGTGCCTGCTGCGCCTGTTGCGCGGCGATCGTGCGCGCGGCCAGGTTCAGGTTGTTGATGGAAGCCTGCAACTGCTGACTCGCCGCGGCCGATGGCTGCGTCGGGTTGATCAGGCTGGACGCCGGGGTGCCGTTCGGCAGTTTGCCCGTTGCGATCACGCCCGCCCGAGTCGCGCCCTTGTCGGCGAACCACGCCGGACCGAACACCCGCTGGGCGTGCGCGCTGCCGAGGATCCCACCCGCGGCCAGCGCCACCGCGATGGCCCGCGCGACTGGCGCCATCCTGAAAACCTGCCGCGCCGCGCGTGTCGGTCGATTCTTCTCGTTGTACCCACTGATGGTCATTTCTTGTTCCCGCCGAAGTAAGGACTGTGCCGAAGGGGCTGCACGCTTCTCGCAGGCAAGCCGCATTCAAGAAGCCCCCTGCGATGGCGATCAAGAGCCAACGC
The DNA here is from genome assembly GCF_900115375.1 of Variovorax sp. PDC80. NCBI lineage: Bacteria > Pseudomonadati > Pseudomonadota > Betaproteobacteria > Burkholderiales > Comamonadaceae > Variovorax > Variovorax sp. PDC80. The sequence goes on along the minus strand of NZ_FOWG01000006.1, from coordinate 137,940 downwards.
GATAGGAGCCGTCAGTTCCTTGACGGGACGGAAACGTCGAATTCCAGAAGAATATTTTTGGACTCGTTGCGGGCACGCGCTCGCCGCTGCGGCCTCCATCTGAAAAGTCCTTGCAGATCAACGGCGGGAACGCGCTGCACCTCGGCAAAGTCACGAAAGCTTCACAGTGGCTGCGCACGACAACCATGAGAAGCCTCGACAACATTCGACGTGGACCCGACGCGACATCGAGACAGAGTCACCACCCGCCCCGGGACTTGCCCCTAGCTCAGGACCAGCACACCGGCGGGGAGCGACCGGGCGTTCAAGCCGAAGGAACGCTGCATCTGGAGCAATGCCAGATCGAGACGGTCGAGCCTGAAGGTCGCGGTGACCGTTTTCTCCCGCAGCGAATCCACCATCAGGACCACACGCCCGGGGCGGTAGCGATTGATCTCATCCAGCACCGCGGACAAGGGGACCTGCTTGAACACGAGTTCACCGCGCCGCCAGGCAGAAGCCACCTTGGGGTCGACGGTGGCGATGCCGCTGATCGAGTGATCGCGGTAGACCGCTTGCTGGCGTGCCAGCAGCAGACGGTCGCCGGCCGGATGCTCGATGCGTACGCGCCCCGCCAGGCAGGTAACGCACACCCGTCCCTCCAGGCGGCTGATCTCGAAGCGAGCCGATTCGGCAATGCTGCGGCCGGCGCCAGCCACGACGCTGAAGTCGCGCGCACTGGCCAGCATCTCGATCGCCGCCTCGCCGTTCAGCAATTCCAGCCCCACGGTCTGGCCGTCCGAGGTCAACCGGCGGACGCTGGTCCGGGTGTTCAAGGTCACGCCGATCTGATCGGACAACGCGATCGCACGCTGCTCGCCGGCGACCGTGCGCCAGTCCGCATTCCATTCATTGGCCGCGGGCCACAACCCCAAGGGCGAATAGACCGCCACCCCCGCGACACCAGCCACGGCCGCCGCTCCGGCCGCGCCCAGGAAGGCCCGGCGGCTCGCCTCGGGCGCGCGCAGGGTTTCGCGGTGAAGGCTCGCCGCTTCGGCGTCGCTGCGCACCAGACTGTTCAGCGCGGGTTGAAGCACTCGCCACTGCTGCCGGGCCTCGATGAACGCCGCTTGATGCGCGGGACTTGCGTCACGCCAGCGCCGGAACGCCTGTGCCTCCCATTGCGTCGCGGCGCCCGAATGCAACTTGCGCACCCAGGCGCGCGCGTCTTCGCGCAGGGTCTCGGGCAGCTTCAGTGGTTGAGGGTGCGTCGTCATGATGGTCTCAGGGGGCCCGTACCTTGTAGACGGTTGCGGACGCCGCAATCCTCAAACTGTTTCTTCGTGCCGTCATGAGAACCCGCCGGATTTCGGTTCCAGTCGTGAGAACAGAAAATCTTGCGCGGCTTTCAGTTCGTACTCGACGTTCCGCACGGGAATACCGAGCCGCTTGGCCACGTCCCGCTGGGACCAGCCCTCCAGCCGAATCAGCAGCAGGATTTCGCGGCGGCGCGGCGGCAAGCGCGACAGAAGGTCATCCAGCGCCTCCAGCTGCGAACGGGCTTCGGCCACCTCGGCGGGACCGGGCGCCGGGTCCGGCAGTTCGTTCATCAGCGCCTCGATGTCGTCGGACAGCAAGACCTGGCTCTGCGCGCGCCGCACATCGATGGCCAGGTTGACCGCCATGCGCAGCAGGTACGCCTGAGGCGTGGCAATGGGCCCCGGAATGGACTGGCTGCGCTGCAGCTTCAGCCAAGTCTCGTGCAAGGCGTCTTCCGCCAGTTCGGCATTCCCCAGCCGCAGGGCCAAGCGTTGCTTGAGCTGATCGTAGCGTTGAACCAGGAAGCTGCGCAGCAGCGGGATGACGTTCTCCGTCATGCGTCAGTGCACCGTGGCACAGCGGGGTCCGGGCAATACGTCGTGCGGGAGGATGGCGAGCGTGAGCGGCAGAGCCAGGTCCGCTGGTGGTGGGCCGTCCATCTTCAGATTCGCCAATGCCGCGAGCATGGCCGCATCCCGCCCAGGATCTCCCGAAGACGAAACCAGGCTGGCCTGGCTGATGTGGCCCGACGCGGCCACCCGCAGTTGCAGGATCGAGCGGTAGTGGCCGGGGGCTGTGCGGAGATCGGCACACAATGCCTCCCAGACACGGGCCTGAACCAGGGCGTCGTACCGGCGTTGCGAACCGGCAGCCGATGCCACCACAGGCGCCGCTGCGACACGCTGCAGTATGAAGGCACCGGAAAGCTGGGTGTCCACGTCATCCGCAGTGAAGCCTGTGCCGGCCAGCAAGATCCGCAAGGCTGCATGCGACGTATGGCGCCCTCGCACCGGCGCGGAAGTTTGCCCGGCCACCCATTCGTCGATGAACATCACCGATCGCCCCGACACCGTGGCGTATTGCGCCAAGGCAGTCACCAATGGCTGCGCCGGCACATCGAAGTCCAGCATCTGCGATTCGGACGAAGCGCCAGTGGCGATATCCACCGACTGCGCGTCAGTGCCCGCGGCGACCGCCTTCGCTGTCGATATCCAGGCGATGCAGACGCAAACTGCGGTACACGTCAGGCCAGAGGCAACGGCTCGCACGAGCCTGTCGTCCTTGCCCCGGCCAGAGCCCCGTACGACAACTCGCCCACAACCACCATGCACGGAAGCCGACAAGGAAGAAGAGGATCGTATCGGCAAGCTTGTGGACGGCATTTCAACTACTGCAAGGATCACATTCGCGAATGACGGTCTCGTGACCGCTGGCATGGCAGCCCCCTCACCCATGCGTCCACCGCGCAGGCAGCCAGCGCGCGAATCCATCGAGCTGATACCCCGGCGCCCCGATCGGCACGATCCAGTTGATGCCGATGGCCAGCCGGATGCCCGTGAGCAGGTCTAGGGAGCGCAGTTCAGCGGCCGGGAAAGCCTCGCCTTTGCCGGCCCGCATAATAGGGATCGATCATTCCCTATATACTCGCCGCCCATGTCCTCCTCCCCTTCGATCCAGGTCAACACCACGCGCGGCCGCGGCCGCCCGCGCGAGTTCGACATGGACGAGGCGCTCGACAAGGCCGTGCTGGTCTTCCGCGAACGCGGCTATCACGGCACCTCGATCACCGACCTGACGGCCGCGATGGCGTTGACCTCGGGCAGCGTCTACAAGGCCTTCAAGGACAAGCGCGGCATCTTTCTCGCGGCCTTCGACCGCTACAAGGAGAGGCGCGATCCGCTGATCCGGGCCCAGGTCGAGCGCGGCGCCACGGGCCGCGAGCGGCTGTTCAACGTGCTCGGCTTCTTCGCGGGCTCGTCGCATGGCGTCGAGGGCGAGCGCGGTTGCCTGGTGGTCGGCACGGCCACCGAACTGGCCACGCTCGACGACGAGATCGCGCAGCGCGTCAAGCGCTCGCTCGACCGGAACGAGGCGCTGCTCGAGGATCTGATCCGTCAGGGCAAGGACGACGGTTCGATCGCCACCGCCCTCGACGACAGGACCGCCGCGCGCCTCGTGCTGTGCGTCCTTCAGGGCATGCGCGTGGTCGGCACCACGGGCCGCAGCAAGAAGGAGATGCTGGCGGTCGCCGAGGCCGCGATGCACATTTTCGACTGACCTTCGACCGATCTTTTTTTTGCCAATTTGGGACATGAACATTTCCTTATTTGGCGCCCTCCTTTCTTCCACGCTCTCACGCTCCCCATGACGACCTCCACGAACACGGCGACGCCACGCGCCACCGCCGCGCAACCCGATGCCTGGCTGGTGCCGCTGGTGGCCACGGCCTGCGGCCTGGCCGCGGCCAACCTCTACTACGCGCAGCCGCTGGCCGGACTGATCAGCGCCGCGCTCGGGCTGTCGCCCGCCGCCACCGGCCTCATCGTCACGCTGACGCAGCTCGGCTACGGGCTGGGCCTGCTGTTCATCGTCCCGCTCGGCGACCTGGTCGAGAACCGGCTGCTGGTGCTGGTCCTGCTGTGCATCGATGCGATGTCGCTGCTGGCCGCGGGCCTGTCCACCCATCCGCTGCCCTTCCTGGCGGCGGCGCTGTTCATCGGGCTCGGCACCGTGGCGGTCCAGGTGCTGGTGCCCTACGTCACCCACCTGGTGCCCGAGGCGCGGCGCGGACGTGCCGTCGGCAGCGTGATGAGCGGGCTGATGCTGGGCATCATGGGGGCGCGGCCGGCCGCGAGCTTCGTCGCGCAGCTGTCGTCATGGCACCTGGTGTTCGTGCTGTCCTCGGCGCTGATGCTGGTGCTGGCCCTGGTCCTCGCGCTGGCGCTGCCGACGCGCACGCCGTCGCACCGGCTGCGCTACGGCGAGTTGCTCGCATCGATGGTGCGGCTCGCGCGCACCACGCGGGTCCTGCAGCGGCGCGCGCTCTATCACGCCTTCCTGTTCGCATCGTTCAGCCTGTTCTGGACCGTCACGCCGCTGCTGCTGGCGAGCAGCGCCTACGGGCTGTCGCAGGCCGAGATCGCCCTCTTCGCGCTGGTGGGCGTGGCGGGCGCCGTGGCCGCCCCCTTGGTCGGCCGCGCCGCCGACCGCGGCTGGAGCCGCGGCGCGACCATCGGCGCCATGCTCGCGGTGGCGGGCAGTTTCCTGCTGGCCCACTTCACCCATGGCGGATCGCCGCTGTCGCTGAGCCTGCTGGTGGTCGCGGCGGTGGTGCTGGACTTCGGCGTGGCGGCCAACATGACCCTGGGGCAGCGCGCGATCTTCGGCCTCGGTGCCGAACTGCGCTCGCGCCTCAACGGGCTCTACATGGCCACCTTCTTCCTCGGTGGTGCGGTGGGGTCAGCTCTCGGTGCCTGGGCCTATGCGAAGGGCGGATGGCCGCTGGCGTCGTGGATCGGGTTCGCGTTGCCGGCGATGGCGCTGGCGTGGTTCGCGACGGAATGAGCGCGAGGGTCGAGGCCGTCACGCCCGAAGACCCGGCAGCGCGATCAACGCCCCGACGAGGAAAGCGCACGCAGCCAGCGTTCGCGCTCTTCGTCTTCCAGCGCCAGCAAGCTCTCGGGTGAACCACCGCCGCTGACCACCTGAAGGTCTTGCAGCTGCTTTCGCACCTCGGGCCTGGCAAGCACCTGGGCCACGGCTTGCTGCACGGTGCGATTGGACGTGGCATCCGAATTCGCCGGTGCCCAGAGGCTGAAGTGGTCGTACGTCGCGTAGCCGGCCAGCGGCGCGCTCGAGGCCAGCGTCGGCCACGACACACCGTCGAAGCTTTGCGGGCGCGCCGGGTCGGCGGTGGTGCCGAGCACGCGCAACTGGCCGCGCCGTACCGCGACCGCCACGCCGTTCACGGGCGCGAACAGCAGGTCCACCGCGTGCTCCTTCGTGATGACGTCCGAGTCGGGGTACATGCCCTTGAAGACCACGCGTTGCACGTCGACGCCGCTCAGCGCGCGGAACTGGCCGAAGGCGAGGTGGCCGGTCCAGCCGTCTTCGCCCGTGCCGATGCGCAGGCTGCCGGGGTGGGCCCGCGCGTAGGCGAGCAGGTCGTCCGTGTCGTGAATGCCCAGCGCATCGGCCTTCGTGCTGTCGATGGCCAGCACCAGCGGCTGCGACGCCAGCAGCGTGACGGGGCGAAGGGCCTGCATCAGCGCATCGATCGGCGGGCCCTGGTGCACGCCCTCGATACCTCCGCGCGGCAACCTCAGCGCCGCGAGCAGGACCTTCTCGTTGCCGCCCTCCGTCATCAGCCGGCGATAGTCGGCCTCGGTGGCCTTGGGCACGTGATCGACCTGCACGTTGCGTCCCAGCAGCCTGGGCAAATGGCTGGCCAGCATCCCGGCATAGTGGCTGCTGCGTCCGCCGGGCGGAAACAGCACGGCCACGTGCAGCGTGGGCTGTGGCACGGCGGCCAGCCATTGCCCCGCATCGTCGAGCAGGCCGTAGCGTATTTCCCATGCGCCGGCGGTGGACGCGTTGCGCACCAGGGCTTCGGCCACCCAATGGCGGCCCATGCGGTGGAACTGCCGGATGATCGGCCGCTCGTCCTGCCACCCGGGCGGCCGCCAGTCCTGGGGGAACACGCCCGCGACGACGGCATAGCCATGGCGGAACGCTCGCGCCTCCTGGAACTGCGGCGCGATCGCCCATTGGCCCTGTGCGTTCCGGTAGCCCCATCGGCCGGTGTCCTCATCCTTGGCCGGCCGCAGCGCGGCGTCGGTGTTGCCGCCGTGCAGCCGTTGCCAGCGGCACGCGCGCGGCGTGCTGGCGTTGCGCTGGCGATCGAGTCCGATGGCGGTGCAGAGCCGGATGCGCCGCTGGGCCGTCGCGTCGGGCAGCCCGCCGAAGATGAACGGGATCACCATCCTGCCTCGCGCGTCGATGAGGCCCGAGCCGGTGGAGCCGGGTGCCGGCATTTGCCGCTGGTAGTCCATCCATTGCGCCGTGGTGATGTCACGCGGCGGCGGCGGCGTACGCCACTGCCCCGCGGCATCGCGCAAGCCGGGCTGTGCGTAGACCGTGTCCACCTGCAGATCGGAAGCCGCCTGCCTGGATTCGTCGGGCATCAGGTAGGAAAGAGCGGCGGGAGAGTCGATGGATGTCGTGTCCTTGCCATCGCAACGCACGGGCGGCACGGCCCACTGCCCTTGCGCATCGATGCGCCCGATGCCCACGGTGGTCCGTTGTCCGCCGCCGGGCTTTTGCTCCACCAGCCACACCTTGAGCGTCGGCTGAAGTGCGCCGTCGATGACGATGATGCCAACGCGCTCCAGCCACGCGACCTGCCAGCGGCCATCGCAGAAGCTGCGCGCCGTCGGTGACAGGAAAAGCACTCGCCCATCGAGGGCGTCGAACAGCGCGGGCGCGCGCTCGCCGTTCCTGCCCGGATTCAGGCTCAGCCAACGCGCCTTTTCGATCAGGTCCGGGGCGATGCCGATGGTGAAAGTGAAGATATCTTCCCAGGGCGGCGCTGATGCATTCACCGGCCGCAATTGCCAGGTTGGCTGCATCGGCACAGTGCCCGGGTCAGCCTGCAGATCCTGGTAGGTCGGCGGCGCCGCGTTGGCCGAGCCGAGGGCGATGCAAAGCCACAGCAGGATTGCGAAGAGAGGCAGGCGCTTCATGAAGCTCGCCTGGTCGTGGCAGACAGGGGGATCGGTCTTTCGCTCATGGCTTCCGGTTCTTTTGCCGGTTGATTCTGCTTAAAAAACCAATGTATTCAACGCTTTATATGAAGTCCTTGCGTCATTCAGAAGGCTGAATTTTCCGGTTCGTTTTCCTGTTCGGTTGCCCCTGCCTGCCGCACGCGCCCCCCTCACCCATGCGTCCACCGCGCATGCAACCAGCGCGCCAACCCATCGAGCAGATACCCCAACGCCCCGATCAGCACGATCACCGCCATCAGCTCCGAATAGGCGAGCCGGTCGCGCGTGTCGAGGATGAAATAGCCGAGCCCGGCCGACACGCCCAGCATCTCGGCCGGCACCAGCACGATCCAGATGATGCCGATGGCCAGCCGCACGCCCGTGAGCAGGTGCGCGGTGATGCCTGGCAGGATCACGCGCAGCACGGTCTCGCGGCGCGTGGCCGACAGGCTGCGCGCGAGCGTGAGCCAGTGCGGGTCGAGTTGCGCGACGCCGGCCGCGGTGTTGAGCAGGATCGGCCACACGGCCGCGAAGGCCAGCAGGAAATACACCGGCAGGTCGCCCACGCCGAGCACCATCACGGCGATCGGCATCCACGACAGCGGCGAGATCATGCGCAGGAACTGGAACACCGGCGTGCTGGCCTGCGCGAAGCCGCGCCACAGCCCGGTGAGCACGCCCAGCGGCACGCCGAACACGATCGCCAGTGCGAGGCCGATGGCCACGCGCTGCAGGCTCAGCAGCGCGTGCTGCCAGATGTCGGGACCGGCGACGAGACGCACGAGCGCCAGCGCCGACGGTCCGGGCGCGAAGGCCGTGGCGATGGGCGTGCGCTGCGCGAGCCAGACGCTGCCGGCCCACCACAGCACGAGCGCGAGCGCGAGGCCGGCCAGCGGCAGTCCTAGGCGGCGGCCCACGTCAGACCGCGATGGTCTCGCGCCGCTGGTAGTCCGGCGCCACGCCGAACACCTGCGGCCCGCCCACGGCCTCGATCGCCTTGCGCACGAAACGGTCGTCGACCAGGTCGCGCGCCACGAACTTCGGATCGAGCGCGCGCAGGAAGGCGTTCTCGCCCTCGACCCGGGTGCCCTGCACCGCGCGCACCAGTTGCTCGGTGTAGGAGGCGAAGGGATAGGGCTGGAAATCGATGCGCCGCTGGCTCCAGCCCTTGTGACGCACCACGCCGCTGGCCTCGTAGCTCGCGTAGTCGGTGGCGGCCAGCACCTTGGCCAGGGTCTGCGGCGGATGCGGCGTGTAGCGCCGCTCGCCGGCATTCGACAGCAGCCGTGCCGCGTCGAGCCGGTTGTCGCGCGTCCACAGCTGCGCCTTGACGATCGCATGGGTCACGCGCTGCGCCCATTCGGGCTTCTCGGCGATGTCGCGCTCGGCCAGGAAGGTGACGCAGCAGGCATGGTCCTTCCAGACATCGCCCGAGAAACGCAGCACCTTGCCCACGCCCGCGATCTCGGCCGCCGCGTTGAAGGGCTCGGCCACGATGAAGCCCGCGATGGAGCGCGCGGCCAGCGCCGACACCATCTCGGCCGGCGCCAGCACCACGAGGTTGACCTCCTTCGGACCCACGCCGCCGCCGGCGCCCGCGCCCTTGGTGACGGCGCTGAGGCCCTCGGCGCGCAGCATGTCCTGCAGCAGCACGTTGTGGATCGAATACCAGAACGGCACCGCCACGGTCTTGCCGCCGAGGTCGGAGAGCTTGCCGATCTCGGGCAGCACGGTGAGCGCCGAGCCGTTGATGTGGTTCCAGGCCGCGATCTTGGCCGGAAATTTGGAGCCGTAGCGCACCCACAGCGTGGCCGGCGTGAGCAGGTGGATCACGTTGACCTGGCCCGCGACGAAGGCCTCGACGATCTGCGCCCACGAACGGAACATGCGCGGCGCCTCGGCACGCAACCCTTCCTTGTCGAACAGCCCGCGCGCATGCGCGATCAACAGCGGCGTGGCATCGGTGATCGGCAGATAGCCGATCTTCACGGGCTGGTCATCGCCCTTGAAGCCTTGCGCCATCGCATCGCCGGCCGAGAGAAAGGGCGCCGCCACCGCCGCGCCGGCCAGGGCCGACAGCCGCAGCATGTCGCGCCGCGTGAGGCCGCAGTCGCAGGCGGACGAGGCGCAGACATGGGTGGCGCGCGGCGCGGCGCCATGGGCGGGATTCGGGTCGGTCATTCGACGGGCTTTCTTTCTGGCATGCCGGGTGGCGATTCGATGGAGGAATGACGGCGCGTGGCCTGCAGCGCGGCGAGGATGTCGAGCCGCAGCGCGGTGAAGGCGGCGCCATCGCTGCGCGGACGCGGCATGTCGACGCGCCATTCGCGCACGATGCGGCCGGGCCGCTCGCCCATCAGCAGGATGCGGTCGCCGACGAGGATCGCCTCGTCGATGTCGTGCGTGACCAGCAGCGCGGCGGTGCGCCAGCGGTGCACCAGGTCGACCAGCAGTTCCTGCATCTCGGTGCGGGTGATGGCGTCGAGCGCCGAGAAGGGTTCGTCGGCCAGCAGCAGCACCGGCTCGCGCGCGAGTGCCCGGGCCAGCGCCACGCGCTGTGCCATGCCGCCCGACAGCTGCGACGGATAGAGCCCGCCCTGCCCCGCGAGCCCCACGGCCGCGAGCGCGTCGTGCACGCGGCGCGCGCGCAGCTCGCGTTCGAGCTTCGGCTGGCGCGCGAAGTCGAGCCCGAAGCCCACGTTGCGCGCGGCGTCGAGCCATGGCAGCAGGCCCGGCTGCTGGAACACCAGCGCCGCGCGCGGATGCGGTGCGCTCGAAGCCTCGCCGAGAAAACGGATCTCGCCCTCGGCATGCCCGACGCCGGGCACCTCGAGCCGCGCGAGCTGGCGCAGCAAGGTGGACTTGCCGCAGCCGCTGCCGCCGAGCAGGCAGACGATCTCGCGCGGCGCCACCGCGAGCGACACGCCGCTGAACACCGGCCTTGCCGCATCGAAGCCGAAGGCGAGATCGCGTGCCTCGAGCACCGGGTGCGGCGCGTTCGCGGCCTCGTCGAGGCCGATCTCGGCAGCCAGGGCGCTCACGATGCGGACTGCGCCGCGCGGCGCGCGAGTTCGCCACGCAGTTGCACCACGCTCGGCGTCACGATCGGCACGAAAGCCACCTCGCGCCAGTGCCGTGCCAGGCTCAGCGGCTGGTCGCGGTGGTAGCCGCGGCCGCCGCTGGCCTGCAGCTCGAGCTGCACCGCGGCCTGCGCGATGTCGGCCAGCGCGAGCCGGGCGCGGAACAGCGCCTCGGGCTGGGTGCGGAAGCGGCCATCGGCGATGCCCGCGTAGAGCGCATCGACCGTGGCATCGAGCGCCTGCCGCTGTTCGACCAGCGATGCGTCGAGCACCGCGCGCCCGGCACCGCCGATCTGCGCCGCGGTCGCGAGCGCGGCGCGCGCGAGCCCGATCGACAGCCCGCACTGCAGGCCGAGGAACTCGGGCCGCGCCGTGGGCAGGAAGCGGTTGGCCTCGTCGTGGATCAGTTCGTCGGCCGCGAGCCGCGCGCCTTCGATGCGCAGCGACGCGGTGTTGCTGCCGCGCAGCGCGATCAGGTCGAGGTCGGCGCTGCGTTCCACGCCCGCCTGCCCGCCCTGCAGCGCGGCCACGAGAGGCGCGCCGCCATCGGCACGCTGCACCACCACCGCGGCCACGAAGCCCTGCGGCCGCAGGTTGGTGCACCACGGCACGCTGCCGTCGAGCCGCCAGCCGGGCGCGCCCTCCTGCCGCGTGGCCGTGATCTGCAGCGCCTCGATGCCGCCGAGGAACTTCATCGCGTTCGACAGCCCCGAGGCGCCGGCCAGCGAGCCGTCGAGCAGCGCGGGCAGCCAGCGCTCGCGCAGCGCCTGGTTGGGCGACTGCAGCAGGTATTCGATGAAGACGCGCTGGCCCCAGAAGGTGAAGGCCGCCGCGAGCGAATGGCCGGCCACGGCGGCGATGGCCTCGATGGCGTCACGCGTGTCGCCGCCCTGCCCGCCGATCGCGCGCGGCACGCCCAGGCCGAACAGCTGGGCGGCCGCGAGCCGCGGCAGCACGGCATGCGCCTGCGCGTTGTCGCTGTCGAGCGCCTCGGCCTGCGCGTCGAGCCAGTGCCGGTCGGCCTCAGCCAGCATGGGCGGGCGCTGCGTCGGCGCGCAGGTTCTCGGGCAGGTAGGGCTGCAGCTGCGGATTGACCGCGCTGCCGGCCAGGCTGTTGGCGAAGTTGCACAGCGTGGCCAGGCTCACGCCCAGCACCACCTCGAGCACCTGGCGCTCGGAGAAGCCCGCGCCACGAAAGGCCGCGAGCGCCTCGTCGCTCACCTTGCCGCGGCTCGCGATCACGGCCTCGGTGAAGGCGCGCACCGCATCGAGCCGGGCCTCGCCCGTGGCCTCGCCGCGCTGCAACGCCACCACGGCCGAGGCCGGCAACTTGGCCTGCTTGAGCGCCGCGGCCGAATGGCCGGCCACGCAGAAGTCGCAGCCATGGATGCGCGCGGCAGTGATCTGCAGCACCTCGCGCTCGGCCAGCGTGAGCTCGCCACGCGCGGTGGTCTGGGCCACGCCGAGGTAGGTCTCGAGCGCCTGCGGCGAATTGGCGAGGATGCCGATCAGGTTCGGCAGGAAGCCGTTGTTGGCGGCGGCGCGCGCCACCAGCGCACGGCTGGCTTCGGGCGCGGAGGTCTCGGTGTGCAGGGTCAGGCGTGTCATGTCGGTGCGGCTCGTGGTGTGCGGAAACTGGCACCGATTCTTCGCGGCGCGCTCGCGGGCATCAATGACCGGGCGTCTCGGATCTGTGCCGGTTCGTCTCGCCCGCGGTCACGCCGGCGGCCTCGCTGCGATCGAGCCGGCGCGCGCGCTGCCAGGCGCCCGGCTGCTCGCCGATCACGCGCTTGAAGGTGCGCGAGAACGCGGCATAGGAGTCGTAGCCCACGGCCTCGGCAGCCTGCGCGATCGACTCGCCCTGCGTCAGCTTGCGCGCCGCGATCTGCATGCGCAGCAGCTGCAGGAACTGCAGCGGCGACTGGCCGCAGGCCTCGCCGAACTGGCGGAAGAAGGCCGCGCGCGAGAGATGCACGCGCTGCGCCATGTCGGCCACGCTCCAGGGCCGCTCGGGCGACTGCAGCAGCGCCGCCAGCAAGGGCGCGAAGCCGCGCCGGCGCAGCAGCCCCCAGAAGCCACGCGCGTTCGCGTCGCTGCGCGCCACGTGGCGCAGGCCATAGAAGAACAGCAGGCCGGCCAGCCGGTCCATCAGCACCGAGGGCTCGGTGCCGGCGCGCAGCGCCTCGCTGCGCATCAGGTCGAACAGGGTCGCGGCCGAGGCCATCGCGAGGTCGTCGGCGCGCAGCACCAGGCAGTCGGGAAAGGACTGCGCGACCAGGTCGCGCAGCGGCCCGTCGAACGAGAAGAAGCCGCAGGCCAGTGCCGTTTCGCCGAGCGCGGGGCTGGCCGACAGCGGCTGCATCGCGCGCGGCGCGCAGTCGATGCCGGGGTCGGCATAGGGCGAGAGGAAATGCGGCACGTCGCGCATCAGGAACACGCCGTCGCGCGGCGACAGCGCCACCGATTCGAGCCCCGGCCGATGCAGCCAGCAGCGGCCCTCGAGGATCAGGTGGAAGCTCGCGCGCGCACGGCCCGCCGTCGAGGCGCGCCAGCGGCCGCAGTACTGGCCCACGTGGAACAGCGTGGCGTTCCACTCGAGGCTGCCGAGCAGCCAGTCGGCCACCCGGTCGGCCTGGGCATCGAACCCGGCATCGGCCGACGGGCTGGCTGCGTCGGGAATGACGGTGAGGGAAGACATGGGCCCCGCAGTGTGGCCCAGACCTCGCGCGGCGCCAAAGAACGAATCGCTGTGAGCTTATGACCCGGAAACGATCCGTTCGCGCTCGTCCGCGGCCTGCGCCGTCGTCCGCGCACGGCCGAGCTCCGCGCTCACCGCGCCGCTGAGCGTCTCGAGGTCGAAGGGCTTGCGCAGCACGGAGTGCGAACCGACCACCTTCTGCACCTCCGCCATGTCGGCATAGCCGGTCGCGACCAGCACCGGCATCTGCGGATAGAGCCGGCGCGCGGCCGCCGCGAGCTCGGCGCCGTTCATGCCCGGCATCAGGTAGTCGACCATCAGCAGGTCGGGCCGGCGGCGCTGCAGCTCCTGCAGGCCGCTGTGGCCGTCGCTGGCCTCGCGCACGGTGTACTGCAGCAGGCGCAGGCCTTCGGCGATGCCCTGGCGGACCTCGGCATCGTCCTCCACCACCAGCACCTCGCTGCGCGGGTCCTGCCGTGCGGGCGCGGTGCCTTCGCGCTCGCGCGGCAATGCGGTGTCATCCGCCTGCTCGGGCTGCGACAGCGGAAAGCGCAAGGTCACGGTCGCGCCCTGGCCCGGCGTGCTGCGGATCTCGGCCTGGCCGCCCGACTGGCTGGCGAAGCCGTAGACCTGGCTCAGCCCCAGCCCCGTGCCATGGCCGTTGGCCTTGGTGGTGAAGAAGGGATCGAACACCTTCGAGAGCACCGCGCTGGGTATGCCGCTGCCGGTGTCCTCCACGCTCACCAGCACCTGGGGCGAACCGTCGGGCGCGCTCGCCAATGCCGTGCGGATGGTCAGTTGCCCGCCCTCGGGCATCGCGTCGCGCGAGTTCACCGACATGTTCAGCAGCGCCATCTCGAGTTGCGCGCCATCGAGCATCACCCAGAGTTCGCTTTCCCAGAGATCGAATGCCACCCGCACCTTCGAGCCGACCGAGACCTCGATGAGCTCGCGCAGATTGGTGACCAGCGCATTCACGCCATGCAGCCGCGGCACCAGGCTGCGCGCCCGCGCGAACGACAGCAGCTGCCCGGTCAGGCGCGAGCCGCGCGCCACCGACTCCTTCGCGCGGCGCGCGTAGTCGGTCAGCTTGCCCTCGGGCGCCAGCCGCGCGATGAACTCCAGATTGAGGTTGACCACGTGCAGCAGGTTGTTGAAGTCGTGCGCGATGCCGCCCGTGAGCCGGCCGATGGCCTCGAGCTTCTGGCCCTGCACCACGTTGGCCTGCAGCCGTTCGCGCTCGGCGATCTCGCGCATCAGCCAGTCGTTGGCGCCCGCGAGTTCGGCCGTGCGGGTGGCGATGCGCCCTTCGAGCTCGGCATTGAGTCGCTCGACCGTGGCCTTGGCCGCCTCGATGTCGTTCAGGTGGCGGCGCGTCGCGTACTGCCGCCGGCGCGCGCGCAGGGCGGAACGCGCGGCGCTCGCGAGCGTCTCGGGATTGAGCGGCCGCTCGAGCAGCACCGAGTTGCCCAGCTGCTGCAGCGAGGCCTGCGCGCTGGCCGAACGCCGCCCTGACTGGCGCATCGCCAGCACCACGAAGGGCAGGTCGGACCAGGCCGGTTGCCGCGCCAGGCAGGCGCCGAGCGCGCCGTCGAAGCCGTCCGCCAGCGACTCCTCGGTCACGATCGCGGCCGCGGCCGCGGCCGCGGTCTCCAGTTCCGCCAGCAGCGACGACGCGTCGGGGCAGACCAGGCATTCGATGGCCTGGCCTTCGAGCACGGCCCGGATCACCTGCGCATCCCGGCCGCGCGGCGCGAGGATCAGGATGCGGTCTTCCACACCGGCCCTTTCATGGGGTCGGCGTGGCGATATCGCTATCGCCCAGCAACGGCTGCGTGCCCGTGTAGCGGGCCGCGCCCGACAGCACCCCCTGGAAGTCGCTCAGCGCCTTGCCGACCTCGACGCCGTGCGGCCCGAGGCGGAATTCGCGGATCGATTGCTCGTGCGCGTTGGTGCGGCTCTTGATCACCGAGATCGCCTTCAGCAGGTTGCCGCGCGCCTCGAAGTACCTGAAGTTCAGCATCGCATCGCTCAGGTAGCTCAGGTCCACGTCGGCGCGCATCTCGCCCACGGTGCCATGCAGCGACAGGATCAGCAGCGTGGTGAGCCCGCGCAGGTTCAGGTAGGCCAGCAGCTCGTGCATCTGCAGTATCAGGTACTTGCCGCCGGGCATGGCGTGCAGGTAGGCATTGAGGCTGTCGATCACCACCATCTGCACGCCGTCCTGCTCCACCGCCATGCGCACCGAATGCGCGAACTGGCCCGGCGAGACCTCGGCCGGGTCCAGCGTGCGGATCGTGATGTGGCCCGAGCTCATGTAGGGCTCGACATCGAGCCCCAGTGCCCGCGAGCGCTGCCGCAGCGTGCCCAGGCCCTCGTCGAACAGGTAGTAGGCGACCTTCGCACCGCGCCGCGCGGCGGCCACGGCGCAGCTGATCGCGGTGGTGGTCTTGCCCACGCCCGCGGGCCCGGCCAGCAGCAGGCTGCTGCCGGGCGTCAGGCCGCCGCCGAGCAGGGCGTCGAGCGCCGGGGTGCCGGTCGAGACCAGCCGCTCGTCGATCTTCTGCTCGTGCTCGCTGGCCACCAGCCGCGGGAATACCTGCAGCCCGCCGCGGTCGAGGTTGAAGTCGTGCTCTCCGCTGCGGAACTTCACGCCGCGCAGCTTCACCACGCGCAGCCGCCGCTTGTCGGCGCCATAGTCGTTGGTGTTCTGCTCCAGGTGCAGCACGCCGTGCGCGATGCTGTGCAGGTGCTGGTCGCCATCGCCGCCCGAGCGGTCGTCGAGCATCAGCACCGTGCAGCCGCGCTGCGCGAAGAAGCGCTTGAGCGCGAGGATCTGGCGCCGGTAGCGCAGCGCGCTCTGGGCCAGCAGCCGCATCTCCGAGAGGCTGTCGAAGACCACGCGCTGCGGCTTCTGCTCGTTGACCAGGCGCATCACGTCGCGCGTGGTCTCGCCGAGTTCGAACTCCGAGGGATGCAGCACCGTCTGCTCGGCCTCTTCGCTGAGCCCCTCGTCGCTCACCAGGTCGTAGACCTCGATGCCGTCGAGCGACCAGCCGTGCGAGGCCGCGACCTGGGTCAGTTCCTCGGAGGTTTCGGACAAGGTGACGTAGAGCCCGCGCTCGCCCGCGGCGCGGCCGGCCTGCAGGAACTGCAGCGCGAGCGTGGTCTTGCCCGTGCCCGGCGTGCCCTCGACCAGGTAGAGGTGCTGCGCGGGCAACCCGCCGCCCAGGATGTCGTCGAGGCCGGGAATTCCCGTGGAGGTGAGGGATGACGAGGATGGCATGACAGCGAGGGCGGCTTTTTTTTGGAAGGAACACACGCCCGGGACGACCGGTGCCTGTCTTCGTGCAACGCGAACGACCTGGGGAGGTTTCAGCCGGATTTTCCAGCGCGCCATGCGCCGCGACAGGGGCGGTTCGGGCACTTCGCGTGTAAGCCGCCGCCTCGTGAAGGCCCCGCGCGGCGGCGCCATGCCACCGCGATCGGTGGCGCTCAGCCGTGCGCGATCGCGGCCCAGGCCGCGGCGAACAGCGTCGAACCCGCGGCAGCCAGCAGTCCGCCCACCAGCCATTTGAGCGTGCGCGGCTGCAGCCGGTTGGGCAGCCGGTGGTGCAGGCGCGTGGCCCCGTAGACCACCGGCATCGCGCAGGCCGCGAGCAGCGCGGCACGCCACGAGAAGTGCCCGGTCGGCACCACGATCACGAGCCGCACCAGCGAGTTGAACGCGAACATCAGCAGCAGCGCGCGCCGCACCAGCTCGCGATCCAGCGGCTGCCGGTACATGTGGAACACGATCGGCGGCCCCGAGCTCGAGAACAGGCCGCCGAGCACGCCCGACAGGCAGCCGACCACGGCGAAGCTCTTGCGCCCCGAGATCGCCGGCAGCGGCTTCGCCTGCAACACCAGCAGCACCGCGCAGCCGAGGATCGACACCCCCAGCAGCGCGCGCAGCCAGTCGACCGCGCTGCCGCTGAGCCAGGTCAGCAGCATCAGCCCGACGATCACGCCCACCGTGCTGCCATTGAGCGCCGGCTTCATCAGCTGCCAGGGCACCGGGCCGGGCCGGGCACGGAAGTAGGTCCAGGCATTGATCAGGCTCAGCACCGTGGCCGCGTTGGCCGCGTCGCTCACGCTCGCGATATGGAACACCGAGACCAGGCCGAGCAGGATCAGACTGAAGGCGAAGCCGGTGAGGTTCTGGGCGTAGGTGGCGAGGGCGACGCAGGCCATGAAGGCCAGCACCGGGCCGGCGCCGGAGAGAAGGTCTTGCACGGGGCGGGCTTCAGCGGCGCGGGGCGCTCAGCGCTTGCGCGCCGACAAAGCCGTTGCGAAACCGCGGGAGCGAGGGGCAATGCGTGGGAAGCGATCCGGCTGGATCGGGAACGAACGGGGGCACGGGCGCAGACATTGGGGAAGCGGGGAAGGCGCGGTCGCGGGACGAGGCGCCTGCATTCGAGGGCGATGCCAGGGGCGGCATCGGGGGTGAATTATAGGTGGGCCACCTCGGCACTCCGCCCGCTCGCCGGGCCGCCCGATGCCCCCGGCAATGCGCCGGACCGCCTCTCAGGCGCCGCCGGATCTCTCGGTTTCGGCCCCCTGCAACACCGCATCGAAGTACCCCGCCTCCGCCAGCAGCCGCCTCACCTGCGAATCCACATGCGCATCCGACAGCGCCGGATGCCACTCCCCGTCCCGCCGCCAGCGCCACAGCATCGCGACCACGGTCGAATCGATCCTCGGGAAGACCTCGAGCAGCAGCGACCCGAAGTCTTGCCGGCAGGCGACCAGGCCGCGCTGCAGCAGGTCCTCGAAGACCTGCGTGGGTCGTGCGTCCGACAGCAGCCGGCGCAGCTCGACCTGCCTGAGGTCCAGTTTGCTCATGGTTCTGGAAAGGGTTCCGTTGACGAGGGGGGTGGCTGTGGCCATGACAGGCGGCGCACGATGCGCGCTCTTCAGGATCGCGCATCGACCGCGCATTCGCAAGCCGGTGGCGATTGCCGGAGCGCCGCCCGTGGATAGATAGCTTCCCGAAAGCTTCGCGGCCTAGGCTGGTCGGCTCCCTCCTTCTCCGACGTCGTGCCCGCACGGTCGGTCCGTACGTACCGCCGCACCGATGAGCCTGCGTCCTCCTGCCTCCCGCCGGGTCCTCCTGGTCCTTCTCGCCCTGCTGGTGCTCGCCGGCGCGGCATTCCTCGTCTGGCGCGCGCCGCGCTCCGATGCCGGGCCGTCCACACCGCCTGCGGGCGCGAGCAACACAGCCAGCGCCGCCGATCCCGAGCAGTTGCGCTACCCGAAGGGCGCGGCCCAGCTCGCGATGATCCGCACCGACGCCATGCCTCGCGTGCCGCTGCCCCTGGCCGAACCGCTGAGCGCGCGCCTGGTCTACGACGAGGACGCGACGGCGCGCATCGGCGTCGGCTTCTCGGGCCGCATCGTGGCGCTGCGCGTCGGCCCCGGCGACAGCGTGCGTGCCGGCCAGGTGCTGGCCGACATCGACTCGCCCGACTACGGCACGGCGCGCGCCGACCTCGGCAAGGCGCTGGCCGACGAGAAGCGCAAGCAGCTGGCGGCCGAACGCGGGCGCGAGCTGGCGCCGGGCGATGCCATCGCGCACAAGGACCTCGAGGCGCTCGAGGCCGACCATGCGCAGGCGCTGGAAGAAGTGGAGCGCGCGCGCCGGCGGCTGCAGAACATGAATCCGCGCGGGCTGCGCGGCGAAGGCCAGCGCCCGCAGCTGGTCAGCCCGATGGACGGGTTGGTCGCCGAGCGCACGGCCACGCCGGCGCTCGAGGTCGCGCCGGGCATGGCGGCGCCGCTGTTCGTGGTCACAGATCCGCGGCGGCTGTGGCTGATGATCGACCTGCCCGAGCGGCTGCTCGGCCGGATCAAGCTGGGCAGCGCGGTGAGCGTGGAGTCGGATGCCTATCCGGGCCGGCGCTTCGCCGCCACGGTGCGCCAGGTCGGCCACGCGGTCGACACCAACACCCGGCGCGTGCCGGTGCGCGCGCAGCTCGACAACGCCGGGCTCGAACTGCTGCCCGAGATGTTCGTGCGTGCGCAGTTGCTGCAGGAGGACGGCAGCGGCGTGCGCGTGCCCAACGAGGCGCTGGTCAACCGCGGCGTGCACAGCTACGTGTTCGTCGAGGAGTCGCCCGGCGCGTTCCGGCGCCGCCAGGTCGAACTGCTGGCGCAGGGCAGCGACACCAGCTACGTGCGCGAGGGCCTGGCGGGCAACGAGCGCGTGGTCACGGCGGGTGCGCTGCTGCTCGACGCCGAGCTGACGACCCGCGCGAGCGAGCGGCCGTGATGCAGCGGCTCATCGCCTTCGCGCTGACGCAGCGCGTCTTCGTGTTCGTGCTGGTCGCGGCGCTCGTGGGTTTCGGCGGCTACGCGGCCTCGAACCTGCCGATCGAGGCCTTCCCCGACGTGCAGGACGTACAGGTGCGCGTGATCTCGCAGCGCACCGGCGCGGCGCCGCAGGACATGGAGCGCTCGGTCACGCTGCCGATCGAGCGCGAGGTGGCGGGGATCCCGCGCCTGTCGAACGTGCGCTCGGTCACGATGACCGGCCTGTCGATCGTGACCCTGACCTTCGCCGACGGCACCGACGACTACTTCGCGCGCCAGCAGGTGCTCGAGAAGCTTTCGACCGTCGACCTGCCCACCGGCGTGCAGCCGCAGCTCGCGCCGCTGTCGACGGCCGTCGGCGAGATCTACCGCTACACGCTCGAGGCGCCGGGCCTGTCCGAGGTGGAGGCGCGCACGCTGCAGGACTGGACCGTGCGCCCGTTCCTGCGCATGACGCCCGGCGTGGCCGACATCGTCACCTTCGGCGGCGCGCTCAGGGAGTTCCAGATCGAGGTCGACCCGGTGGCACTGCGCAAGTACCAGGTGACGCTGGACCAGCTCGGCCAGGCGGTCTCGAATGCCAACGGCAGCGCGGGCGGCGGGCTGATGCGACGCGGCGACACCTCGCTGGTGGTGCGCGCCAGCGGGCTGTTCGACAGCCTCGCCGACATCCGCGCGGCGGTGGTCGCCTCGCGCCAGGGCCGTCCCGTGACGGTGGCCGACCTGGCGCAGGTGCGCGAGGGCGAGCGCCCGCGCCTGGGCATCGCCGCAGCGGGCAAACGCGACAGCATCGTCGAGGGCATCGTCTCGATGACCAAGGGCGGCGATCCGGCGAAGATCAATGCCGAGCTGCGCCAGCGCATCGCGCAGCTCGAGCCGCGCCTGCCGGCCGGCGTGAAGATCTTGCCGATCTACGACCGCACGCAGCTCGTGCACCACACGGTCGCCACGGTGGTCGAGAACCTGGTGGTGGGCGCGCTGCTGGTGGTGGCGGTGCTCGTGATCTTCCTCTCGAGCTGGCGCGCGGCGCTGGTGGTGGCCACCGTGATCCCACTCGCGCTGCTGTTCGCCTTCATCCTGATCACCGCGCGCGGCGTGTCGGCCAACCTGATCTCGCTGGGCGCGGTCGACTTCGGCATCATCATCGACAGCGCGGTCGTGATCGTCGAGGCGCTGATGGTGCGGCTCGCGGCCAAGACCGCGCTCGACGCCGATTCGCCCGAGGCGCGCCACCAGCGGCTGGGCGTGCTGCACCACACGGTGAGCGATCTCGCGCATCCGGTGCTGTTCTCGAAGGCGATCATCATCCTGGCCTTCGTGCCGATCTTCACCTTCCAGCGCGTGGAGGGAAAGATCTTCACGCCGGTGGCCCTGACCCTGAGCTTCGCGCTGCTCGGCGCGGTGCTGCTGACCTTCACGCACCTGCCCGCGCTGCTGGCCACCGTGTTGCAGCGCCGCACCCTGGCCGAGAAGCACAAGCCCTGGCTGGACTGGCTGCAGGCGCGCTACCGCGGCCTGCTCGCCGCGACCATGCGCCACGCGGGCCGCACGCTGTGGCTCGCGGCGCTGCCCGTGGCGCTCGCGCTGGGACTGGCACCGCGGCTGGGCAGCGAGTTCCTGCCCAAGCTCGACGAGGGCAACATCTGGCTGACCATCACGCTGCCGACCTCGGCCGCGCTCGAGACCACCAAGCAGGTGGAACGCAGCGTGCGCGCCACCCTGCTGACGTACCCCGAGGTGGCGCGGCTGATCAGCCAGGTCGGCCGGCCCGACGACGGCTCCGACCCGAAGGGGCCGAACAACCTCGAGATCCTGGTCGACCTGCAGCCGCGCTCGGGCTGGCGCTTCGCGGGCAAGGAAGCGCTGATCGCCGACATGTCGGCCAAGCTGGAAGACATCCCCGGCATCAGCACCAACTTCTCGCAGGTGATCCAGGACAACGTCGAGGAGTCGCTGTCGGGCTTTCGCGGCGAGATCGTCGCGAAGGTGATCGGCAACAACCTCGACATCCTCGACGAGCTCGGCGAGAAGGTCGCCACCACCTTGCGCGCCATCCCCGGCGCCACCGACGTGGACAGCACGCGCATCGGCGGGCAGAGCGAGCTGGTCGTCACGCCCGACCGCGCGCGGCTCGCGCGCTACGGCCTCACGGTCAACGACGTCGACAACGTCATCGGCCAGTCGATGTCGGGCGCCTCGACCACCAGCTTCTACGACGCCGACCGCCGCTTCGACGTGGTGGTGCGGCTCGCGCAGCCGCACCGCGACAGCGTGGACGCGGTGCGCGGACTGCAGCTCGCCGTGGCCGGCACGCAGGTCGGCAACGGCCCTGGCACCATCTCGCTGGGCGAGGTCGCGAACGTGGAGGTGCGCCAGGGCGCCTCGCGCATCTTCCGCGAGTCGGGCTCGCGCATGGTCATCGTCAAGGTCAACCTGCTGGGGCGCGACCAGGGCAGTTTCGTGGAGGAGGCGCAGCGCACCGTGGCACGCCAGGTCGCGCTGCCGCCGGGCTACCAGCTGGTGTGGGGCGGGCAGTTCGAGAACTCGCAGCGGGCCGCGGCGCGGCTTGCGGTGATCGTGCCGTTCACGGCGCTGCTGATCTTCTCGCTGCTGTTCTGGGCCTTCCGCTCGGTGCGGCTGGCCTCGCTGGTGCTCGGCATGGTGCCGTTCACGCTGGTGGGCGGGCTCGCGGCGCTCGGGCTTGCGGGCCTGCACCTGTCGGTCTCGGCCGCGGTCGGGTTCATCGCGGTGGCGGGCATCTCGGTGCAGAACGGCGTGATCATGGTCGAGGAGATCATGGCGCGCGTGCGCTCGGGCGCGGCGGTCGCGACGGCGATCGTCGAAGGGGCGACGACGCGGCTGCGCCCGATCCTGATGACGGCGCTGATGGCGGGCCTGGGCCTGCTGCCGGCCGCGCTCTCGCACGGCATCGGCAGCGAGACCCAGCGGCCCTTCGCCTGCGTGATCGTCGGCGGCATCGTCACCGGCACGCTGTTCACGCTGCTGGTGCTGCCGGTGGCGATCCGCCGCTTCGGCGATTTCTACGACGAACCGCAGCAGGCGCGCGAGGCGCGCCCGGCGGCCGCGCCCTGATGCACCGGAGCCCGCGATGATGCATGCCCCCGCCTTGTTTTATCCCCGCGTTCGATCGCTGCTCGCGCTGGCCTGCGTGGCACTGCTGGCCGGCTGCACGGTCGGCCCCGATTTCCGGCGCCCCGATGCGCCCGCATCCAAGGGTTATGCCCCGTCGGCGCTGCCGCTCGACACCGCGTCGGCACCGGTGCCCGGCGGCGACGCGCAGCGCTTCGCGCCGGGGCGGGACATCCAGGCCGACTGGTGGACGCTGTTCGGCTCGCCGCGCCTCGACGCACTGATCGCACGCGCACTGGCGCGCAGCCCCACGCTCGAGGCCGCGCAGGCCGCGCTGCGTGCGGCGCAGGAGAACGTCTACGCGCAGCGCGGCTTCTTCGCTCCCACGGTCGGTATCGGCTATTCGCCGGCGCGCACCAAGATCGCGGGCAACCTCGGCGGCAACTCGCCAGGCGTGCAGGGCAACGGCAGCGTGATCTCCACCTATCAGGGCACGCCGGCCAGCGAAGGTGGCAGCGCGCCCTTCAACGCGCCGGTGATCTACAACTTCCACACCGCGCAGCTCACGGTCGGCTATGCGCCCGACATCTTCGGCGGCCAGCGCCGGCAGCTCGAGAGCCTCGAGGCGCAGGCGCGGATGCAGCACTACCAGCTCGAGGCGGCGCGCCTCACGCTGGCCTCGAACCTGGTGGCGGCCTCGATCCAGGAGGCGCTGCTGCGCCGGCAGCTCGCGATCGCCGAGGGCATCGTCGAGGCCAACGAACAGGCGGTGGCACTGGTGCAGCGCCAGCTGCGGGCCGGCTACGCGGCGCGGCAGGACCTGGCGCAGCAGGAACTCGCGCTCGCGCAGGCGCGCCAGCAGCTCCCGCCGCTGCGCAAGCAGCGCGAGCAGACGCACAACCTGCTGCGCGCACTGGCCGGCGATGGCCCCGACGAGGACCTCGCGATCGACTTCGACCTCGATGCGCTGGTGCTGCCGCGCGAACTGCCGCTGGCCCTGCCCTCGCGCCTGGTCGAGCAGCGGCCCGACATCCGCGCCGCCGAGGAGCAGCTGCATGCCGCCACCGCGCAGGTCGGCGTGGCGGTGGCCGACCGGCTGCCGCAGTTCTCCATCGATGCGAGCTGGGGCGGCGCGGCCAGCCGGCTCGGCGAGATGTTCCTGAAGTCGGGGCGCTTCTTCAGCCTCGCGGGCAATGTCGGGCAGACCCTGTTCGACGGCGGCACGCTCGAACACCGCCAGCGCGCGGCCGAGGAAGGGCTGCGCCAGGCCGATGCGCAGTACCGCGCGACCGTGATCGCGGCGCTGCAGAACGTGGCCGACACGTTGCAGTCGATCCAGGCCAACGCGCAATCGCTGCAGGACGCGGCGCTGGCCGAGGAGAAGGCCCGCACCGGGCTGGAACTGGTGCGTCGCCAGCTGCGGCTCGGCGACGTCAACCGCCTCGCGCTGCTCAATGCGCAGCAGGCCCACGACCAGGCGATGCTCGTGCGCGTGCAGGCGCAGGCCGCGCGCCTGGGCGACAGCGCCGCGCTGTTCCAGGCCTCGGGCGGCGGCTGGTGGCAGCGCGCGCCGACCTCGTGAGCGCGCCGCCGCTGGCCGACAATGGCGGCCCCTCCGCCCCCGCGTCCCGCCGCCTCGCACCGCGATGCTCCTGCTGCTGATCGAAGACGACCCCGTGATCTCGCGGGAACTGCAACTGCGCTGGCGCCAGCGCGGCTGGGTGGTGCGCGGCTGCGGCGATCTCGCCGAGGCCGATCGCGCGCTGGCCGAGCGCGACGTGCAGGATTTCGAGTTCATCGTGCTCGACCTCAACCTGCCCGACGGCGACGGCCTGGACTGGCTGCGGCGACTGCGCCAGCGCGACCGCCTCACGCCCGCGCTGATCCTGACCGCGCGCAGCCGCGTGGCCGACCGCGTGCTGGGCCTGCAGGGCGGTGCCGACGACTACCTGGTCAAGCCCTTCGCGCCCGAGGAACTCGATGCGCGCATCGAGGTGCTCGGCCGCCGCGCCCAGGTGGCGCGCGGCGACCACCTGCACTATGGCCGCCTGACCTGGCGCGGCGACCTGGGCCGGGCCTACGTGGACGACCGCGTGCTCGAGCTGGCGCCGCGCGAGTTCGAGGTGCTGGGCCTGCTGATGCAGCGCGCGCCGCGGCTGGTCGCCAAGCGCGCGCTGGTCGATGCGCTGGCCGAGCGCAACATCGAGCTCGGCGACAGCGCCTCGGAGATCTACGTCTCGCGCCTGCGCCGCAAGCTGGTCGACGCGGGCGTGCAGGTGCGCACGGTGCGCGGCTTCGGCTACATGCTGGTGCTCGACGCGGCCGCTCCCGGCGCGCAGGAGGCTTGATGGAAGCGTTGCCGCCACAACCGCCGCGCCGCATCCGCTGGCTGCGGCGCGAGCTGCTGCTGCGCCTGATGCTGCCGCTGATCACGATGATGGCCGTGGCCGGCGGCTTCGGCCTGCACTACACGCACGCGGTGATCGAACGCGTGTTCGACCGCTGGCTGCTCGATGCCGCGCGCTCGAGCATCGCGCTGCTGCGCTACGACGACCGGGGCATCGCGGCGATCGACATGTCGCCGCAGCTCAAGGCCATGCTGCTGTTCGACGAGATCGACCAGAACTGGTTCAGCGTCACGCAGTCCGACCGCCTGCTGGCCGGGCAGCCCGGCCTGCCCGACGGCGGCACCGCGCGCGTGCACTACCGCCGCGGCGAGGCCTTCGATGCCGAGTACCTGGGCCAGCCGGTGCGCGTGGTGCGCGTCGAGCTGACGCGGCCCGGCGCCGCGCCGGTCACGATGCTGATGGGCGAGACGCTGACCAAGCGCCATCGCGCCGAGCAGGAACTCTGGGTGCTGCTGTGGCCCGTCGTCGCGCTGGTCGTGGCGGCGGCGCTCGCCATCGCGATCGCGGTGCGCCGCACGGTGCGGCCGCTGCAGGCCATCGCCACGCGCTGGAACGAGCGCTCGCATGCCTCGCTCGATCCCATCGGCGTGGACGAAGTGCCGCGCGAGCTGCAGGCCTTCGCGAGTTCGCACAACGAGCTGCTCGCGCGCATCCGGACCATGCTGGCGCGCGAGCGGCAGTTCGCCGCAACGGCGGCGCACCAGTTGCGCACCTCGCTGACCGGTCTGCAGCTCGGGCTGGCGCGTGCCAGCGAGGCGCCCGATCCGCAGGCGATGCGGCGCATCGTCGACGAGCTCGGCGGCTCGATCCAGCGCTCGGGACGGCTGGTGCAGCAGCTGCTGACCTTCGGCGCCCTCGACCCCGAGGCGCGCGCCGATCTCGACCGGCGCCGCATCGACCTCGTCGCGCTGGCGCAGGACGTGGGCGCCACCCACATCGAGCAGGCCTCGGCGCGCGCGATCGAGCTGGAACTCGCGGCGCCCGAACGGCCGGTGTGCGTCGCGGTGCAACCCGAGCTGATCGCCGACGCGCTGAGCAACCTGCTCGACAACGCGATCCGCTACACGCCGCCGGGCGGGCGCGTGCTGGTGGAGTTCGAGAGCGATCCGCCGGCGCTGCGCGTGAGCGACTCGGGACCGGGCATTCCCGAGGACGAACGCGAGGCCGTGCTCGAGCGCTTCGTGCGCGGCCGCGATGCGACCGGCGACGGCAGCGGCCTGGGGCTGGCGATCGTGCGCGACATCGTCGCGATGCACGGCGCCACGGTCGCGCTGTCGGACAGCGCCTGGGGCGGCCTCGCGGTCACGCTGCGCTTTCCGGCCGGGCACTGATCGCGCGCGACGCGCGGCGGCCGGCTCAGCGCGCGGCGCTCGCCTGCGGATCGTGGCCGCAGGCGATGCCCGGCGCGCCGCGTTCGTTCTCCGCCAGCACGATGCCCCAACGCAGACGCACGCGGCGATCGGGCCCCTCGCCGGTCCAGGGCAATTCCATGCTGCCGGCGCAGTCCACGGTCTTCATCAAGGGCTCGAGCAACGGCCCCTCGGCCTGGAACGGCCGCGTGTCGAGCATCAGCACCATGCCACCCTCGCGCGCCAGCACGCCCGGTGCCAGCCAGGGCGAGGTCCGCTCGTCGCCGTCGATGAGCAGGCGCACGCCGGGATCCATCCGCAGCGCGACGGCGCCCGCGAACCAGGTATCGCCGACCAGCAGCGTCAGGGGACGCTCGCCCATGCGATCGCGCCATGTCGCCTCCACCGCCGCGGCGATGCGCTGCGATGGCAGGTTGGCGCGCGTGGCGCGGCCGGCCCGCGCGCTCCAGACCCCGTCGACGCCGGCATAGCCCCAGGCGGTGGCGATGTGCAGCAGTCCCACCACCGCCAGCACCGCCTGCCACCGGCGCCGGCTCCAGCGCTCCACGTCGAGCCATGGCAGCGAGGCGGCCGCCCATACGCCCAGCGGCAGGAAGAAGGTCGTGAGCCAGGCCGGAATCAGCCGCGAATGCAGCAAGGCCGAAGCGACCAGCACCAGCACGGTGGGACCGAGGGTCGCCCAGGCCAGGAAGCGCCGGTCGAATGCGGCGGGCAGCGGCGCCCGCTGCGTGGCCGCTTCGCGCCGCTGCGCGAACCAGGCCCAGCCGATGAACAGCAGCATCGGCGACAGCCGCGCGAGCTGGACCAGCAGCACGAACACCGGCCGCGGCAGCAGGTGCCTGCCGGATACATGCACCGAATGGACCGAGTGCCGCGCATAGAGCACCGTGGTGTCGCCGTGCTGCAGCACCCACCACAGGTGCGGCGACAGCAGCAGCAACGCGAGGCCGGTGGCCAGCAGCAGGTCGCGCCGCACGCGCGCGTCGCGCCACAGGCCCTGGCGGACCACGAAGCCCAGGCCCACGGCGAACTGCACCGCGGCGCTGTACTTGGTGAGCATCGACAGGGCCGCGAACAGCCCGAGCCAGACCCAGTCGGCGCGCCCGCTTCCGGCCGGCCGCAGCACGCGCCACAGCATCCACCAGTAGCCCGCGAGCGGCAGCAGCTGCACCGTGTTGTGGTTGTAGACCACCGCGCGCTGCACGTGGTAGGTGACCAGCGTGCCCAGCAGCAGCGCGAAGGCGGCGCGTGCCGGCGTCATCATCTCGCGCGACCAGCGCCACAGCAGGTAGAGCGCGCCGACGCCGCAGCCCACGCCGGCCACGTAGGTCAGCCACGGCTGCCGGCCGAGCAGCGCCACCGGCAGGCTCAGCAGCCAGCTCGGCAGCGGCGGATGCTTGTAGTAGCCCCACTGCAGGCTGCCGCTCCAGAACAGCTCCTCCACGTTGTCCCAGGGCGGCGTGACGTCGAGCGCCACCATCGGCCAGGCCCACGCCAGCACCAGCGCGACGAGCAACGCGGGCACCCAGCGCTCGATCGGTTCGCGGGCCGTGGCGGCGGCGGGAAGAAAGCGGCCCGGCACGGGCGTCGATCCAGAAGTCATGGGCGGGATTTATAGGGACCGCACCCCACCGCCGCCTGACTTCGCGCGCCGTTGCGCGTGCGTCACCGGGCCCTCACGACGCGTCGGCGGGCGCCGGCCGCGAGAGCAGCTCGAGCGGCGCGCTGCAATCGAGCACGTCGACGCGCACGGTGTCGCCGACGCGCAGGTCCGGCGGCAGGCGCGTGGTGCCGAGCGCGCGCGTGCGCAGTCCGCCGTCGTGGTAGCGCACGACCGCATAGGGCTCGTCCGCGCCGGCCCGCGGCGCGCAGTCGCGGTACATGCCGCGCGCGAGTTCGCCGGCGCGGCCCAGGGCCTCGACGCGCCCGGTGCGCCAGCCGGCCACGAAGTCGGCATGGCTGGCCGCGAGCCCGGCGCAGCCGGCCAGCGCGAACAGGCACGCCGCCAGCACGCCGCCGAGGCCGCGCATCAGCCGCGCGCTCCCACCGCGGCCGTGGCCTGGATCTCCACGCGGTACTCCGAATCGATCAGCCTGGCACCCACGGTCGCGCGCGCCGGCGTGTGGCCCGCCGGCACCCATTCGTCCCACACCGCGTTCATCGCGGCGTAGTCGCCCACCGTGCGCAGGTAGATCGTGACGCTGACCAGGTTCTCGCGCGTGGCGCCCTCGAGGCCGAGCAGGTCGTCGATCTGGCGCAGGATCTGGCGCATCTGTCCGGTCACGTCGAGCGAGGGGTTCTCCGCCACCTGCCCCGACAGGTAGAGCAGGCGGGCGGCGCCGAGGTCGACGGTCACCATCTCGCTGAAGCGCGGGCCCATCTCGTGGCGGCTGATGTTCATGGCGTTGCGCTCGAAGAAGAAGACGAGGAAGAAGCGACGGGGGCAGCCGTCGGCGGGCGTGGATCGGCGGGCGCGTTCCACCAGCCGCCGCCGAGCGCCTGGAACAGCGCGGCCGCGTCGGTGAGCCGCTGCGCGCGCGCCTGCACGAGGTTGATCTCGGCCTGCGCCTGCTGCTGCTGCGCGAGCAGCAGCGCCAGCGCGCTGGCATCGCCCCACTGCAGCTGCGCACGGGTGCGCGCGAGCGCCTGCGCGGCGGTGCGCTCGGCCCGCACCGATGCCTGCAGCGCGCGCGTGTCGGCATCGATGGCGGCCAGCGTGTTGGCCACGTCCTGGAAGGCCGAGAGCACGGTCGCGCGGTACTGCGCGGCCGCTTCGTCGAACGAGGCGCGCGCGGCCGCCTCGCGGTGGCCGAGCGCGCCGGCATCGAACAGCGGCTGCGCGACACCGGCCGCCACGGTCCAGAACATCGCGGGCGAATGGAACAGCTGCGACAGCGTGTAGGCCGAGGAACCGAGGTTCGCGCTCAGCGTCACGGCCGGCAGCCGCGCCGCCACCGCGACGCCGATGGCCGCGCTCGCGGCCTGCAGCTGGGCCTCGGCGGCGCGCACGTCGGGCCGGTGTTCGACCAGCAGCGCGGGCAGCGCGAGCGGCAGCTCGGTGGGCAGTGCCAGCGTGTCGAGCTCGAAGCGCGCGGCCACCTCCTCGCTCGGGTAGTGGCCGCCGAGCACCGCCAATTGGTTGCGCTGCTGCGCGAGCTGCTTGTCGAGCGCGGGCACGGCGGCCTCGGTCGCGGCCAGCAGGGCGGCCTGCGCCTCCACGTCGGCCTGCGCGACCTGCCCCAGCGCGAGCTGGCGGCGATAGGCCTGCAGCGCCTGCGACTGGCTCTCGGCGATCGCCAGCGTGGCACGCCGCTGCGCGCGCAGCGAGGCCTCGGCGATCGCGGCCGCCACCACGTTGCTGCTGAGCGTGAGCCGCGCGGCGAGCAGCTGGAAGCGCTGCGCCTCGGTCTGCGCCTGCGCGCCCTCGACCTGCCGGCGCGTGGCGCCGAACACGTCGGGCGCATAGCTCACGCTGAGCTGCGCCGTGTGCAGCGTGTAGAGGCTCGCGTTCGACGACACCGGGCTCGCGACCGCATTCGCCACGCGCTGGCGCGTGGGCGCCAGCCCGGCCGTCAGCACGGGCCAGAAGGCCGCGCGCTGGGCCGCCTCGTTCTCGCGCGCCGCGCGCAGCGCCGCGTCGGCGGCCTCCACGCCGGGATTGCCGGCCAGGCTCTGCGCCACCAGCGCGTTCAGCGGCTCGTTGTGGAAGGCGGCCCACCACTGGGCCGGGATGTCGAGGCCGGGCGACAGCCGCGGCAGCGGCACGCCCTCGCCGGCCTCGGCCAGCGGCGGCGCGGCCGTGTAGCGCGCGGGCAGGTCCAGCGGCGGGCGCGCGTAGTCGGGACCGGCCGCGCAGCCGGCCAGGCACAGCGCGACGGCCAACGCGGCGGGAATGCTCTTGTTCATCGTTCTCTCCGCTTCAGCGATCGCGCCGCGAGCGCACGCCCCAGCCCTTGCGCTCGAACAGCCGCTCCATCGCGTAGTAGAAGGCCGGCAGGATGAACAGCGTGAGCAGGGTCGACACCACCAGGCCGCCGACCACCACCGTGGCCAGCCCGCGCTGCACGTCGGTGCCCACGCCCGTGGCCAGCGCCGCGGGCAGCATGCCGACCGAGGCCACCGAGGCCGTCATCAGCACCGGTCGCAGCCGCTCGGTCGCGCCCTCGAGCACCGAGGCCCGCAGCGCCAGCCCCTCGCCGCGCACGCGGCGGAAGTTCGCGACCATGATGATCCCGTTCTGTATCGACACGCCGAACAGCGCGATGAAGCCCACCGCGGTCGCCATGTTGAGCGTCTCGCCCGCGAGGTGGACCGCGATCAGCCCGCCGAGCGTGGCCATCGGCACCACGCCGAGGATCAGCGCCACGTGCCGGATCTTGCCGAACTGGAAGAACAGCAGCACCGCCATGATCGCGACCACGATCGCGAGCGACACGCCCAGGCGCGCCTGCGCGCGCTGCTGGTTCTCGAACTGGCCGGCCCACTGCAGCCGGAACTTCGCGGGATCGAAGGGCACTTCCTTCGCGATGCGCGCGCGCGCCTCCTCGAGGTAGGAGGCCAGGTCGCGGTCGCGGTTGTCCACGCGCACCGTGATCTGGCGCTCGTTCATCTCGTGCGAGATGGTGCTCTCGCCGGTCTGCAGGCGGATGTCGGCCACCTGCGCGAGCGGCACCTTCGCGCCGTTGGCGCCGTTGAGCAGCAGCGCGCCGATGGCCTCGGTACCGCCCTTGGCGCTGGCCGGCAGCTTCACCGACACGTTGTAGGTGCGCGCACCCGCATAGACCGTGATGACGGGCGCGCCGCCGATGCCCGTCTGCACCAAGCCCGCCACGTCGGCCGCGCTCACGCCCAGCCGCGCGGCCGCCTCGCGGTCGAGCCGGATCACCACCTGCGGGATCGGCGGCTCCTGGAACAGCGAGGCCGAGGCCGTGCCGCGCACCGTGCCCAGCAGCTCGACGATCCGGTTGCCGATGCGCCGGCTCTCCGCGAGGTCGTCGCCGTAGATGCGCAGCACCAGCGGACTGTGGGCGCCGCCCACGGCGTCGTTCACGCCGTCGATGATCGGCTGGCTGATGCCCACGTCGAAGCCCGGCATGCGCGCGAAGCGCTCGCCCAGCATGCGCACGAAGTCTGCCTTGTGCGTGCCCGCGGGCCATTCGGCATAGGGCTTGAGGCCCACCGGCACCTCCATGTGCGAGGGCGTCCAGGGGTCGGTGCCGTCGTCGTTGCGGCCCAGCTGCGTGACCACGTAGGAGACCTCCGGGTACTCGAGCAGCACGTGGCGCAGCTCGGTGGCCATCTCGCTGGCCTTGTCGAGCGACAGGCCCGAGGGCAGCTGCACCTGCAGCCACAGCGCGCCCTCGTCGATGTCGGGCAGGAACTCGCGCCCGGCCGTGGCGCCGAGCACGGCCACCGCCAGCAGCGCGGCCACGCCCAGGCCGTAGGCGATGGCGGGCATCCCCAGCAGCAGGTCGAGCGCGCGCCGGTAGGCCGCGGTGAGCCACAGCAGCGGCCGGTTGACGAAGGGACGCCGCGGCTTGCGCAGCGCCACGTAGGCCAGGCTCGGGATCAGCGTGAGCGCGCACAGCAGCGCGCCGACCAGCGCGTAGCCGACCGTGAAGGCCATCGGCCGGAACAGCTTGCCCTCGGCGCGCTCGAAGGCGAACAGCGGGAAGTAGGCCGTGATGATGATCAGCGTGGCGAAGAAGATCGGCCCCGACACGTGGCTCACGGTCTCGAGGATGTTGCCCTCGGTGAGCGTGGCGTTCGGTTCCTCCTCGCGCCGCCGCAGGATCGCCTCCATCACCACGATGGCGCCGTCCACGATGATCCCGAAGTCGATCGCGCCGAGCGAGAACAGGTTGGCCGGCATGCGGGTGAAGTGCATCACGATGAACACCGTCACCAGCGACATCGGGATGGCCATCGCCGCGACCACCGCGCTGCGCGGGCTGCCGAGGAACAGGATGAGCACGAAGCACACCAGCGCCATGCCCTCGAGCACGGTGTGCGTCACCTTGTCGACCGTGAGCTTCACCAGGTCGTCGCGGTCGATGTAGGGCACGATGCGAACGCCCAGCGGGGCGAGCTCGGCCTGCAGCGCGTCGATCTTCCGGTGCACGCCCTCGAGCACGCGCGAGGGGTTCTCGTACTTGAGCATCAGCACGATGCCCTCGATCGTGTCGGGGTCGGTGTTCTTGCCCAGGATGCCGCCGCGCTCCTGGTGCCCGAACTGCAGCCGCCCGAGGTCGCGCACCAGCACCGGCGCGCCGCCGCTGTTCGACACCATCACCGCGCCCAGGTCATCGAGCGAGCGGATCTGGCCGATGCCGCGCACCACGTAGCTCTGCTCGCCGCGCGCGATGCGCCCGCCGCCCGCGTTGGCGCTGCCGTTGTTGATCGCCGACACCACGTCGTTGAGCACCAGCCCGTGCGCCTGCAGCCGCGCGGGATCGAGCTCGAGCTGGAACTCGCGCGTGAAGCCGCCGAAGTTGTTGACGTCGACCACGCCCGCCACCTGCTTGAGGGCCGGGATCACCTTCCAGCGCTGCAGCTCCGACAGCTCCATCAGGTTCATGCGGTCGGACTCGAGCGTGTAGCGGTAGATCTCGCCGGCCGGCCCCGCCACCGGCCCGAGCGCGGGCTGCGCGCCCGCCGGCAGGCTGACCTGCCCGATGCGCTCGGTCACGCGCTGGCGCGCGAAGTAGTCGTCGGTGCCGTCCTTGAAGGTCAGCGTGATCAGCGACAGGCCGAAGGTGCTGCTCGAGCGGATCGAGGCCAGCCCCGGCGTGTTGCTCAGCGCGCGCTCCAGCGGCGTGGTGATCTGCTGCTCCATCTCTTCCGAAGCCAGGCCGTTGACCTGCGTCGTCACCTGCACCGTGACGTCGCCGAGGTCGGGATAGGCCTCGACGGTCATCTGCGTCCACGACCAGGCGCCGAACAGCACCAGCGCGACCGACAGCGCCCAGGCCAGGTGCCGGCGGCGCAGGAACTGGGAAATGACGAGATTAATCATTGAGCAGTACGCCGCCACGGACCACCACGCGCTCGCCGGCCACGAGGCCGCCGCGGATGCGCACCCGGTCGCCGTCCTCGCGCCCGAGCTCGACCGCGCGCCGCTCGAAGGTCCATGGCTGCACCTCGACGAACACGCTCACGCTGTCGTTGTTCATCAGCAGGGCCGAGCTCGGCACCTGCGGCTGCGCGGCCTGCGGCAGCTCGAGCGCCGCGCTTGCGTACATGTTGGGCTTGAACACGCCCTCGGGGTTCGCGAACACGATCCGCGCCCGGGCCCGGCGCGTGTCGGCATCGAGCGCCGCGCTCACGAAGGCGACCTGGCCCGCGAACCGGCGCCCCGGCTGCGAGGCCAGCGTCACCGTCGCGTTCTGGCCCGCGGCGACCAGCCCCAGCAGGTCCTCGGGCACGCCGACCGTGACCCAGACGCGCTCGAGGTTGGAGACGGTCATCAGCGCCGCGTTGGCGTCGTTGAGCACCGCGCCGCTCGCGGCATTCAGCGCGGTGACGGTGCCGGCCATGGGCGCGACGATGCGCAGCACGCGGCCGTCGCCGGCGCTCGCGCCGATGCCGTGCAGGCGCGCCTCGCTGCGCCGCAGCTCGGCCGTCTGCTGCACCACCGCGCTGCGCGCCGCCTCCACGTCCTTGGCCGCGTTGGAGCCGGCCTCGTTGACGCCCTGCGCCCGCGCGAGCGCGCGCTCGGCCAGCGCGAGCGCATCGCGCGCCTTCTGCGCGTCGGCCACGGCCTGCGCGAGATCGGGCGAGGCCATCGTCGCGAGCAGTTGTCCGGCGCGCACCGCATCGCCGAGGCGCACCTTGAGTTCGAGCAGGCGCCCGGCCAGCGGCGGCAGGATGTTGACGGTGCGCGCCGGGTCCGCTTCCACCGTCGCGGGCAGGCTCAGCAGGTGCGAACGCGCGCCCTCGGTGGCGGCGGCGACCTGCAGCCGCTCGCGCAAGGGGGAGCCCGCTGGCACGCTGAGGCGATGGCCCTCGCGCACCAGCAGCGGCGCGGGCGCGGCCGCGGCCTGGGCGCCGTGCGCGGCGGTGTGGAACCAGACCGCGTACAGGGCCGCGCAGGCCAGCACGCCCGCGGCGGCGGGCGCGAGGAGGGTCTTGTGCAGGGAGTTCTTCATGACAGTGGATGCGTCGCGGCGATGCGGCCCGTTGCCTTCGCCGGTGCCACAGCGTAGAAAGGCCCGGCTGAAGAACGCCCGAAGAAATCCTGAAGACGTCTTCAGGTTCGCGACCGCGACGCATCGATGCCACGCGCACCGTGGGCAGCGGGCAGTCAGGTAGCGGCGGGATGATCCGCGCCATGCGAATCCTGTTGATCGAAGACGACCGCAAGGCGGCCCGGCTGCTCGCGCGCGGCCTCGAGGAGGAAGGCTTCGTCGTCGATGCGGTGCACACGGCCGAGGCGGGCGACGAGAAGGCCTTCGTCCAGACCTACGACCTGCTGATCCTCGACTGGATGCTGCCGGGCCGCGACGGCCTGGCCCTGTGCGACGACCTGCGCCGGCGCGGCTGCGGCACGCCGGTGCTGATGCTCACGGCGCGCGACGCCCTGCAGGACCGCGTGGCCGGCCTCAACACCGGTGCGGACGACTACCTGACCAAGCCCTTCGCCTTCGACGAGCTGCTGGCGCGCGTGCGCGCCCTGCTGCGGCGCCCGGAGAGCATGCGGCCCGTGATCCTGTCGCTGGCCGACCTGAGCCTCGACCCGCAGCGCCAGAGCGCGCGGCGCGGCGGCGCGGCGCTGGACCTGACGCGCAAGGAGTTCGCGATCCTGCACATGCTGCTGCGCCATGCCGGCGAGGTCGTGAGCCGCGCGCGGCTGGCCGAGCAGGTGTGGAAGGACGACCTGATCGGCATCGACAACCTGATCGACGTGCACGTGGGCAACCTGCGCCGCAAGGTCGACGCGGCGCCCGCGGTGCCGCTGATCCAGACCGTGCGCGGGCGCGGCTTCCGGCTCGCGGCGGCGGACGGCGCGCATGCTTAGCCTGCGCCGGCGGCTGGTGCTGGTGCAGGTCGGCGTGACCGTGGTGGTGATGGCCATCGCGGCCTTCGGTGCCTACGCGGTGTTCTCGCGCAACGTGCACCGCGAACTCGACGCCGCGCTGCTGGCGCTGGCCGAGACCGAGCTCGGCATGCTGCTGTCGGCCGGCCCGGGCACCGCGGCCACGGTGCATGAGGCACCCTCCGGCCCCGGCGCGCCCTCCTTCGTGCGGCTCGACCGGCTGGTGCAGATCGTCGGCCCCGATGGCCGCGTGCTCGCGCGCAGCGCCAACCTGGGCGAGGCCCAGCTGCCGATCCCGCCGCTGCTGCGCGCGCGGCTCGCCGCGGGCGAGACCGTGTTCGAGACGCTCGAGGGTTTCGGCGAGGAACCCACGCGCATGGTCTCGGTGCCGGTGCCGGGCCGCGACGCGACGCTGGCAGTGCAGGTGGCCGGCTCGCTCGACGACATCAACCGCACCGTCGCGATGGCCAGCGTGCTGTTCCTCGTGCTCGGCGGCACGCTGCTGCTGGCGCTGGGCCTGGCCGGCACGCTGATCACGCGGCGCGCCTTCCGCGCCATCGACGACGTGGTGCAGCAGGCGCATCGCATCAGCGACGCCAACCTCAGCGAGCGCCTGCCGGCGCCCGGAACCGCCGACGAGGTCGGCCGGCTCGTCGAGACGCTCAATGCGATGCTGGCGCGC
Organism: Variovorax sp. PDC80; assembly: GCF_900115375.1. NCBI lineage: Bacteria > Pseudomonadati > Pseudomonadota > Betaproteobacteria > Burkholderiales > Comamonadaceae > Variovorax > Variovorax sp. PDC80. Next base: position 102,166 of record NZ_FOWG01000006.1, on the reverse strand, counting down.
ATCGAGCACGGCATGGAAGCGCAGCGGCGCTTCACCGCCGATGCCTCGCACGAGTTGCGCTCGCCCCTGTCGCGGCTGCGCACCGAGCTCGAGCTCGCGCTGCGCCGGCCGCGCGAACCCGCGGTCTACGTCCAGACCCTGCGCTCGGCGCTCGACGAGGTGGAATCGCTCACGCTGCTGGTGGAGGAACTGCTGGTGCTGGCGCGCATCGATGCGGGCCAGGAACGCGAGGCCGCGGAGACGGTGGCGCTCGATCAGCTGGCCGAGGAAGCGCTGCGCCGCCTCGAGTCGATGGCGCGCGAGCGCGGCGTCCGGCTGCGGCTCGAGCTGATGGAGCCGGTCGCGGTCCGCGTGGCGCGCGGTGCCGCGAATCTGGCATTGGCCAATCTGCTCGACAACGCGCTGAAGTTCTCGCCCGATGGCGGCACCGTGCACGTGGACGTGTTCGCACCGCCCGGCGGCGGCGAGGCCGTGGTCCGCGTCGCCGACCACGGCCCCGGCATCCGCAGCGACGAACTGCCACACCTGTTCGAGCGCTTCTACCGCGGCGCCGGCGCGCGTTCGGACGAGGCCACGCCGGGCCTGGGACTCGGGCTCGCGCTGTCGCAGGCCGTGGTGCAGGTGCATGGCGGCCGCATCGAGGCCATGAACGCGCCGGGCGGCGGCGCGCGTTTCGAGCTGCGGCTGCCGCTGGCCGCGACGCCCGCGGAGCCGGTCATGCTGACCCCGCACTGACCGTGCGCAATGGGTCGCTTCGCGTGCATGGGATTGAGTGCTTTCCTATCCACAAGCCCTTAATCTCCAGCCCATCCATGAACGCTCCGCTGCGCGATCTCTCGAACCTGCAACGGCCCCGGACGGCCTCGGTCCCGGGCATCTCGTGCGTGGTTCCGTGCTTCAACGAGGCACGCAACCTCGGCGCGCTGCTGCCGGAACTCGACCGGATGCTGCGCGCCACTCAGTTGCGTTGGGAAGTGATCGTGGTCAACGACGGCAGCACCGACGACACCGATGCCGTCATCGAGCAGTGGTGCCAGCGGCCGGGCATCCGCTGCCTCTCGCTGTCGCGCAACTTCGGCAAGGAAGCGGCGCTGACGGCCGGACTGGGCGCGGCCCGGGGCGACGCGGTGGTGCTGCTCGACGGCGACATGCAGCATTCGCCCGCGCTGGTGCGCGCCATGATCGACCAGTGGCGCGCGGGCGCCGAGGTGGTCTATGCGGTGCGCCAGGACCGCAGCGACGAAGGGCCGCTCAAGACGCTGAGCACGCGCCTGTTCTACAAGCTGCTGAATGCCTCCGACCGTTTCGCGGTGCCCGAGAACGCGGGCGACTTCCGGCTCATGGACCGCAAGGTGGTCGATGCGCTGCTGAAGCTGCCCGAGCGCAGCCGCTTCATGAAGGGCCTGTACGCCTGGGTCGGCTTTCGCGCCGTGGCGCTGCCCTACACGCCGGCGCCGCGCGCCGAGGGGCGCAGCCGCTTCAACGCGCGGCGCCTGTTCAAGCTGGCGCTCGACGGCCTGACCTCCTTCACCACCTGGCCGCTGCGCATGGTCAGCGTGGCCGGCCTGATGCTCGCGCTGCCGGCCTTCGGCTACGGCAGCTACGTGGTCCTCGACTACATGTGCTTCGGCAACGAGGTGTCGGGCTGGTCCACCATCGTCGTGAGCCTGATGTTCTTCATCGGCGTGCAGATGATCTCCACCGGCATCCTCGGCGAGTACGTCGCGCGCATCTTCGAAGAGGTCAAGGGCCGGCCCGTCTACGTGGTGCGCGAGCAGCGCGGCCACGGGCTGGAAGCCGAGGAGCCATGAGCGCGCCCGCGGCCCCAGCCGCGGCCAGGACGCAACGGCTGTGCATCTGCGCCGACGACTTCGGCATGAGCCCCGGCATCAACGCGGCGGTGCTCGACCTGATCGCGCGAGGCAACCTCTCGGCCACCGGCTGCCTCGTGCTGCGCGAGGCCTGGCCCCGGGGCCTGCCCGCGCTGCGGCGCGTCGATGCCGCGCGCGTCGACGTCGGCCTGCACCTGGACCTGACCCCGCCGCGGACACCGCGCGCCGGGGAGCCCGGCCTCGGCCCGCTGATCCTGCGCTGCTACACGCGGTCCGCGCCGCGGCGCCATTTGCGCCAGACCATCGCCGAACAGCTCGCGCGCTTCGAGGACGGCCTGGGCCGCGCGCCCGCCTTCGTCGACGGGCACCGGCACGTGCACCAGCTGCCGATGGTGCGGGAGCTGCTGCTCGAGGAGCTGTCGCGCCGCTACACGGCCGCGCCGCCGTGGCTGCGCAACACGCGGCCCGGCGCCACGGCGCTCAAGCCCCGGGTCATCCACGCGCTGGGAGGCCGTGCGCTGGTGCATGAAGCCGCGCGACGGTCGATCCCGACCAGCCGGGGGCTGCTGGGGGTCTACGACTTCGCGGGCGGGGTGACGGGCTACCGGCGGCGCCTGCTCGCCTGGCTGTCCGCGGCACGCAGCGGCGATGTGCTGATGTGCCATCCCGCGCTGGCCGAGGACACCGGCACGCCGCACCACGAGGCGAGGGCGGCCGAGTACACGGTGCTGGCGGCCATGGCCTTTCCATGGCGCGATCCCCACGGCGGGCAGGTCGAGCTCATGGCGTTGTCGGCGGGCGGTCTGCAGCCAGGCGCCTGAGGTCCGGCCAGGGGGCCGTCGCCGCGCGTCATGCAGTTTGATCGGCCCGGTCATGCCGCGCGCCGACCCGGCTTCGTATCCTCGGACCATTGAACGAGAGACAAGGTCCGCGCCACCCCCGGTGGCCAGGGCCACACGGAGACCGTCTTGCCACCGAAAGAACCCGTCCTTGACGGCCTGGCGCGCTTCGCCGCCGAGGCCCCCGCGCGACCGGCCGCCATCCTGGCCGAGACCGGCGAAACGCTGGACTACCGAAGCCTGCACGAACGCTCGGCGCGGCTCGCGCAGTTCCTCGCGGCCCGCCTCGAGGCCGGCGAGGTGGTGGCGATCCTGCTGGGCAACCGGCTCGAATACTTCGAGCTCACCTTCGCCGCGCGCCGCGCCGGCCTCTACTACGTGCCGATCAGCACGCACCTCACGCCGGGCGAGATCGACTACATCCTGCGGGACTCGGGCGCGCGCATCCTGCTGACCGAGACGGCGCTGCGACCCTGGGCCGAGCGCTCGGCCTGGCCCGCGCCGCTCGAGGCGGTGCTCTGCATCGACGCCGACGATCCCATCGAAGGCGCCGCGAGCTACCGCGCGCTCGTCGCGGACGACGGCGCGGTGCCGCCGCTGCCCGATCGGCCCCTGGGCCTGGACTTCGCCTACTCCTCGGGCACCACCGGCCGGCCCAAGGGCATCAAGCACAAGCTCGAGGACCAGCAGCTGCGCAAGGCGCTCGCGGGCGACTGGCTCTCGTTCTTCGCCTTCGATCCCGCGAGCGTCTATCTCTCGCCCGCGCCGCTCTACCATGCGGCACCGCTGCGCTTCAGCGTGCGCTGCGTGGCCTTCGGCGGCACGGTGGTGCTGATGCGCCGCTTCGATGCCGAAGGCGCGCTCGAAGCGATCGCGCGCTGGCGCGTCACCCATTCGCAATGGGTACCGACGATGTTCATCCGCCTGCTCGCGCTGCCGGCCGAGCGCCGCGCGGCCCACGACCTCTCGAGCCACCGGCTGGCGCTGCATGCGGCGGCGCCCTGCCCTCTCGAGGTCAAGCGCCGCATGATCGACTGGTGGGGCCCGATCGTCTGGGAGTACTACACGGGATCGGAGCGCGCCGGCGCCACCGCGATCTCGGCGCCCGAATGGCTCGCGCATCCCGGCTCGGTGGGCCGAGCGAAGCAGGGCGTGCTGCACATCGTCGGCGACGACGGCGGCGAATGCGCGCCGATGGTCGACGGCCTGGTCTGCTTCGAGGGCGGCCCGACCTTCGCGTACCACAACGATCCGGTGAAGACCGCCGAGACCCACACGCCGCAGGGCTGGGGCACCTTCGGCGACATCGGGCACGTGGATGCCGAAGGCTACCTCTACCTCACGGACCGGCGCGCCAACATGATCATCTCGGGCGGCGTGAACATCTATCCGCAGGAGGCGGAGAACCTGCTGCAGGACCACCCGCTGGTGCACGAGGTGGCCGTCATCGGCGTGCCCCATGCCGAGTTCGGCGAGGAGGTGAAGGCCGTGGTCCAGCTCAAGGACCCCGCTCTCGCCGATGCCTCGACCGCGCAGCAGCTCATCGACCACTGCCGCGCCCACCTGTCGGCCATCAAGTGCCCGCGCAGCGTGGACTTCGCGACCGACCTGCCGCGCACCGAGACCGGCAAGCTGCTCAAGCGCGTGGTGCGCGACCGCTACCGCGCGCTCGCCGCGCCCGCTTCCCAACCGTGACGGAGACCCGACCATGACGATCGACATCGGACGCAGGCACTGGACGATGGCCCTGCTGGCCTCGCTGGCCGGCCTGCCCGAACTGGCCAGTGCGCAGCCGGACACCCGGCCGCTGACCTTGCTCGTGCCCTATGCCGCCGGCGGCGCGGCCGACCCCGTGGTGCGCCCGCTCGCGCAGCGCCTGCAGGAGGTGCTCGCGCGCACCGTGCTGGTCGACAACAAGGCCGGCGCCAACGGACTCATCGGCACGCAGTACCTGCTGCGCCAGCCGCCCGACGGGCTGACGATGCTGTTCCACATCACGAGCCTGATCCAGAACATCGCGCTGTCGCGCGGCAAGCCGCCCTACGACTTCGCGAAGGACATCGAGCCGCTGGTGCTGCTGGGCCGGCAGGCGGTGGTGCTGGTGGTGCCCGCGTCGAGTCCCTACCAGAGCCTGGCCGACCTCGCGCGCGCGGCCAAGGCCAACCCGGGCAACTTCTCGTTCGGCTCCTATGGCGCGGGCTCGACCTCGCACATCTACGGCGAGCAGCTGCGCGCGGCCTGGAACATCGAGATGCCGCACGTGGCCTTCCGCGGCACCAGCCCGCTGCTGCAGGACATGCTGGGCGGACGCGTGCCGATGGCCTTCGTCTCGGCCGCCACCGCGATCGAGCGCCAGGGCGACAAGGGACTGCGCTCGATCGCGGTGGCGCACAGCAAGCGGCTGACCGCGCTGCCGCAGGTGCCCACGCTGCACGAGCTCGGCTACGCGGGCTTCGACTACACCGGCTGGTGGGGGCTGTTCCTGCGCGCGGGCACGCCGGCGCCGGTGGCCGAGCGCCTGCGCAACGCGATCCGCGCCATCCTGCAGGAGCCCGACATGGTCGGCCGGCTGCAGCTGGCCGGCCTGGAGCCCAGCAGCGAGACGCCCGAGCAGATCACGGCCGCGATGCAGAACGAGTACCGCCACTGGGAGGCGCTGAGCCGGCGCTTCAACATCACGGCCGATTGACGCTGTCGCTCGTGCGGGCGGCGCGACAATGCGAAGCGCATGCCCGCGCTTTCCCCGCACCCGCCCGCTTCATGACCGCCGCCCCCGGCCCCTCGCCGAGCGCCACGCCGCCGCCGATCGCCGGCTGGTTCGTGCAGCTGTTCCTGCGCAGCGCGGCCCTGCCGCCGGCGCAGGCCGAAGCCGTGCTGCGCCGTTCGGGCATCGATCCGCTGCAACTCGACGCGCGCGGGCTGCGCGTCACCGAGCAGGCCTTCACGCGCTTCCTGATCCTGCTGGCGCGGCGCGCGCGCGACGAGGCCTGGGGCATCGCCTCGCGGCCGATTCCGCCGGGCACCTTCCACACCCTGTGCCGGCTGATCGTCAATTGCCGCACGCTCGGCGAGGCGCTGGTCGTCATCGGCCGCTTCTATGCGCTGGTGGTCGACGACTTCTCGATCAAGATCCGCCGCGAGGGCGGCGAGGCCATCGTCTGGCTCAAGCCGCTGCGCACGCTCTCGCCCGAGCGGCACGTGAGCCTGCATGGCGCGACCGTCTTCCTGCTCTACCAGTTCATGTGCTGGCTGGTCGACCGCCGCATTCCGCTGACCGCGGTGGAGTTCTCGTACCCGCGCCGGCCGACCAGCGCCGAGACGCTGCGCACCTACGACACGCGCGAGATCCGCTTCGAGCAGCCGTTCACCGCGCTGCGGCTCGAAAGCCACCTGGCCTCGCTGCCGATCATCGGCGGCGAGGAACGCCTGAGCCGCTTCCTCTCCGAGGCGCCGCGCACGCTCATCACCCGTTACTACGACCACAGCCGCGTCAGCGACCGCGTGAAGTCCATCCTGCGCGCCCAGGTGGGCACGCCGATGAGCCTGGACGACGTGGCGGCCCGCCTCCACATGACACCGGTGACCCTGCGGCGGCACCTGGCCGACGAGGGCTGCGGCTTCTCCGAACTGCGCGACGACGTGCGCCGCCGCGCGGCGCTCGACATGGTGCGCCAGGGCCATGTGAAGCTCGAGACCATCGCGCTGCGGCTGGGCTTCGCCGAGTACAGCACCTTCCACCGGGCCTTCAGGCGCTGGACGGGCACGGGGCCGACCGAGTACCGGGCCAACCCGCCGGCGTCCTGATTCAGGGGTTCGCGGGGCCCGCCCAGTCCGCGAGCCAGTGCGCATCGGCCACCACCGCCGTTGCGCGACGCGGCAGCGACGGCGAATGGCTGAAGCGCGGCGCCGGTGCCGGCTGCAGTTCGCCTTCGAGTTCGACGAAGGCCTGTCGCGCGACGAGGTGCGGGTCGCGCGTGCTTGCTGCGAGGTTGTTGACGGGCGCCACGCAGGCGTCGCTGCCTTCGAACAGCGCCTCCCAATGCGCGCGTGGCTCGCGCGCGAACAGCGCCTCGAGCGCGCGCGCCTGTTCGGGCCAGCGGTCGCGATCGTGTTGCGCGAAGGCCTTGGCATCCAGGCCCAGGCGCGCGAGGAACTCGGCATGGAACTGCGGCTCGATCGCGCCCACCGCCAGGTGCAGCCCGTCCGCGCAGCGGTAGCTGCGGTAGTACGGCGCGGCGCCATCGAGCACGTTGGACTGCCGCTCGTCGTGCCAGCGCGATGCGGCGCGCAGGCCATGGATCAGCGACAGCAGCGACACCGTGCCGTCGCAGATCGCGGCATCGACCACCTGGCCGCGCCCGCTGCGCGCCGCCTCGTGCAGCGCCGCGAGCACGCCCACGGCCAGGTAGAGCGCGCCGCCGCCGTAGTCGCCGACCAGGTTCAGCGGCACGCTCGGGCCTTCGGCGGGACCGATGGGATGCAGCGCGCCCGCGACCGCGAGGTAGTCGATGTCATGGCCCGCCTGCTGGGAGCGCGGACCCTCCTGCCCCCAGCCCGTCATGCGGCCGAACACCAGCGCGGGCCGCAACGCGAACAGCTCGGCAGGACCGAGACCCAGCCTTTCCATCACGCCGGGCCGGAAGCCCTCGATCGCCACATCGGCATGGCGCAGCAGCTCGCGCGCCGTCGCGAGGCCTTCCGTCGAGCGCAGGTCGAGCGCGAGGCGTTCGCGCCCGCGCATCGTGGCGCCGTGCTCCATCTGCACCGCGCCGGGGCGCTCGATGCGGACCACCCGCGCGCCCATGTCGGCGAGCAGCATCGCGGTGAAGGAGACCGGCCCCAGGCCCGCGAACTCGACGACCCGCAGACCGCGCAATGGACCGGCGGGCGATGGGGATGCGTTCTTCGTCTCGTCGTTCATCGCTGCATGGTGCCGTCGCGCCTGCATGGCCGCGATGACCGTCGCGCTCGTTCCCCATGACCCCTGCGCGCCGCGCCATGCGGGTTGCGCGCGGCGGTCATGGCGCGGGCCGGACGGGCCTTTCATCATGGCGCCAACCAAAGGAGCCGAACATGAAAGCATGGGTGAGTCATCGCCCCGGGGGACCGGAGACGCTGGTGTGGCAGGAGCTGCCGGATCCGGTGCCCGCCGACGGCGAGGTGCTCGTGAAGATCGCCGCGGTGGGCGTCAACTACCCCGACGGCCTGCTGATCCGCGACCTCTACCAGGTCAGGCCCGAGCGGCCCTTCGTTCCCGGCAGCGAGTTCTGCGGCGTGGTGGAACAGACGGGCCGGGGCGTGTCGGGCCTGCGCGAGGGCGACCTCGTCATCGGCCGCTGCGGCTGGGGCGCCATGGCCGATCGCATCGCCGTGGCCGAGCAGCGCTGCGTGCGCGTGCCGGCCGACACGCCGCGCACGCAGGCGGCCGCCTTCATGTTCGCCTATGCCACCGCCTACCACGCGCTGTGCGATGCCGCCCAGCTGCAAGCGAAGCAGACGGTGCTGGTGCTCGGCGCCGCGGGCGGCGTGGGGTCGGCCGCGGTCGAGGTCGCGCATGCACTGGGGGCCCGCGTGGTGGCCGCCGTGTCCTCGCCCTCCAAGCTGGCCTTCGCGATGGCGCACGGTGCGTCGGGCGGCCTCGTCTACGAACAGCAGGTCGAGGGCAGGGAGGCGCAGCAGGCGCTCGCACGCCGCATCAAGGAGGCGGTGGGCGGCGACGGCTGCGACGTGGTGTTCGATCCGGTCGGCGGCGGCTACACCGAACCGGCCTTGCGCAGCCTGCGCCGCGGCGGCCGCCACCTGGTGGTGGGCTTCACCGCCGGCATCCCGAGCGTGCCGCTCAACCTGGCGCTGCTCAAGAGCCGCCACATCGTCGGCGTGGATTGGCGCAGCTTCGTGCAGGAAGACCCGAAGCTCAACGACCGCAACGTGCACTCGCTGCTCGCGATGTGGCGCGAGGGCCTGCTGCAGCCGGAAGTGACAGAGACCTTCGCGCTGGCCGATGCGCCTTCGGCCATCGCGCGGCTCGATGCGCGCGGTGCGCTCGGCAAGATCGTCGTGGTCGCGTGAAGGCGGCGGCCGCCGGGGCCGCCGTCTTCTTCTTCAGTTCAGTTCGCCCGACAGGATCTCGCGCGCCATCACGATCTTCATGATCTCGGTCGAGCCTTCCATCTGCTTGCACATGCGCAACAGGTTGTGGAAATCGAAGAAGGGATAGTCCTCGATCGCGAGGCCGCGGCCGCCCAGCACCTGCATCGAGCGGTCGATCACGCGCAGCCCCGCATCCACGCAATAGGCCTTCACCATGGCCGCCTGCATCCGCGAGGCCGAGTAGCCGCCGCGCGCCACCATCCAGGCCGCGTAGTAGGTGTTGAGGCGGATCGATTCGATGTCGTACTGGTTGTCGGTCAGCATCCACTGGATCGCCTGGTTGTCGCCGAGTGCCTTGCCGAACACCTTGCGCTCGCGCGCGTATTCGACCGCCAGTTCCTGGCTGCGTTCGGCCATGCCGAGCGCGGTGCCGCCCAGGCGCAGGCGGAAGCGGTTGAACTGGTGCTGCGCGATGGAGAAGCCCTCGCCCTCCGCGCCCAGCAGGTTCTCGGCCGGCACGATCACGTTCTCGAGCCGCACTTCCTGTTCCGTGCCCCATTGCCGCGCGATCACCGGGATGTCGCGCGACTTCGTGAAGCCCGGCGTGTCGTTGTCGACCAGGAACACGCTGATGCCCTTCGGCCCCCTGCTCGGGTCGGTGACCGCCGCGACCGCCGTGTACGACGCGAAGTGATGGCCGGTGCGCCACATCTTCGTGCCGTTGAGCACCCAGTGGTCGCTCTTTCGCACCGCCGTCGTGCGGATGCCCGCGAGGTCCGAGCCGGCCTCGGGTTCGGTGAAGCACATCGACCAGCCCGTCTTGCCCTCGAGCACCGGATAGAGGTACTTCTCGCGGATCTTCTCGGGCGCCTGGTAGAGCACCGGCCAGGGCGCGAACGGACCGCCCGGCATGCGCCGCGGCGACTTCGAGAACTCGGCCAGCACGATCACATCCTCCATCGGCCCCAGGCCCTGGCCGCCGAATTCCTTCGGCACGATCAGCTTGGCCAGGCCGTACTCGGCCAGCTTGCCCTTGAGGTGCGCGTTGAGCTCGGGGCTGTAGTCGCAGTTGGCGACCGGCCATTCGCGGTAGTGCGGCAGGACTTCCGTCCCGATGAAGCTGCGCGCGCGCTGCTGAAGATCGCGTTGCGCGGGGTTGAGTTCGAAATCCATGGTGTGCCTCTTGTGTTCGGACATGCGCCCGATGGCATGTCAACGCGATCGATTGGATCGGCGCGGGCGCGTGGCCTCCATGGCACCGTCGTTCAAACTGCATGACATCGCTGCCGTGACGCGGTGTCCGGAAAGCGGACGCCCGTTGTCCCCGGATCATCCGGATGCCGCCGCGGCGGCGATCGCAAGTCGTTGATTTCAAAGGATCGCGGTGCTGGCACGTTGCGTGAGATGTCCTGGGGACATCCACCCACACAAGCTTCCGAGGACCTCCCCATGCCACATCACCATCAGCCCGCCGAGCACGACGACATCTGGTCCGTCGAGGGCCGCTTCCAGCACCTGATCTACAGCCCCAAAGGCGGCATCGAAGGGCTGTTGATCGAAACCGAAGGCATCGTCACGCAGTTCGCGATCGATCCCGACGACGCCGCCAGCGTCGCCCAGTTGCTGAGCCTTCGTCGCGACCAGGCGCTGGTCGTCGAAGGCCGCGAAGCCGGACCTTCACCGAAGGGCGACGGCGAACACGTGGTCTACCACTTCGAACGACTGGCCGCCGTCGACGGTCGCGCGACCCACGCGGCTGCACGAGAAACGCAGGTGCATGGAAAGGTCGTGCGCCTGAATTTTGCGAAGCATGGCGCCGCCAATGGCGTCGTTCTGGACAGCGGCGACTTCGTTCACCTCCGCCCACAAGGCATGGAGCGCCTGCAACTGAAGCCCGGAGATCAGGTTCAGGCGGAAGGCGCGGCGCATCCGCTCGTCACGGTCAGCGGATGGGTGATCGAAGCGCACAGCGTGAACGGCGAAGTGCTTTGAGCTTGCGCCATGGGCCAACCGCCGGCCCTTTCGGCGTTTTTCATCCGCATCCTCACCGAATCGCTTCTGGATGGAATTCGACGGCACAGGGCTCTGCGGTTGCAGGCAGCCCTGTTAAGCTTTTTGCCGAAGAGACAAGAGACGACAGACACACCTCGGCAGCCACGCGGTACGAGGTAATTGGAGCCCCGAATGACCCTGCCTCAGACCGTGCCGGATTCGCTCGCCTTGATGCGGGCCGTGCCCACCGAGCGCGCCTTCGAACCCGAGCCGCTGAGCACCAACGTCTTCAGCCGCTGGGGCGAGACGATGTCGTCGAAGATCCTCACGCTGCAGGCCCAGAATCTCCAGCCTTCCGAACACTTCTCGGGGCAGGCCTGCATCGCGCGCTTCCACCGCTGCGTGGTGGCGGACATCCACAGCAGCGCGCACCGTGTCATGCGCACGCGCGCCCTGGCGTCGGAAGATCAGGACCGCTACTTCAAGGTGATCTGGCAGATCCAGGGCCGCAATCTGATCGAACACAACGGCCATTCGGTGACGATCGATCCCGGCCAATGGACGATCTACGACACCTCCCGCCCCTACTCGGTCGAAACCTCGAACGGATCGCGCTTCATGGTGCTGCTGGTGCCGGTCTCCGAGATGGGACGCTGGAACCCGGGCATCGAGTTCGTCACCGGGAAGGTGCTGCCGACACGCGGAACCGCGGAGATCGCACGCTCGGCCCTTTCGGGCATGTTGTCCGGCTTCGTCGAACTCGAGCAGCAGGGCGCGATCGTGATGCAGGACTCGATCAGTGCGTTGATCGGCACCGCGGTGGCGCAGATCCACGGCAGTTCGCCGAAGCAGGACGGGGCCCTCTCCCAGCGGCTGCAGAAGGTGCAGGCCTTCATCGAGAACCGGCTCACCGAGCCCGAACTGAGCCCCGAACTGGTGGCACGCGAATGCGGCATGTCGCGCCGCAGCCTCTACGCGGCCTTCAACGCACTGGGCCAGACGCCCAGCAGCTACATCATGAACCGGCGCCTGGCCGTGGCGGCGCAGCGGCTGGTCGAGCAGTCCGAGCGCACGACCATCACGCAGGTCGCCTTCGAACTCGGCTTCTCGGATGCGGCGCATTTCTCGCGCGTGTTCAGCGAGAAGTTCGGCCAAAGCCCGAGCCGCTGGCGCAACCAGCAGATCGCGGGCCACTGACGCGCGTTCACTTTGGCCTGCGCTCGCCGGCCTCAGGGTAAATACCCGGGCGCTTGTGCACGGTCAGCCAAGGCGCCGCATCAAGGTGCAAGCCTGTTCGGCCTCCTTTTCATAACCTCGATCCATCATCGACGGAGCTCGGGCATGACTGGCGCATCGCCAGCATCCGACTCCGCGAAGCTGATCTCGAGGACCTTATGGAAACAGCTGGCGAGAGTTTGAATGTGGGCTTCATCGGCCTGGGCGTGATGGGATCGCCGATGGCGACGCACCTGGCGCATGCCGGCCATCGGCTGACGCTCAACGATGCGAACCTGGAAGCCGCGCGGGAACTGGCACGCACGCTCGGCGGCGAGGCGGTCGCGGTGGCGACGCCCAGGGAGGTTGCGGCCCGCAGCGACATCGTGATCACGATGTTGCCCAACGGAGAAGTCGTGCAGGCGGTGGCGCTCGGCGAGAACGGCCTGCTGGCCGGCTGGCGGCCCGGCACGCTGTTGCTCGATACCTCTTCCTCGCAACCCTGGCTGACCCAGCAGACGGCGAAGCAACTGGCGGCGGCCGGCATCGCGATGGTCGACGCCCCGGTGTCGGGCGCGCAATGGGGGGCGCAGGAGGCCGCGCTGGTCTTCATGGCCGGCGGCGCGACCGAGGACCTCGAGCGCGTGCGGCCCTTGCTCGACCGCATGGGGACCTCGGTGTTTCATCTGGGCGAGGTGGGCAGCGGCCATGCCATGAAGTGCATCAACAACCTGATCACGGCCATGACCTTCAGTGCCACCTGCGAGGGCTTGACGATGGGCAAGCGCTATGGCCTCGACCCGGCCGAGATGGTGCGCGTGCTCAACGTCTCCACCGGCATGTCGTGGATCAGCAAGACCCACATCGAGCAGCGGATCCTGAGCCGCGCTTTCGACGATCCCTTCAAGCTCGAGCTGATGCTCAAGGACATCGGCATCGCCAACGCGCTGGCGCGCGAGACCGAGACCTCGGCGCCGATCTCGGCGCTGGGCCAGCAGCTGTGGATGGCGGCTTCGCGCTTCGCCGGGCCGGGCGCCAGCGTGAGCGAACTGGGCCGCTGGGTCGAGCAGCAGTCCGGCACGGTGATCGAGCCCGGTGCCACGCCGCGCCAGGCCTGAGGTAGCGCGATGAAGCTGGAACGCCGACTCGCCGAGTTCGTTGTCACCTTGCGCGCCGACGAAGTGCCCGAGGACGCACGCCGCATCCTGCGCTGGATGGTCATGGCGGTGACCGGCACCGGTATCGCGGGCGCGGCCGAAGACGGCATCGAGGCCCTGCGCGCGGTGCTTGCCGAGTCCGGCGGTACGCCGCAGGCGACCACACTGGTCTACGGCGATCGCCTGCCCGCGAATGCCGCGGCCCAGTTCAACGCCACGATGTGCCGTGCGCTCGACTACTGCGACGCGATGGCGCCCGGCCCGCACATCGGCTCGGCCCTGCTGCCGGCGGCCTTCGCGGCCGCGGAGCTGGCGGGCGGCTGCAGCGGGTCGGAGTTTCTGGCCGCGCTGGCGGCCGGTGCCGAGCTGAGTTCGCGGCTCAACCTCAGCGAAGCCCAGTACGACGGCTTCGATCCCACCGGCATCGCGGTCGTGTTCTCGGCCGCCGCGGCTGCCTCGCGCATCCTCGGGCTCACGAGCGAGCAGACCCTGCATGCACTGGCGCTGGCATTCAACCGCTGTGGCGGCAGCTTCCAGAGCCATGTCGATGGCTCGCTGGGCGTGCGCGTGGTGCAGGGTTGGGTGGCGCAGGCCGGCGTGCAGTGTGCCGAGCTGGCGCGCCGCGGTGTCACGGGGCCGGTCAATTTCCTCTCGGGCCATTACGGCTACGGCCACCTCTATGGCCGCGGCACGCTGGATCTCGACGCCGTCGGCGAAGGACTGGGCACGACCTGGCGCCTGCACCGCATGGTCTTCAAGAAATACCCGAGCTGCGGCGTCACGCAGGGCGTGACCGAGCTGGCGCTGTCGCTCCTCGAGGACGGCGTCTCGGCCGAGGACTTGCGCGCGGCCGAAGTACGCTTGCCACCCTACGCCTTCCGGCTGGTCGGCAAGCCCTTCGATCCGGGCACCAACCCGCGCGTCGACGGCCAGTTCAGCGCCGCCTACTGCGTGGCCAATGCCTTCGCGCGCCGTGCGTCGAAGCTCGCGCACTTCGCGCCGGAGCAGGTGCTCGATCCCGCGCTGCGCACGCTGATCGACCGCATCACGGTCGTGCCTGATGCCGCGCTCGATGCGCGCGGCCATACCGCGGTCGACCTCACTGTGCACACCAACGATGGCCGCAGCCTGCGGCGCTCGCTCGACATCGCGCCGGGCTTTCCGGGCGCCGACCTCGACGAGACGCAGCACCGCGCGCGCTTCGACGACTGCCTGGCCTATGCCCCACGACCCATTGCGGCGGAGCGCATCGAACCCTACCTGCAGGCGCTGCGCGCCTTGCCCGAAGTCGCCGACGTACGCAGCCTGATTCCGCTGCTGGTCGCCTGATGGACGCGGGCGTGATCGGTTCGGGCGCGGCGGTCGGTTTCGATGGCCTCGACGGCGTGGGATGGGCGCTGGCGTCCAGCCTTGCGCGCGCCGGCCATGCGCTGGTGGTGCATGACGACGACGCCGCGCGGGCCCGCGCCTTCGCGCAGGAGTTCCAGTGCCGCGCGGCGAACGATCTGGCCGGGCTGTCGGCGTCCGGCCTGTTGCTCTTCGCGCCGCCGGGCTTCGCGGTACGCGAGCGGATCGCGTCCGTCTCGCAGGGCCTGCACGCGGGCGCGATCGTGGTCGATCTCGGCGCTGCCGATCCAACGCTCACCCGCAGCCTCGGCGCACGACTCGCGCAGCGCGGCATCGTGCTGATCGACGCGCCCCTGTGCGGCGGCGCGCAAGACAGCGCTGCCGCTGCCATCGTTCATGGCTGCGACGACGACTCCGCACTCGACGTCGCACTGCCCGTGCTGCGCACGCTGGGCCACGAGCTCGTTGCCGGTGGCGCGCTGGGATGCGGCCAGGCGCTGCGCCTGGTCGAGGCCCACGTGCATGCCGACGTGCTGGCGGCCAGTGCCGAAGCGCTGCTGGTCGGCGACCGCATCGGGCTCGCGCCCGCCGGCCTTCGCGCCCGCATCGCGGCCGCGATCCGCCGCGGCGCCGAGCGCGAGGCGCTCGAGCAGGCCGGCAGCTCCGGCCAAGGCTTCGCGACCGGACTGGCGCTCGGACTGTTCGCCCAAAGCCGCGCCGGCCAGCTGGCAGCGCCTGCCTCGGCACCGGGCCTCACGCGCCTGCTCATCGAATTCACCACCCCCGCCAACGACAAGGAGACAGTTCCATGAAAAGAATTTCCGCGCGCCTTCGCCACCTGGCGCTTGCCATCGCCCTGCCCCTGGGCCTCGCGGCCTCGGTGCAGGCGGCCGAACCCATCCGCATCGGCTCCGTGCTGTCGGTGACGGGCGCGGCTTCCTATATCGGCGATCCCGAAGCGAAGACGCTCAAGCTCTATGCCGACCGGATCAACGCCGCCGGCGGCGTGCTCGGACGGCCGATCGAACTGGTCACCTACGACGACGCGGGCGATGCCAACAAGGCCCGCACCTTCGCCCAGCGCCTGGTCGAACGCGACAACGTGGTGGCGATGGTCGGCGGCTCCACCACCGGCACGACGATGGCGATGATCCCGGTGTTCGAAGCGGCCAAGCTCCCCTTCATGTCGCTCGCCGGCAGCGTGAACATCATCGAGCCGGTGCGCCAGCACGTCTTCAAGAGCCCGCACACCGACCGCATGGGTTGCGAGCGCGTGTTCTCGGACATGAAGAAGCGCAACTTCACGTCGATCGCGCTGATCGCCGGCACCGACGGATTCGGCACCTCGATGCGCGAGCAGTGCCTCAAGGTGGTCGACAAGTACGGCATCAAGATCCTGATCGACCAGACCTACGGCGCGCAGGACACCGACATGACGCCGCAGCTGGCGAAGATCAAGGCCACGCCGGGCGTGCAGGCCATCCTCAACACCGGCGCCTCGGGCCAGGGCCCGGCGGTGCTGACGCGCAACTACGGTCAGCTCGACATGAAGAGCATTCCGCTCTACCAGAACCCCGGCGTGGCGTCGAAGAGCTACATCGAGCTCTCCGGTGCCGCCGCCGAAGGCGTGCGGCTGCCGGCCGCGGCGCTGCTGGTGGCGTCGAAGCTGCCGGCCAGCGATCCGCAGAAGCCGGTGGTGACGGGCTACATGGCGGCCTACGAGAAGGCCACGGGCCAGCCGGTCTCCACCTTCGGCGGTGGTGCCTACGACGGCCTGATGATGGTGGTCGAGGCGATCAAGCGCGCCAACAGCGCCGATCCCAGGAAGATCCGCGACGCACTCGAGCAGACCCGCGGCTTCGTCGGCACGTCGGGCGTGGTGAACATGACGCCGCAGGACCATCTGGGCCTCACGGTCGAGGCCTTCCGGATGCTCGAGGTGAAGAACGGCGACTGGCTGCTGATCGACTGACGAAGCACTCCATGTCGCAGTTTCTCCAGTTCGTCTTCTCCGGACTCACGGTCGGCGCCGTCTACGCGGTGGTGGCGATCGGCTTCACGCTGATCTACGCCGCCTCGGACGTGGTCAATTTCGCGCAGGGCGAGTTCGTCATGCTGGGTGGCATGACCACGGTGTTCCTGATCGCCATGGGGCTGCCGGTATGGCTGGCGGCCGCCTCGGCGGTGGCCGTTGCGGTCATCGTCGGCATCCTGCTGCAGAAGCTCGCCATCGAGCGCGCCCGCGATGCCTCGCCCGTGACGCTCATCATCATCACGCTGGGCGCCTCGATCTTCATCCGCGGCGTGGCCGGGCTCCTGTTCGACAAGCAGTTCCACAACCTGGCGCCCTTCTCGGGCAACACGCCGATCGCGGTCGGCGGCGCGAGCGTGCTGCCGCAGAGCCTCTGGGTGCTGGGCAGCGCGATCGTGATGTTTCTCGCGCTCTGGCTCTTCCTCGACAAGACCCTCACCGGCAAGGCCCTGCGCGCGAGCGCGGCCAACCGGCTGGCGGCGCGCCTGGTGGGCATCAACATCTCCTTCGTGCTGGTGCTCGCCTTCGGCCTGTCGGCCGCGCTCGGTGCCATCGCCGGCATCCTGGTCACGCCCGTGACGCTGACGCGCTACGACATCGGTGCGCTGCTGGCGCTCAAGGGCTTCTCGGCCGCGATCTTCGGCGGCCTCGGCAATCCGGTGGGTGCGGTGCTCGGCGGGCTGTTGCTGGGCCTGCTCGAAGCCGGCGCGGCCGGTTACGTGACGTCCGTCTACAAGGACGGCGTTGCCTTCGTCGCGCTGATCCTGATGCTGCTGGTGATGCCCAACGGCCTGCTCGGCAGCAAACTGGTGGACCGCGTATGAAAGCACTTCGAGCTTCCGGCGCGGGCTGGCGCGCCCTGGCGTTGCTGGTGCTGATCGTGGCGCTGCTTCCCGTGGTGGCGGGCTCCAGCTACGTGATGCGCATCGCGGCACTGGTGTGGATCATGGGGCTGGCCGCCGTCGGCCTGCACATCCTCATGGGCATGGCCGGGCAGATCAGCCTGGGCCATGCGGGCTTCTTCGGCATCGGCGCCTATGCCAGCGCCGTGCTGCCGGCGCGCTACGGCGTGCCGGTGGTGGTGGCGGCGGCCGGCGGCATCGTCCTGGCGGGACTGATCGCCTACCTGGTCGGCAAGCCGATCCTGCGGCTCAAGGGCCACTACCTCGCCATCGCGACGCTGGGCTTCTCGCTGCTGATCGGGCTGGTGATCACCAGCGAGGTCGCACTCACCGGCGGCCCCGACGGCATGGACGTGAAGCGGCTCGGCATCGCCGGCTTCACGCTCGAATCGCCGAGCACCTGGTACTGGATCAGCGCCGCGCTGATGGTCGCGGGCGTCGCCGTCGCGATGGTGCTGCGCGACAGTCCGACCGGCCGCGCCCTGCGCGCGATCCTCGACAGCGAGGTGGCGGCCGCCAGCATGGGCGTGGACGTCGCGCGGCGCAAGCTCCAGGCCTTCGTGATCGCATCGGTCTATGCGGCGGTGGCCGGCAGCACGCTGGCACTCATGAACGGCTTCATCACGCCGGACCTCGCGGGCTTCATGACCTCGGTGGAATTCGTCGCAATGGTCGTGATCGGCGGCGCCGCGACGCCTTTCGGCGCGCTGGTCGGCGCGGCACTGCTGACCCTGCTGCCGCAATTGCTCGCATCCTTCCATGACTACCAGGACATCGCGGTCGGGCTGATCATCATGCTGTCGATGATCTTCCTGCGCCAGGGCATCGTGCCCACGCTGGGCCAGCTGCTGCGGAGGGGCATCAAATGAGCGCGGCACTCGAAGTCAGGGACCTGGGCATCGCCTTCGGCGGCGTGGTCGCGGTGGACGGTGTCTCCTTCGACGCGCCGACGGGCGAGATCCTGTCGATCATCGGACCGAACGGCGCGGGCAAGACCACGCTCTTCAACATGGTGTCCGGCCTCTACACGCCGCGCTCGGGCAGCGTACGCATGGGCGGCGAGGACGTGAGCGGCCTGCCGCCGTTCCGGCTGGCCCGCAAGGGCATGTCGCGCACCTTCCAGAACCTGCAGGTGTTTGCGCAACAGACCGCGCTCGACAACGTCATGGTCGGTCGCGCTCGCTGGGAAAGCACCACGCTGCTCGAGGATCTGCTGCGCCTTCCCTCGGTGGGCCGGCAGAACCGGCAAAGCCGCGAGCGCGCCATGGCGGCGCTGGAGCGCACCGGCCTCGCGACCCATGCGAACGCGGTGGCCGGCAGCCTCTCCTACGGCGTGCTCAAGCGCCTCGAGATCGCGCGCGCACTGGCCAGCGAGCCCAAGGTGCTGCTGCTCGACGAGCCGGCGGCCGGTTGCAACGCCGTCGAGACCGAGGAGATCGAGCACATGCTGCGCGGCATCGCGGGCGAGGTGTCGGTGGTGCTGATCGAGCACGACATGAAGATGGTGATGCGGCTCTCACACCAGGTGCTGGTGCTGAACCAGGGCCGCATCCTGGCCCAGGGCACGCCGCAAGAGGTGCGCGAGAACCCGGATGTGATCGCGGCCTATCTCGGTAGTCACGCAAAGGAGCTGGCCCATGCTGAGGGTTGAAGGCCTGTGTACCGCCTACGGGCGGGTGTCGGTGCTCAAGGACGTGACGCTCGAAGTGCACGCCGGCGAGATCGTGGCGCTGCTCGGCGCCAACGGCGCGGGAAAGACCACCTTGATGCACACCATCTCGGGCCTGCACTCGCAGCTCGGTGGCAGCGTCTGGCTCGAAGGCGCGAAGCTCGACGCGATGAGCCCGCACCGTCGCGTCGGCATGGGGCTGGGCCATGCGCCCGAAGGCCGGCAGGTGTTCAAGCCCCTCTCGGTGGCCGACAACCTGCGCCTGGGCGCCTACCGGCGCAAGGACGCCGAGATCGCGGCGGACACCGACATGGTCTATGCCATGTTTCCGGTGCTCGGCGAGATGCGCCGCCGCGTGGCCTCCGATCTCTCGGGGGGCCAGCAGCAGATGCTGGCCATCGGCCGCGCGCTCATGAGCCGGCCCAAGCTGCTGCTGCTGGACGAGCCATCTCTGGGCCTCGCACCCCTGCTGATCGACCAGATCTTCGAGGTGCTGGTGCGACTGCGCGCACAGGGCGTGACCATCCTCGTGGTCGAACAGAACGCCGCCGCCGCACTGACCGTGGCCGACCGCGGCTACGTGCTCGAGACCGGCCGCATCGTGCACAGCGGCACCGGCCGCGCGCTGCTCGCGGACCCGGCGGTTCGCAACGCCTACCTGGGCGTCTGAAAACATTCACCGGAGAAATCTTTGAAATCCTTCACGAACACCGTCGACGGCCGCGCCGTCCCCTCCGCCCGGACCTTCGAATCGAAGAACCCCGCCAACGGCGAGGCGATCGGACTGGTGCCGCATTCCGAGCCGGCGCAGATCGCGCAGGCGATCGCTTCCGCGAAGGCGGCCCAGCCGGCGTGGGCTGCGTTGCCCGATGGCAAGCGACGCGAACACCTCGAGCACGTGGCCGACGCCCTGAAGCGCAATGCGACCTACCTCGCCGAATGGGTCACGCGCGAACAGGGCAAGCCGCTCGGCGGCCTGGGGCCGGACCAGGTGCCCGGCGCGCTGTTCGAGCTGGCCGGCTGCGAGGCCTGGACCCGGGTGCCCGCCAGTCTCGAGCTGCCGGTGGAAACCGTGTTCGAAGACGATGGCCGACGCTACGAAGTGCACCGCAAGCCCTACGGCGTGATCGCCGCCATCGCGCCGTGGAACTGGCCGTTGCTGATTGCCATCTGGCAGATCGTGCCGGCGCTGCGGGCCGGCAACACGGTGGTCATCAAGCCTTCCGAATACACGAGCATCGGCACGCTCGAGATGGTGCGAATCATGGCCGAGCACCTGCCGCCGGGCGTGCTCAACAGCGTCAGCGGTCCGGGAGAAGTCGGCGCCGCACTGGTCGACAACCCGCAGATCGACAAGATCATGTTCACGGGCTCGGGTTCGACCGGCGCCAAGATCACGGCGATCGCGGCGCGTCATCTGACGCCGACCACCATGGAACTGGGCGGCAACGACGCGGCCATCGTGCTGGCCGACGCGGACCCGGCCGCCATCGCCATGGGCCTGTTCTGGGGCGCCTTCATCAACATGGGACAGACCTGCGCGGCCATCAAGCGCCTGTACGTGCCGGAATCGCTGCACGACGCGGTGGTGGACGAACTCAGGACGATCGCAACCACGGTGCCGATGGGCGACGGCTTCGGTGCCGGCGTGGTCATGGGGCCGGTGCAGAACCGGATGCAGTTCGACAAGGTGAGCCGCCTGGTGGAGGCATCGCGCCGCGATGGTGGCGAGATCGTCTGCGGCGGTCAGGCGCGCGAAGGCGCCGGCAACTTCTATCCGCTCACGCTCGTGACCGGCCTGGCCGATGGTGCCGCGCTGGTGGACGAAGAGCAGTTCGGCCCCGTGCTTCCCATCATCAAGTACCGCGAGCTCGAGGATGCGATCGCCAGCGCGAACCGGCTCGATGTCGGACTCGGCGCCTCCGTGTGGTCTTCCGACGTGGCGCAGGCGCGTACGGTTGCCGTGCGGCTGCAGGCCGGCACCGTGTGGATCAACCAGCACGGCGCGATCCATCCGATGGTGCCCTTCGGTGGCGTCAAGGGCTCGGGTTGGGGCGTGGAATTCGGTGCCGAGGGCCTCAAGGCGGTCACGCAGCCACAGGTGATCAGCATTCCGAAGTAACGGGGCGCGCACCCCGGCCTTGGCATCGCGGCATGGTCGGCGCTTCGAGCAACGCGAGCCTTCAATCAGTCAGGCGGGCTCGAGCCTGAAGAAGCCACTCGCGGCCTGCCTCGAGGTGCGCCGTCAAAGCTCCGTTCGCAGGCTGTCGAAGGCCTCCCGCAGAAACCTGGCCACCGGCTTTCGCGGGCCGGTCTGGTCTCTCCAGGCCTGAAGCGCCAATCTCATCGCACCGGTGGACACCATGGCCACCATCCGAAGCGACGTACGGCGCTCGGGCTGCCGCCAGACTTCGCACAGCGTGCTGAAGAGCGCCTGCTCCTGCTCCACGTAGTGCGTTTGCTTGCGCGCAAGAAGCGCTTCGCTCGATCGCATGAGATTGTCGAGCGCCGTCATCTGCTCGGTCGTGTAGAGCGAGATGTGCTTCACCATGACATCGCGGACCGCATCGAGCGGCGGCACATCGGGCGATGTCTTCAGCAGATCGGCATACAGACTGGCCGATCCGGTCTGCTGCCAGAACACGATGATCTCGTCCTTCGACTTGAAGTACGAAAAGAAAGTCCGGCGCGAAATACCGGCTTCCGCCGCAATGGCATCCAGCGTGGTGCTTTCGTAACCGTTGGCGAGGAACAGGCGCTGGCCGACCTCGGCGATGCGCTGACGTGTCTCACGGCGCTTGCGTTCCCGCAGGCCCTCTGCGGGCACCGTGCCCGCGGGCGAGGGATTTCCTGGCATTTCGATGGCCTCTTGCATAGCTGCACGAAGTGCATTAAATTATGCACTCAGTGCTGTTTTATATGCACTGATTCTACCGTCCCCCTCTTCCCCAGCTAAGACATGGCCCACTGGACAGCTTCCGACATTCCTTCCCAGCGCGGCCGCACCGCGGTCGTCACCGGTACCGGCGGTCTTGGGTTCCAGGACGCGCTCGCGTTGGCCCGTGCAGGTGCGAACGTCGTCATTGCAGGTCGCAACCCGACGAAAGGGGCGGCAGCAGTCGACCTCATTCGCCAAAGCGTTCCGGATGCGAAAGTGGTTTTCGGGGCGCTGGATCTCGCCAGCCTCGATTCCATCGAGGCTTTTGCCGAGCGCCTTCGGAGTTCGCACGACCGGTTGGACCTGCTGATCAACAACGCGGCGGTGATGGCACCGCCCAAACGCCTGGCGACCGCCGACGGATTCGAGATGCAGTTCGGCACCAACTACCTGGGTCACTTTGCCTTGACCGCCAGGCTCCTCCCCTTGCTGCGCCAAGGCAACCAACCGCGCGTGGTCAGCCTGTCGAGTGTTGCCGCCCGAAGCGGCGCGATCAACTTCGATGACCTGCAGGCTCGGCACGGCTACAGGCCGATGCCGGTCTACGGTCAATCGAAACTCGCGTGCCTGATGTTCGCCCTCGAGTTGCAACGCCGCAGCGATGCCGGGGGCTGGGGCATTCAGAGCATCCCCGCCCACCCCGGCGTTTCGCGCACCGATCTGTTGCCCAACGGCGCGGGCGCATGGAGCGCCGCGGGCATCGCTCGCCGCTATATGTGGTTCCTGTTCCAGCCGGCCGCGCAGGGCGCGTTGCCCACCCTCTTCGCCGCGACTTCGCCGCAGGCTCGAGGCGGCGCCTACTACGGCCCGGACAAGCTCGCCGAAACGCGCGGCTATCCGGTCCTGGCCAGGATCCCGCCTCAGGCACTGGACAAGAACGTCGCTGCGAAGCTGTGGCTGGAGTCGGAGGCGTTGACCGGTGCGGTGTTTCCCACCAGCGATGGTCGAAGGTCCGTAAAACCGCTCGATGTCATCCAGCCCTCGCGCGCATGAAACATCGCAGCACCCAAGACATGCAGATGAATCTGAGCCGGCGGCAAGTCAATGCCATGTTGCTGTGGGCTGCGCTGGCCTCAGACCCGACGAAAGCGATGGCGCAACCCACCGAGCCGCCCTATCTGGTGATGGATTTCGACTGGGTCGACCAGGCGCGATCCCGCCCGGTGCCAGCGCGCCTGTACTGGCCAACGGTTGCGACGTCCGACGCGTCCGTGCCGTTGGTGGTGTTCTCGCACGGGATCGGCGGTTCGCGGCAGGGCTACAGCTATCTCGGAAAACACTGGTCGACCCATGGTGTCGCCAGTCTGCATGTCCAGCATGTCGGCAGCGATGCGCAGCTTTGGCGAGGCAACCCGTTCGGCGTGGTGGGCCGCCTGCAGGCTGCGGCGCAGGAAAAGGAGGCCATCGCGCGTGCCGCCGATGTGCGCTTCGCGCTCGACCGAATGCTCTCCGACGAAACTGGCAGTCTTGGCGCTGCGGTGAACCGCCAGCGCCTTGTTGCGGCGGGCCATTCCTACGGCGCGAACACGACGCTCCTCACGATCGGCGCGCAGATCGTGAGGAACGGCCTGACGCTCGACTGCCTCGATTCCCGCTTCTCGGCGGCAGTCGTCATCTCTGCGCCGCCGTTCTATGGCGAACCCGATCTGGCGGCAGTGCTGGGCAAGGTGTCGATTCCCACCATCCATGTGACGGCGACCGAGGACGTGATCGAGATCCCGGGCTACCGCTCAGGCGTGGACGACCGACTGGCCGTCTTCGATGCAATCACCAATCCCCACAAGCTGCTGGCCGTGTTCCAGGGCGGTTCCCACAGCATGTTCACCGATCGTTCGCTGACCGGCGGTCCATCGCTCAACCCCAAGGTCAAGGTCGCCACCGCGGATCTCGCACTGGCATTCTTCGACCTGATCTTCGAGCACGACGGCACGGCGCTCGCACGGTGGCAAACGACCTGGCAGTCCATCCTGGCGCGAGCCCCCAGGCCCGACAGCGCACAGACAGTCAGGATGACGCGCGCCCGCACGAGTCCGAGCCCGGCCTTCCGGGACGTCGCACCGGACTCGACCCAAGGCCGCCCGGCATAGCCTTTCGAGCGCCGACGGATCTCACGATGCCGCGGCGGGCCTGTCCGCTGCCCTCGCCACCAACTCTCCCAGCCTGGAAACAAACAGCTGGAGCGCCGGCGACGCATTGGACTTGCTGTACCCCACCACCAGATCGATGGTCGGCACCTCACCTGCCAGCGGGCGGCTGACGACCGACCAGGGCAGCAGGTTCTCGACATAGTCGGGAATCAGGGCCAGGCCACGTGTCGAGGCGACCAGCGACATCACCATGGCGGGGTTGTCCACGCCTTGTGTCGGCGTGATCTTCACGCCCGAGCGCAGCAGGTAGTCGTCCACCACGGCCTGCAACACCCGCGCCTTGTTGGCCATGCCGATGAACGGACTGCCGACCAGGTCCTGCGGCGTGACGGCGGCCCGAGCCGTCAGCGCATGATCGCTGGGCATCAGGACCACCAAAGGTTCTCGGCCCACGGTTCGATAGCTCAGGTCGAAACCCGGCTCGGCGCGCAGAAAGGCCAGGTCCAGCTTGCCGCGTGCCACGGCATCCGCCAGATCGGGGGAATAGTCGCTGGAGACCGTCACGTCGATGTTCGGCAACTCGTCTCGAAGCAGATGCATGGCTCGGGGCAACCAGGTCATCTCCTGCCCCGTCAGGAAGCCCAGCGCGAAGCGCTGCTTCGAAGGCAGCGCGGCCCGCCGAGCGGCTTCGACAGCCGCGTCGACCTGGGTCAGCGCCAGCCGCGCATGGTCGATAAACGCCTTGCCGGCCGCCGTCAACTCCACCCCGCGGGCGCTTCGATGCAACAACGCCACCCCGACCTGGTCTTCCAGGTCGCGGATCTGTCGACTCAGCGACGGCTGCGAGGTATGCAGGCGCCGCTCGGCCGCGACGGTCAGGCTGCCCGTCTCCGCGACCGCGATGAAATACCTCAGATGTCGCAGTTCCATGTGCATCCCCATGCTTCATAGGCATGCCCACCAGCCCACAAAGTCTTTTTAAAAGTTGCGCCGAATCCCTAGATTCTCCCCTATGGAGACGCGACCGGCAGCGAAGTGATCAGCCGGTTCATCCATGCTTCCATCGTCATGCCCATAGGATTTTTCATCATGAACCAACCCGTTGTCCTCATCACCGGCGCCCTCACCGGCATCGGCCGTGCCACCGCCCTGGCATTCGCCCGCACCCATGCCCGCCTGGTCGTCTCCGGACGCCGCGTGCCGCAAGGCAAGGCGCTCGAAGCCGAACTCCATGCGCTGGGTGCGCAGGCCTTCTTCATCGAAGCCGACGTGCGCAACGACGCCGAGGTCGGCCAATTGGTGGACCAGACCATCGCCCGCTTCGGCCGCCTCGACGTCGCCATCAACAACGCCGGCACCGAAGGCCAGCCTGGCCCAATCGCCGACGCACATCGTTTCCCGCTCGAAGCGGTTGCAATCTGAGGAGCACGCCGTGAACAACACCCTTTCCGGCAAGACCGCCCTGGTCACGGGCGCATCGCGCGGCATCGGCCGAGCCAGTGCTTTGGCCCTGGCTCGCGCCGGGGCCCAGGTACTGGTTCACTACGCCAGCGGCGAGAAGGAAGCGACCGCCGTTGTCGACGAGATCCGCGGTGCAGGGGGCAAGGCGGAGAAGGTCGCAGCCGACTTGCGCTCGCCCACCGGACCGCATGACCTGGCGCAGCGCGTGCGCGACATCATCGGCGGCCGCCTCGATGTGCTGGTGGCGAACGCCGGCATCTCCAGGGCCGCCTCGATCGAGGACACGACCGTGGAGGACTTCGACCATCTCTTCGCGGTGAACGTGCGCGCGCCGTTCTTCCTGGTGCAGCAATTGCTGCCGGCGCTGTGCGAAGGCAGCAGCATCGTGCTGGTTTCATCGCTGGCCGCGCGCGCCTCGGTCGGCACCCTGTCTGCCTATGCCGCGAGCAAGGGGGCCATCGACACGCTCGTGACGCATTTCGCCACGGCACTCGGCGGGCGCGGCATTCGCGTCAATGCGGTCGCGCCGGGCGTGGTCGAGACCGAGATGTCCAGCTTCACCAGGACAGACGCCGGACGCGCTGCCACCTTGGGCATGCAGGCACTCAAGCGCCTGGCTCAGCCGGAGGACATCGGCGATGCCGTGGCGTTCCTGGCGTCCGACGAGGCTCGCTGGGTCACCGGCCACACCTTGCACGTCGACGGCGGCTCGAAGCTCTGAAGCTGCGCTGTCCATTCCTCCATCGCTCGCATGCATGTTGCTGGCTGAAAAAAAGGCCTGCCCCTTCCGCTGTCCCGATCGATCCAGGTGGGGCGAACAGCATTCAAGCCAGCAACAGCAGCAGCTCGGCGACCGCAGGCGGATCCGTGACCTGCGCCAGTGCGCGTTACCGACAATCGGGGGGCGCTGGCTAGCCTCCATCCAATCTTGCGTGACGAACCTGGGCGATCAATGTCTCGAGCGGCGTTGGCCGCGCCAGGTAGTAGCCCTGCACCAGCGAACAACCGAGCAAGCGCAGGTGCTCGAGCTCTTCGAGCGTTTCCACGCCCTCGCCCACCACCTCCATGCCCAGTGCGTTCCCGAGGTGGATGATCGAATCCACGAGCAGCATGCGCCTGTCGGACCGGTGGAATTCCGATATCAGCAATCGATCGATCTTGATCTGCTTGACGTACTTGTCGCCCAGCATCGCCAGCGACGAATAGCCGGTGCCGAAGTCGTCCACCGCGATGGCGATTCCGGCTGCCGCAAGCGCTTCGAGCTGCCCCGAAGACGACAGGCTGTCCAGCGCGCTTTCCTCGGTGATCTCGATCCTCAGATGCCGAGGGGCGATGCCCTCGCGCAGCAATGTCCTCAACACGATGTCGCTCAGGGGAAGATCTCCGATCTCACGGGGCGACACGTTCATGGCCACCGGAACCTCCTCGAACCGGGGGTCCGCGTCCGCCAAAGCGTGCAAGCCGTGGCAGACCTCCTGCAGGATGTGCTGCAACAGCGTTTCGCCCATCCCCATGACCGCGGCCGCGTGAACCACCTCCTCGGGTGAAGTCCATCCCTGCCTCGGATGGTGCCAGCGCAACAGCGCTTCCAGGCTATGAAGGCTGGCTCCATCGCTCGAGAGGATCGGCTGATACCAGAGCCCGATCTCCCGTGCCTCGATGGCGCAGGCCAGATCCTTTTCGATGTCCTGGCGGCGCAACAGGCGTCGATGCATCGCCTCATCGAAGCGATAGCCCCATGCCCCCACCGACCGCGCGGACGCGTGAAGCGCCTCGCTCGCGAAGGTCAGGAGCTCATCGATCTGGCGTGAACCGCTGTCGCAGAAGCCGACGTGCAGGCGCGTCAGGTCCGCTTGCCTGCCGAGACTCGATCCCAGCCCGAGGGACCCGAGGCTCGCGCGATGGATATCGCCGGGAAAGGCCTCGGCGCCGCGCGGCTCGTAGAGCACGACGAACTTGTTGCCCGCCCACCGGCCCAGCACACACCGGGCCGGATCGAACTTCGATGCCAGCCATCGAGCCACCTCCTGCAGCACCTTGTCTCCCCATGCCAGCCCTTGTGTCTCGTTGATGATCGACAAGCCGAAGACTTCGAAGATCACCAGGCGCTGGCGTGGCCGCTTCTCCGATCCGAGCCAATGCGACGCCGCATCGACGAAGCTCTGACGAGCGAGCAAGCCCGTGAGCGGATCTTGGACACTCTTCATCTTTCCCTCTCTGATTCCCGACGGCATCCATCCTGAAGATCCGATCCGTGACATCCATCCCTGTGTTTTTCTCGTAGCGATTGCGTGTCCCCTCCGCGCTTCGTGGGCGCGCTCTTTGGTGTGAAGGGGAACGGTGCCATGGCGTCAGGAGCCTCGACGCGAGCGGTGCCTATCGGAAGGGTTCTGCAGCTTGGTGTCCGATGCGTCCTCGTTGTCGCCTTCGAGTTCCAGGGCGCCGAAATCGGTGGAAGCAAACTCCGGAGGTACGTGCACGCCCTCGTCGTCGCGCCGGACGAGGCCGCGGTTCTCGAGTTCGCGCATCGCCTTGTTCACCCCCTCGCGCGAGAGCCCGGCATACGAAGCGATCACGGCCTGCGTGATCCGCTTGTCGTAGCCGCCGGGGCCGGCCGGTGCCAGGTGCGTCAATTCATGAAGCACCCGGCCGACCAGTTCGACGGGCGGGAGCGAAGAAATTCGCCGCAGCTGGCCATGCACCATGGAGACCCGCTTGACGGCCGACTCCAGCAGGCCCACGGCGACCTGCGGAAAGAGCGTGCAAAGCCGCCGCAGAACATGGATCGGGATGAGGTAGACAGAAGAAGGAAGCGCCGCGATCAACGTGGACTGCGCCACGTAGCTGTCTTCCTTCAACGAGGGGCTGAAGAAGAAGTCGTCCTTGCTGACGAAATCGGTGGTGACGCCTTCGCTGTCGCCACCGCTGCCGTGTACCACGACACGCAGCAGTCCAGTGGCGACGCAGTAAACATGTTCGGATGTCTCGTCGACGGCGAGTACGACATCGTTGCGGCGATAGTTTCGGAACTCGGTGCTTTGAACAAGCAACGCACGCTCGCTGTCGGGCAGCGTGGCAATAAGTGGGTGCAGATACATGCTGGAACGGACGCGGTCTCCTCCTTCGTGCTCCAGCTCATCCCCCCAAAAGGGACCTGTATCGCTGGCCGTCAGGGTCCCGGCTTTTCCGTGATTGATGAAATGAAGTTGATAAAAACTGAAGCTGTTCTCTCTCTTTGCAGCAGTTGTGTGAAAGGCTGAAAGTGATAAGTCGGCAGGACAACGCGTGCGCCATCACGTGGCGAGCCGTCGTTGGCGGGGCCGTATGCCTTCACTCGGTGCGCCAGATCCACCGCGTTCGAGCGCGTCGAAATCGAGGCTGCGCAGCGGCTGCGCGCGACTTCGAGGTGATGGGCTCTGATGAGAATGCAGGGAGTCAAGAGAAGAACCGGCGAATCAAAAGGCTCAAACCGCCGAAGCGGTTTGAGCAAAAGTCCCCGGCAGCAAACCGTCCGCCGGGGGAGGGGCGAAACTAGATCACCGCACCGACGCGATCGTCGACACGGCGGAGTTGCCCACGGCCGTGGCGCTGACCTGGTTGCCGGCCGCGCGCAGCGTGCTGCCCGTAGCCGCGCCAGTGACGCCGATGCCGTAGTTCACGCCAGTGGCAGTCGCCACGACCGTGCCGCTGTTGGTCTGGAAGTTTCCGACCGCAGCCGTCGGACGGCTCGCGCTAGGCGCACTCACATTCACGCGGTTGGTCGCGGTGTTGCCATACGCTTCGGCGGCGGTCGTGTTGCCGGTGACGGCCACGGTGCTGCCGCTCACGCCAGGCACGAGCACGGGAGCCGTCGCGTTCAGGGCCACCTGGTAGCTGGCCGTCGCGAACGAGCTCACGTTGCCCGTGTTGCCCTGGTTGTTGAGCACGGCGGCGGCCGCTTGCGAGGCGCCGACGGTGCTGCCGGCAACCGATGCGGGCGTCGCGTAGCTGCTGCCAGCCGACACGTTGAGCACGTTGCTTGCCGCGTTGCCGCGAGCCAGCGCCGTCGTGCTGTTGCCGTCGATGGTCAGCCCGCTGTTGAGCGCGGCGGTCGCTGCCGGCACGCCACCCGCCAGGCTGAAGCCCGCGGCGGTGGTCGAGCTCGCGTTGACGGCGGCGCTGCTGGTCTGCGCATTGCTCAGACCGGCGTTGCTGCC
The DNA here is from genome assembly GCF_900115375.1 of Variovorax sp. PDC80. Lineage (NCBI taxonomy): Bacteria > Pseudomonadati > Pseudomonadota > Betaproteobacteria > Burkholderiales > Comamonadaceae > Variovorax > Variovorax sp. PDC80. Next base: position 72,409 of record NZ_FOWG01000006.1, on the reverse strand, counting down.
TTGCAGCGCGGCGCCGGAGAGCGTCACGCTGTTGTCGGCGCGGTTGGCCGAAGCCTCTGCCGTGGTCGCGTTGCCGGTGATCGAGAACGTGCTGTCCGCCAGGCCCGTGGTGGCCGTGGCCACGCGATCCTGGTTGTACAGGCGCGTGCTCGCCGTGCTGGAGACCGAGGTGGACGCGGCCTGGCTGTTGCTGAGCACGTGGTCGCCGGTGGCGCCCGCCGCGTTCAGAACGGCATTGGTCGTGGCACCGACCGGCGTTGCGTTGCCCGCGGTGACCGTCAGCGCGTTCGTGGCATCGTTGATCACGCCCAGCGAAACGTTGCGGTTGTTGGCCAGCGCCACCGACGAGCCCGACACGGCGCCCGGCGCGTACAGCTCCGCGTCCGAGCTCGCGGCGACCGAGGCGGTGCTCGATTGCTGCGAAGCCAGCGCGGAAGTCGCTGCCAGGTTGGTGGCGGTCACGCCCAGGGTGTTGGTGGCCGTGTTGGCCACCGAGCTCGCGCGCTGGCTGTTGTTGGACACGCTCACCGTGGAGTTGCCGATGGCCGAGCCGGCCACGGTATCCACGGCGAAGCTGCCGTACACGTTGCTCACCAGCGCCGAGTCACCGGTCACCGATTGCACGTTCGACAGCGCGTTGTCCGCCTGCGCGCCCGAGCCGGTCACCAGGGCACCCGCGGTCGCCACCGTGCGGCCGCTGCCGGCTGCGACGGAGTTGCCGGTGACGCTCGTGGTGTTGGTCGCGCTGTTGCCCGTGACCGAGCCGGTGTTGCTGTTGCCGTTGACGGACAACTGCGAGCCGGTCACGGCACCCGAGACGGCCAGGATGACGCCGCCCTGGTTCGGGACGCTCGGCGTGGCCGGCGTGCCGGGGATGAGCCCCGACAGCACGGCCGCGCCCCCGTCCACGATCGCCGAGTAGGCCGACAGCGAGATCGTGCCGAGCAAAGTCGCCGAGCCACTGACGTTTCCGCCGGACTGCGTCCAGCCGTTGCTGGTGAGATAGCTCAATTGCGCCGGCGAGAGGCTGGATGCCAGCACCGTCAGCGTACCGCCCGTCAAGGTCAGGGTGGCGCCGGAACCGGAAACAGTCAGTCCGCTTCCCGTGGCACTGAAAGTGAAGGGCTCTGGCGCCGTACCTGCGCTTCCCGCCACACCCGCCTGGCCGATCAGCGCATTGACGCTGGCGCTGGTCGTCTGCGAGTTCTGCAAGGCAGTGGTGGTCGACAGGCCGTTGCCCGACAGGCCCAGGCTGTTCGTCGCGGCGTTGCTGGTTGCCGAGGCGGTGGAGACGTTGTCGTTCGAGGCGATGCTCGAGCCGGTCACGTTACCACCCACGGCGGTCAGCACGCCAGCGGCGGTGCCACCGACCAGCGCTCCGTCACGCTGCGTCGCGGTGACCGAGCCCGCGCCCGATTGCGCGTTCTGCACGCTGAAGGCGGCGTTGGTCGTGAGCGTGCCGGCGTTCGAGCTCGCGCCGGTGAGCGGCGTGGCCGATGCGGTGTCGATGCCATTGCCCGATGCGCTCAGGCTGTTCGTGCCGCGGCTTCCGAACGCCAGGGCCTGGATCTGGTTGCCGGAGGTGGCAACCGTCGAGGCCGAGACGTTGTCCTGGATGGCGGTGGCAATAACGGCGCCGCCGGTGGCGGTGGCCGAAACGGCACCGCTGGCCGTCTGTGCGCTAGTGACGTTGGCGATCGATGCCGCGCCCGCTGCGTCGACACCGGTACCCAGGCTCACGCTGCCGGCGTTGCTCGCGTCGTTGCCGTAGGCGGCCGCGACGAAGGCATTGCCCTGGTTGGCGATCTGGCTGCGGGTGGCGTTGCCTTCCAGCAGGACCGTCAGCGCGCCCAGCGGACCGCCGAAGCCGGTGGCTTGCGCATCCACGTCGCCGAGTGCCGACTGGTTGTTCAGCAGGCCGTAGGCGGCGGTGACCGTGCCGCCCAGGCTCGGGGTGCTCGACAGCGTGGACGCCGGTGCCACCGAGGTGGGCACGGTGGCGCCGTTGGCGGCAACCGTCAGGGTGTTGCCGGTCGAGTTGCCGTAGGCGATGGAGCGCTGCAGGTTGTTCGACAGGCTCAGGCTGGTGTCCGTGATGTGCGTGCCGGCATAGACCGCGGCGGCCGAGCCGCCCAGCACGGTGCTCACCGGCGAGGCTGCGTCCACCACCTGGATGTTCGCGATGCCTGCGCCCGAACCGATGCTCGTGCCAGTGAGCGACAGCGTGTTGGAAGCGCTGTTGGCCAGGCCGACGGCTTCCTGCGTGTTCTTGCTGGCGCTGACCGTGCTGCCGGTGATGGTGTCACCGCCGGTGCCGCGCGAGTCGACATACGCGCCCACGTACGAGCCGCCCAGCGTGGCCGAAACCGGGCTGGCGTAGTTGCTCTGCAGGCTGGTGATCGTGGCGGCGCCGCTGGCCGAGACGTTGCCATCGGGCGTGCGGCCACCGCTCAGGACGGTGGCGCCGGCGCCCAGCGGCAAGGCGTTGGCGGCCAGCGAGAGGCTCTGGGTCGCGCTGTTGCCGTAGGCGGAAGCCGCGGCGCGGTTCTGCTCGACGGCCACCGTGCTGTCCTTGGTGGTGCCGTTTTCCAGGCCGGTTGCAGCACCGATGATCGACGGTGCGGTGACGGCCGAAACGCCGCCGCCGAAGTTGCTCTGCTGGTTCGCGAGCGCGGCGGTGGCGGAGAAGGTCGCACCGTTCTGGCCGGTCGCAATCGCGCTGGAAACGGCGTTGCCGGTGGCCGCGGAGGTGATCGCGTTGCCCGAGACGGTCGCCGCGCCGCCGTCGATCGACTGCACGGTGGCGGTCACGCTGGCGGCATTGGTGGAGCCTTGCAGCGCCACGCCGACATTGCCCTGGGTGTTCAGGATCGCGAGGTCCGCACCGAGCTGCGAGCTCTGGCTGCCGGCACTGTAGGTGCTGCTGTTGATGGTCGGGCCGCCCGAACCGGCGACGGAGATCCCATCAGCCAGCACGATGCGGTTGCCGGCGACGCCGGCGGCACCCAGGGCTTCGTTGCCCGTGGCCGCGCTGGAGATCGTGTTGCCTTGAACGGACAGGGCACCGTTCAGCACGTTGGTGGTGCCCGTGCCGTTGCTGCCGATCGTGGCATCGATCGAGGTGGCGGTGTTCGACGCGTTGTGCGTCACGCCCACGCCCTGGTTCAGCTGCAGATTGCTCACGACGGCCGAGCCGGCGAAGGTCGGTGCGCCGCCGGCCTGGATCGAGGCGGTGTTGGTCGCCGCATTGCCCTTGAGCGTGGCGGAGACGGTGTTGCCGTCGAGCGCGGGCGCCGAGCTCACGGCGTTCGCGCCGTCCGCGGTCAGATCGAGCGTGACGGCATTGCCGCTGGCGCTCGCGGACGATGCGGGGCCGGTGCCCTGCTGCGCCGTGGTGACCACGATGCTGCCCGAGGCCTGGCTGCTGTTCGTGGCGGCCGAATGCGTGCTCGTGGTGATGCCGGGGGCATTGGAGACGTAGTCGACCGGAACGGTGCCCGCCACCGAGGAGGCACCGCCATTGATCACGGTGGTGGCCGAGATCGTGTTCTGCGTGTTCGAGGCGCCGCCCGAGGAGAAGCCATTGAGGTTCACGCCCACCGAGTTGCCGGTCGCGTTGCTGGAGATGGCGCCGGTGTTGGTCTGCACGCCCAGCGATGCCGCGCCATCGAGCGCGATCGTGTTGCCGGTCAGGGACAGGTCGATCGCGTTGGAGAACTCATTGGCCTTGGCCGTGGCGTTCACCGTGTTCTGCGTCGTGGTGTTCGACGTGCCGGTCTGCACGCCATCCACCGTGATGCCGATCTGCTGGCCGGCGGCGGTCGCCGACACCGGCTGCGACTTCGTCTGCACCGAATCCACGGTGAGGAAGCCCGAGGCGGTGGCGGTCGAGGTGGTCGCGTTGATGGTGGTGGTCGCGCCCAGTTCGGGCGGTGCGGCCATGGCGCCGCCGGCAGCCAAGCTGGCGAGCACGGCGAGGCCGACGCGGCTGAGTGCCGGCGCCTTGATGGCACGCGACTGGAGATTGCGAGTCTTCTTCATGGAAGTTCCTTGGGTATTGATCAAAAGTTCCGAAAATTCGGTGGATCCGGAGGATCGATGTGGTGGTGGCGTTCAGCTTTCAGTGCGGTTTAGCTCCCTCGTCGTGTGTTCTCCTCTCGGGCTGGTTGAACCGGCCCGCCCTTGCCCGAGCCCGCGCCCTGGACGCGCAACTTGGCGACCTCTTGCAGCCCTGGACCGTCGCGATGGATGGCCGTGTCGGCCTTGTCGGGCCGCCAGCTCACGCTGATGCCGCCGGGGGCGATCCCGCGCGAGATCAGCGCCGATGTCACGACGCCGATGCGCTGGTCCGTCAGCAGATCGCGTTTGCCCGCGTCCCAGTTCTCGGTGTCGCGGGCCACCAGCACCACTTCGGTGGGCGCCTTGGCGGCGGCCGCCGCGATCTGGTCGAGCAGATTCAAGGTGCCGCCGGTCAGTGCCGCGGCGCCGAACTCGAACGGGATCTGCACGCTCGCGCCGTCGCCTGTGCTGACGGACGATGCGTTGCTGGCCGCGTTGACGGCCTCGCCCGTGAGCACGCGCGCGCCGCTGGAATCGACGATCGGGTTGGGAACCTTGCGAAGCGACTCCGCCGACTGGCGCGGCAGTTCATCGAACACGCGCATCCCGAGGCAGGGCTTCGGGTCGACCTTGGTGACGGCGGCGACCAGGCGGACCACGGCCTCTTCCAGCGCCGCGCGAATGCCCAACTGCACCGGCTCCTGGCCCTTGGCGCCGACGTCCACGTCGAAAAGATCGTTGCGGAAGAAGCGGAAGACGTTGAAGCCGACCTCGTAGCCGTTGAACTGCTTGGTCAGGCTGATGGTCTTGAGGATCATCAGCGTGCGGGTGTCGACGATGCGCAGGTCCACGCCCACCGACTGGCTGAAGGTCCTGGCCTTGATGCCGACCTGGTTGACGGCGAACTCGGCGCCGCCCGAGTTGATGTTGTAGTTGAGCTCGGTGATGCCGCCGACGATGAAGTAGTCGGACTTGTTGATCGAGCCGCCGAAGTACGGCAGCCACGGCACCACCTGGTTGCCGGCCGGGCCCGCCAGCTGGTGCGAGCGGCCGTCGCCGAGCTGCCGGCGATCGGCATAGCCGAGCTCGCGCTCCGCGATGACCGGATCGAAGCGCTCCGCGACCTGGACCGCGCCGCCCATCTTGCCCAGGGCCGAATACACCATCAGCGCACCGCCCTGCGTGATGGCATTGCCCTCGTTGATGCTGTACTTGCCGGTGTAGTCCTTCACGTCTCCCACGGAGACCACGATGGGCGGCCTGGAGGTGGCGGCGACGTGATCGCCATAGCAGGCGAGCACGGCCTCCATCGGCGTCACGTTGTCGCGCACGGCCGGTCCGAGAACGATGGGGGCTTCTTTGGGCGCGGCACGTTCCTGAGGGGCGGTGACGCAGCCCGCGAGTGCGGCGAGTGCAACGGCCGCACCGAGCGTGCGTACCGCCGTGGTGGGCATCGGGCGTGGTCGAGCGAAGGTGATCGATGTCATGACTGGATTTCCGTCAGTTGAGCGTTCCGTAGGCACAGGCGGTGCTGCCGCTGACGCTTGCGCTCTGGCTGCCGCTGTTGGTCTGGTTGGAGTTGAGTGCCTGGGCTGCCCAGCCCTGCACCCCGGTGGTCGTGGAGCCGTTCACCTGGGAGCCGACGGTGCCGGCGTTGGCCTGGCCGGTGCTCACCGTGCCGCTGCCGCTCCAGCCGGTGTTGTCGTTGCCGGTCGAGGTGGCCGCGGCGCCGCTGGTGCTCGGCGAGTTGGCAACGGTGCTGTTCGAGCCCTGGTTGCCCTGCGCGGTCGCGCTGACGTCGCAGTTGAACTGGCGCTGGATGTAGGTGTTGTTGGTGGTGCTCGCGGCGCCATAGCTGCCGGCCTTGCGCCGCTGGACCATGTCCTGGATGGCGGCCTGGTTGGCCTTGTCGGCCGAGGTCTGGAACTGCCACGCGGAGTTCTCTCCGACGTTGTTCGCCATCCCCTGGCCCGCGCCAGCGATCAGGCAGGCCGCGACAAGACCCTTCTCGAGCGATCGGGTGATGTCGTGCACGCGCCAGGGCTTTGGGTGGGGATGAGGTGAAGTGGTCATGAGGTGTCCGTTTGCTTGTGGAGTGCGGTGGGAGGGCCTGGGCGAAAGGCCGCCGGCGGAGACGGCAGAAGGCAACGCGCTCATGTCGCGCCGCCCGTGTGCTCTGTCGAGGAGGCGCGGATGTCCAGGTGCAGAGCGATCTGCGACTTGTCGCTTCGTTGCGAGTGACGGGTCTTGGAAACGCCGGGCCGACGCCGAATCTGGCGCGGGAGATCGCCGCCTTCATCGACGTAGACGCTGCCTGCCGCGGACGTGCGCAGCGGAAGCAGATGGCCATGCGTGCGCATGCGCCGACGCAGGCGGCCGATGACCTTGGTGTGCAGCAGATCGATCGACGTTTCGCCCTCCTCCGCGTCCTCATCGCGACCGGGAACGAAGGCACCGGCGACGTCAACGACCGAGGTGGCGAGCGAGCGATTGAGTTCCCGGACCTCGTGCGGCGCGAGGAACTGGCTCGGCGCATGAGCCACGCGCAACAGCAGCGAGCGTTCCTGCGGGCGCAGTCGGACCTCGAAGCCCTTCTCATCGGCCACGAGTCGCCAACCATTCATCGCGAGCCGCCAACTGCTCGAGCCCAACGAGACCTCCGCCGCGGCGGCGGGCGGCGCCGCGGGCCGGCCGGGACGCAGCTTTTCGCGGACCTCGCTTCTTCGCTGCTGGCGGATGGCCTCTTCGAGCGCCAGATACTGGGCATCGGTCGCGCTGTCGGCATCACTCGGCGCGGGCTTCGTGGCGGGCGGAAGCTGCACCCGGTTCCGGTTCGACTCATTGCAAACGAGCAGGTCACCCACGGTCTCCTGCAGCTGTTCCAGCAGAAGACCCATGCGCGCGAGAAGAATGTGCATCTCGCCGTTCACGCGTACGCCTCCCCTCGCCCGAGCTTCGCGCTCTCGAGAAAAGAGCCCTCCAGCCACTGGGCTCCCGCGCGCAGCGCCAGGTGCATGTCTTCTTCGCGCTCGATGCCATCGACGACTGCATAGGTCGCCAGGTGGCCGGCCAGCGACACCATCTCCTGCAGCCCTTCCAGTCCGAACTCGCCGCTGCGGGCTCGACGCAAGAAGGACGGATCGACCTTCGCGATGTCGGGACGGCAGGCGTGAACGATGGCGAGGTCACCGTCACGGCATCCGAGGTTGCGAACTGCAATACGGCAACCCAGGCCTTGCAGGCGGCTGCAGAACTTGCGCATGGCCTCGAGTGCGCAGACAGCGCCGCTCGCGCTGAACTCCACCACCAGGCGCGAAGCGAGCATCGGCTCGGTCTGCAGCGCGGCGAAGAGGGAGGTCCACCAGTGATCGCAGTGCGCGCTTTGCGTCGAGAGGCGAACGCCGAGACGCAACGCCGGGCGCTGGCGCAGGATCGCCAGGGTCTTGCGCATCGCATGGCGATCCCACAGCCGCGCCAGGCCGAGTCGCTCGAGGCACGGCCCATAGAGGCTGTCGCGCACTGCGTCGGCACGGCTTTCCTCCGGCACCGGCCCCGCGCTTGCAACGAGCGAGTGGTACAGGGAGGTCGAGCCGCCATACACGCCGACCACCGGGCGCCAGGACATGCTGAGGAATCCTCGGGACAGCGCGTCGGCCACCCGCACGGCGACGTCCATATCGGTGCGGTATCGATGGCGCCAGCCATCCAGCTCCATCGGCTCGAACTCCGCGCATTGCTGGGCCGTCCATAGCGCGAGCTCGACGTCCGTGCTGTCCATCTCCGCAGGAGGGCGTACGTCGATCCAGTCGCTGTGCAGTTGCACCAGCGCTGCGATACCGCGGTACACGATCGGACGCTTGGCCACATGCGCGAGCAGGGACTCGAGGCGTTCGCAAGCCGAAGTCAGCGAGGAGTCAACCGGAACGGGGAAACTTTCGTTAGACCACAGCAAGTAGCAGTCATCACGCAGAAAGGCGAAGTCGGTGCTCTCCGTGCGAACGAACGAGAAACAGAGTCGGCGGCGAACCTCGCGACTGACGGCCATCGCGAAATCGATGCCGTATGCCTGCGAGAGCTGTGGAAGATTCCCGATGAAGACGTATGCGCACGCACGTTGCTGCAACTGACTGGCAGTTGCATCGGTGCGGTTGTGAGCGCTCGCGATCGAAGAGATCAGCGTACGAGGCGAAACCGTCGTGCGGGCATGAAGTCCAGCAAAGAAACGATGTCCCCCGCTGGGCGATAGGGCAAGCATCCAAAACTCTCCAGAGTCTTGTTTCGAAAGCGTCGACCTCGGGCGAGGCAACGTCGGTTGTTTTTCGAACGGCAAGACTCATCCCTCCCGCGGCACGCGGGTCTTTGCATGGAGTCCGGCAGTTTTCGCGCAGGCGCACCCATCCATACGAGCCGAAGCGGCTCGTTGAGCGAATGGGGCGTCTGGGGTCGTGGGCGAGTCGTCTACGTTCTGACGACCGGCTACCGCTGTGGGCGGTTAATGCTCGAGTGGTGCGCTAGGGCGAGCTGTCGAGATCCCTGGCGGCACTGTCTAAGGTGAGCTGCCTATAGCACGCGCGATCGTCATCGTTATCTCCGTTGCAAGCTGTAGTACGAATGGATACTACAGATAACGGTAGGAAACAGGTAGGTGCGCAGAATGAGTATGTGAATGCATTCACTTTTGGGAAACATTTCGCAGTAACGCGGCCCCGCATCCGGCGCGCTGTTTTCCCCACGCAACGATCTCGGGCTTCTACCGTATTTGTGGGATAGGCCACACGCGGAGATGCGTGCTATTTGTCGCTCGCGATGAGCGCGCATTGGCCCGGCTTTGCGCAGATCGGAATTGCCTGTTGTTCCAGATCCGGCGTGCCGGTGGGTGCTACGAAAATGGCAATGCGTTCACTCCTGGTGATCGCCCGCATGAGCCGCATCAACAAGTGATGCTCACGCAAGACCGGCGGCAATTCGACGACAACCTGGGCAGGCGCAATCACCCCTGGCCATTCGTTCGAGCATCCCAACCCAGCATCGCGATCTCGATGATGCCCTCGAACTCCTCGCGGGTCGCTCCGTCGCGCGCCAGTATCGACATGCCGCTTTGCACCGTCTGTACGAAGCGTGCGAGCGCATGGATATCCGTGGTGCTCGCGATCTCGCCTTCATCGACCGCTTGTCGAAGGCGATCCTCGAGTCGCTGCAGACCGACCCCGCGCGCCGATCGAAGTTGTTCGGCCAGCTTCTCATTGCCGACGCCCACCGATGAGAGCGCCACCATGCATCCATTGGAATGCTCACCCGGCGATCCGCTCAGGAAAACGGCGGTATCCATCAACAGCCATCTGACCGCATCGCGCGCTTTCGCGGCCGCCTGGAATCCATTCCAGAAGTGCGGCTCCTGCGTTTCGCCGTAGTGGCGAATCACCTCGGCATAGAGCGCCTCCTTCGAACCGAAAGCAGCGTAGAGGCTCGGGGATGCGATCCCCATGGACTTGATCAGGTCGGAGATCGAGGTGGCTTCGTAACCCTTGGCCCAGAACAGACGGGTTGCTTGCTCCAGGGCTTTGGCGCGATCGAACTCGCGCGGCCGTCCTCGGCTGCGTTCGATCTTCGAGGACTCGACTTCCGTGTTGATCGATTTCTTCATCGCTCGATACATATAAAACAAATTTTCGAGCAGCGCTTGCCGGATCTCTCCGGGTCCGGACGACTTGCTTCCGTGGCATCTTATCGCACCGTTACAGATAGATGACACGTCGACGCTGGGAGACCTCCCTGCCAGCCAGGTCTGGCTGGCGGTTGAATCTCCACATCTTCCTGGCGGATGGTTGCAATACTTTATCGATCACCACATAATTCAGCGATTCCAGGTCGCTTTCACCTTGCGAAGCCCAAGTGAAGACCGCGCCCTGCTTGAACGCCTTGTGGTTCGGCAACCTGCAACGAAAGGAATTCGATGGGACTCGCGCAAACACGGTCTTCGGGCTTGATGGCATTGGCACGCTGCAACCTGAGCGCCGTCCTTCTTGGCTTGAGCCTTCTTCTGCCAGCGGCGGCATCGGCCCAGACCACCGACAAGGGCAACCCCTACGCTTCGATGGATGTCTCCGACGAAGCCCTCGTACGCGAGCTGAAGGGCTTCAAGAACGGCTTTGCCGATGTGAACGGCACCCGGTTGCATTACGTCGAAGGCGGACAAGGCACGCCGGTCATCTTGATGCCGGGCTGGCCGCAGACCTGGTGGGCCTTTCACAAGATCATGCCGGCGCTGGCACAGAACCATCGCGTCATCGCGGTGGATCTTCGGGGCATGGGGACGTCGAGCAAGCCCGAAGGTGGCTACGACAAGAAGAACATGGCCGTCGATATCCGCGAGCTCCTCAAGAGCCTGGGCCATCAACGCGCGCACATCGTCGGGCACGACATCGGCTCGCATGTCGCCTACGCGTTCGCCGCTCAATTCCCGGAGGCGACGCTTTCCACCGTCTATCTCGATGTCTCCGCACTTCCTGCATCCGTTGCCGATCTGAAGATGGTGCCCGCGAAGCCGCTGTCAGGACCCTTCAAGGATCACTTCTTCATCTGGTGGTTCGCATTCCACCAAATGGATCAGCTGCCTGAAGCGCTGATCGAAGGGAGAGCGCATATCTACCTCGACTGGTTCTGGAAGAACCTGCTCTACAAGCAGGATGCGCTCACGCAGCGCGACCGCGCCGTCTATGCCAATGCCTACAACACGCCGGACGGCATACGCGGCGGGAACGGCTGGTACAAGGCCTTCCCTCAGGATCTCGAGGACAACGCTGCCTATCCGAAGCAGATCGATGTTCCTTCGTTGGGAATCGGCGGCCTCGGTAATCCCCTGCTGGTCGATTTCATGCAGGCCCGCATCGTCAATCCGCAGATGGTCCACATTCAAGAGAGCGGCCACTACATCGCCGAGGAAGCGCCCGATCAAGTCGCCGATCTCACGCTGAATTTCTTGCGCTCCGCAGAGCGTCAGAGCCGCCGCTGACAGGTGGCGAGCGAGATGGACGAAATGAATTCTCCACAAGGACGGCGCGACTTCGTGATGCAGACCACCGCACTGGGTGGCGCAATGGCGCTCATGCATGCGGGCGCGGCGTTCGCTCAGTCCCCTATCTCAACCCACACCCGAGGAGGCACGGCGATGTCCAGAAGCGAACTCAAGGCATTCTTCGAGCGATACATAGACGCGCTCAATGCGAACGACATGGATCGCATGACGGAGTTCGTCCATGAGCGGCTGACCCAGCACGGAAAAACGATCACCCGTGATGACGTCATCGCATCGTTGAAAGGGCACATCGACGCCGTGCCCGACTTCAAGTGGCGGGTCGTCGATCTGGCGATCGACGGAGATACCGTCGCCGCCCGGCTCTACAACATCGGCACCCCGGCGAAGCAATGGCTGGGGCTGGAACCCACCGGAGTCACGGTGGAATATGGCGAGTTCGCATTTCACAAAGTGCGCGACGGAAAGTTCTACGAGCAGAACTACGCGATCGACGTGCTCGAGGTTCAGCGGCAGCTAGCCGGCAAGAAGTAGACAAAGCCGACGCGAGCCCCACATCCCACATCCACAGCAATCAAGACCAAGGAAATCTTCATGATCGAACTCTCCAACAAGACCGCACTCGTTGTCGGCGGCAGTGGTGGCATCGGCGCGGCCATCGCGCTCACGCTGGCGCGTCAAGGCGCCGACGTCGCCATCACCTATGCGCGTTCGGCCGAGCGTGCTCAATCGGTGATCGACCAGGTACGCCAGGCCGGTCGCAAGGGCTTTGCCATTCAGGCCGACGCGCTCGAACGTGGCGCGACCGCGCGTGCTGTCGAAGCGGTCGTCTCCGAATTCGGAAAGGTCGATGTTCTGGTGTCCGCCGCCGGCGTGTTCGACGCCGCGCCCATCGATGAACTGGATGGCCATCGCTTCGACGCCACTTTCGACATCCATGTGCGCAGCGTCTTCGAAGCGGCGAAGGCTGCGGTTCCCCACATGCAGGACGGCGGCACGATCGTTGCCATCGGCTCCGCCTTCGGGCAGGTGGCCAACTTTCCCGGACTCTCGATCTATACCGCGTCGAAAGCGGCGGTGGCGGGACTCACGCGCGCCTTGGCGCGGGAACTCGGCAGCCGTGGCATTACCGTGAACACGGTCAATCCCGGACCGACCGACACCGAAATGAATCCGGCGGATCCGGACCGGAATCCGCACTCGGTCGCGCATGCCAAGATGATGGCCATCGGACGTTACGGCAAGCCGGAAGAAGTCGCCGCGCTCGTCGCGTTCCTCGCCTCGGAGCACGGCCGTCTCATTACCGGCCAGGCCATCAACGCCGACGGCGGATGGACTGCGTGACAAGGCACGCGTGACCAGCGGCGACCAGCGCCACGGTCGCCTCTACTTCAGCCCCGTCCAATGCGCGGCGAACGCCCACTTGTCGGCCAACTCATCGATCACCTTCGTCATCGGCTTGCCGGCACCATGGCCCGCGCGCGTCTCGATGCGCACGAGGTGCGGCCGCGACCCGGTGTCGACGGCCTGGATGGCCGCGATGTATTTGAAGGTGTGTGCGGGCACCACGCGATCGTCGGTGTCGGCCGTCGTGGCGAGGATCGCGGGATAGCGTTTGCCGGCGGCCACGTTGTGATACGGCGAGTAGGCCAGCAGGGTCTCGAAGTGCGCCGGGTCTGCCGGATCGCCGTACTCGCCCGTCCACAGGTGGCCGCCGGTGAATTGGTTGAAACGCAGCATGTCCATCACGCCGACGCCCGGCAAGGCAGCCGCGAACAACTCGGGGCGTTGATTGACGACCGCGCCCACGAGCAGGCCGCCGGCGGATTCCCCATGGACCGCCAAGCCATCTTCGGATGCGATCCCGCGGTCGTGCAGATATTCGGCGGCGGCGATGAAGTCGTCGAAGCTGGTCTGCTTCCGGTCCATGCGCGCGCCGTTGTGCCAGGCCTTGCCGTACTCCCCGCCGCCACGGATGTTGGCAATGGCCAGCACACCGCCCTGCTCGACCCACGCCAGTTGGTCCGGTGAATAGAACGGAACCATGCTGATGCCGAAGCTGCCGTAGCCGTGCAGCAGCGTGGGCGCCGCGCCGACGACGTCGTCGCGCCGCACGATGAACATCGGCACGCGGGTGCCGTCCTTCGCGTCATGGAAATGCTGCTCGACCACGATGCGTTCGAGATCGACGCCCACCTTCGGCGCCGCCCACACGCCTTGCGTGTTGGCGGCCACGTCGTAGCGATAGATCGTGGTCGGCGCATTGAAGCTGGTGAAGACGAAGAAGGCTTCGTTGTCGTCGCGATGGCCCTGGAAGCCGCCCGCGCTGCCGATGCCCGGCAACGCGATCGTGCCGTCGGGCTGGCCGTCGAGCGTGTAGCGCCGGATCTGGCTCTTGACGTCGACGAAATAGGTGGCCATCAAGCGCCCGCCGACCAGCCAGGCATGGCTCAGCACCGCGGCGTCTTCGGGCACCAGTTCGACCGCGACCGGATTCTCGGCCGCGAGGTCGATGGTCACGATCCTGCGGCGCTCCGCCGCATGGCTGGTCAGGACGTAGAGCGTGCTGCCCACGTCGCCGACAACCGTCCACTCGTTGTCGAAATCGCCGACCAGCGTGTGCGTCTCCCAACCGTCGCTGGCGAGATCCACGACGGTCAGCGAATTGGTCTGGGAGCCCGGCGTGGAGTAGATCAACGCATGGCGGCCACCGCTGGTGACGTCGGGGAAATGCAGCAGCTCGGGCCGCTCGGGCGTCGCATGCAACAACCGGTCTTCCGATTGCCGCGTGCCGATCGCATGAAAGTAGACCGCGTGGTTGGCAAGGGCAGCCTGCGACTCGGCACCATCGCCAGGCTCTGGATAGCGTGCATAGAAGAAGCCGGAACCGTCGGCGGCCCACGCGATCGCGGTGAACCGGACCCACTCGACCTTGTCGTCGAGCACCTCGCCGGTGGCCGCATCGACGACCTTGATGGTCCGCCAATCGGTGCCACTCTCTTGAACCGCATAGGCGACATGGCGGCCGTCCCTGGATGCGGCCCACTCCGCCAGCGCGACGGTGCCGTCGTCGGACCATGTGTCGGGATCGAGGAGCACGCGGTCCTCCCCCTCCACGCCCTCGCGCACGAGGAGCGTGGGCTGGTTCTTCAGGCCGGACTGGCGCAGGTGGAAGTAGCGCCCGCCGCGCGGATGGGGCGCGGTGAAATGCTCGTGGTCGAACAGCGCGGTCAGCCGCTCGCGAAAGACATCGCGCGCGGGCAGCGACGCCAAGGCGCCCGCCGTCAGCGCGCTCTGCGCCTGGATCCAGGCGGCCACGTCGGCGTCGCCGCGCGCATCGGCTTCGAGCCAGCGAAAAGGGTCGGCGACCTTTAGCCCGAACAGCTCATCGACAACGTCGACACGACGGGTTGTGGGGTAGGCCATCTTGGTCATGAGGGGTTCGGACACCTTGTTCAGCTTTCGACCTTGTCTTTAGGGAGATCTCGAGATGCCACATGCGCAGGGAAATGCGGCACCACGAACTCGCCAAGCTCCTGGACCACCTCGGCCGCCGGGCGCGATCCGTATTTGAGATTGAATCCGACGTGGTTCACGCCAATGTCCCTCAAGGCGCCGAGGTACTCGACGAGAAAGCGGTGGCCGGACTTGAAGCCCAGGAAGATGGGTGTGGGCGGTGCATCGGGATCTTCGGCCAGATCGATGTAGAGCGACTGTGCAAAGGGCTTGAAGCCCTGATGCAGCGAACGCCATTGGCGGATCGTTCGGGCCTGCGGGTCCACGTTCTGCGGGTAGTGCAGCCATCCATCCGCGTGCTGCGCGATCCACGCGACCGATTGGCGCGAGTGGCCCGTGACCAGCACCGGAATGTCGCGCAGTGCCGGCTTGGGCAGCGTGTCGCCACCCGACAGGTCGACCCTGGGTGTGGCGACACGCGGGAAGTCCTCCCGCCAGGCCGTACGCATGACGGCGAGTGCTTCGCGAAACAGCTCGCCGCGGTTGTCGAGCGATTGGTTGAAGGCTGCGAATTCCGTCGGCCGGTCGCCGGTGGCAAGCCCCAGCACCAGGCGCTGGTTCGAAAGCCGGTCCACGGACGCGGCGGCCTTGGCGACATGCAGGGGATGCCGCAGCGTCGTGATGATGCTGCCGGTGGCCAGCGCGATGCGCGAGGTGTGTGCCCCCATATGGCCCATGAACACCCAGGGGTCGTAGATGTGCCCCACGTCGCCGAAGGAAGGCACATTCAGGGGCACGTCCCTGAAATAGAGCGCCGCGAAGCCGTGCGACTCGGCCATCTTCGCGATGCGGACCTGGCTGGCCACGTCCATCTCCGGGATCGCGCCCTGGTAGGACTCGATCGCGAAGAAGAGGCCCAGCGTCAGCTGCCCGTCCTTGAACATGGCCGAGTAACCGGGGTGCTGGTCGAAATTCGTCATGCCTTGGCCAACTCAGTGCCCGTGCCGGGGCACGGCGTCCAGAGGCCGCTTCTCCAGCTTGCGCTTGCGCTGGTAGGCGCGCCAGGTCATTGCCCAGTGCTCGGGGTTGTCGATCAACGCGTTCTTCAGTCGGTGCACCGCCTGGTTGTGCGGGGCCGTCTTCACGAGCTCGGGATTCGAATAGGCCTCGTCCGAGATCCGGGCCAGCACGGCGATCCAGGTGTCGAGGGCTTCCTTGCCATACATCTCGCCGGCCTCCGGCGTGAAGGGCTCGGGAACCAGCCACGGATGATGGCTGGTCCACATCGGGTCGATGCCGAAGTCGGCCATGCGGTTCTGCACGTCGTGCACGTCGACGCCGGTGTCTTCCTTGAGCTGCTGGAGGCTGTAGCGCGTCATCTCGAGGCGCGGGCTCTTCGCATCGGGATGGGAACGCGTGACGCCGCGGATCGCGAGCAGGCCACGCTCCATGTAGTTGTTCGCGAGCACCGACAGGTCCGAGGCCTCGGCCATGCCTTCGGCCCCCATGGAACGCGACCACGCATAGGCCTTGACGATCACCGGCAGGTTGCCCCAGAACTCGCGGATCTTGCCGCAGCTCTGCGGCCGGTCGTAGTCGAGGCGGTAGCGCTCGCCGTCGAACGCCACCAGCGGCTTGGGCATGAAGGGCGCGAGTTCGGCCGAGCAGCCATAGGCACCGACCGCGGGGCCACCCACGCCGCTCTTGGGCGCACCGAAGGTCTTGTGCAGCATGAACATGCAGGCATCGAACCCCAACTCGCGGGCGCGGATCTTGGTCATCGCACCGTTGAAGTTCGCGTGGTCGTAGAAGCTGATGCCTCCCGCTTCGCGCACGATGCGGGTCCACTCGCGGATCTCCGGGTTGTAGACGCCCATGTCGTCGGGGTTGTTGAGCATCAAGGCGGCCGTGCGGTTGGAGACGGCGGCCTTGAGCGCTTCGAGCGACGGGTAGCCGTTCTCCTCGATCATCAGCGTGATGACCTTGAACCCGGCCGCGGCGGCGGTGGCCGCGCTGCTGGGGTGGGTCTGGATCGTGGTGATGATCTCGTCGCGCTGGGCGAGCTCGCCCCGTGCGGCATGGTAGGCCCGGGTCACGGCGCAGCTCGTGTAGGCGGCGTCCGCGCCGCCGCCGGCCTGGAACACGAACTGGTCCATGCCCGAGAGCTCGCGCAGGATCTTGTCCATCCCGTGGACGATCTCGAGCGCTCCCTGCATCGTGTCCTCGTCCTGGTACGGATGCAGGTGCGTGACCTCGGGCCGCCAGGCCATCGCCTCGTTGATCTGCGCGTTGTATTTCATCGTGCAGGTGCCAAACAGGCTGATGTTCATCATGCCCAGGGTCTGCTGCGACAGGCGCAGATAGTGGTAGAGCACCTCGGGTTCCGACAGCTCCGGCAGCGCGGGCTTGCGCGCTCGCCGCATGGTCGAGGGAATCAAGTCCGCGGCATCGCCGACCGTGGCGCGCACCGTGTCTTCGACGGGAGAGAAGAGAACGCCTCGGCGCCCTGGGTGGCCCATTTCGAGAATGACGGGCTCGCTCCATACCGGAGCGTGATATTCGCGCAGCTTGGTGTTCATGGTTGGATCGCTTTCTGGATGGCGTCGGCCAGGCGCTCGATGTCGGCCAGCGTGTGGATTTCGGTCACGCAGTACAAGGCGCTGGCGCCGAGCGCCGGGAAGTCCTTGCTCAGGTCCTTGCCGCCGAAGATGCCGAGCGCGAGCAGCCGCTTGTTGATCTGCGCCACGGGCACCCCGGTGCCGTCGAAGTTGACGACGAACTCCTTGAAGAAGCCATCGGGAAAGACGACGCGCACCCCGGGAATCCGGCCCAGCACGCGGGCGGCATGGTGCGCTCGCTGCAGGATCAGCTCGCCGACTTCCTCGAAGCCCTGAGGACCCATCATGGCCATGTACACCGAATTGGCGATCGCCCACATGTACACGGAATGCCCGGTCCAGTCGTTGCCCTTGTCGCGCAGCCCGTACGACGATTGCTCGAACAGGCTCAGGCCGAATCCGTACTCGCCCTCCTTGGTGGTCTCGGAGATGCTGATGAACAGCGTCGGGTACTGGTGCGCATAGCGCTCCTCGTCGCGCGAAGCGATGAAACCGGCGGCGCCGCCACCGCCGTTCATGTGCACGCCCAGCGGCTGGGTCGTTCCCACGACGATGTCGGCGCCATAGTGGACGGGGGCGGACAGCACGCCCAGGGAGATGGCGTCCACGCCGACGATCACCTCGGCCCCCACGGCGTGGGCCAGTTCGGCGATCTGCGCGCCGTGCTGCTCGATCACGCCGAAGTACGACGGCGTTTCGAAGTACACGGCGGCGGTCTTCGACGTGAGCGTCGCGCGCAGATGGTCGAGATCCATCAAGCCGGTCGCGGGGTCGTAGTCGACCATGCGTATCGCGATATGGCTGGCCATGTCGACCGGCTCGCACAGGCTCTGGATGACCGCGAGCCGCTCGGGGTCGATCGCGCGAACGACGACGACCTCGTTGCGGCTCGTGATTCTCGATGCCATGCGAATGGCGTGGCCGGCGGCAACGCCCCAGCTTCGCACCGGCAGCCCGACCAGGTCCATGTCGAGCAGCTCACCGAGCTGGCTGCAGAACTCGAACCAGGCCTGGTTGCGGCCATGGTCGGAACTGGGCTCGCCGAAGACCGAGGTCAGCCACTCGTTGCGGCGCACGACCTCGTCGCAGGCAGCAGGCACATGGTGCTGCCAGCAACCGGCGCCGAGAAAGTTGAGGTTCTGCTCGGCGGTCCTGTTCCTGGCGAGCGTCGTCACCATGTGCCGTCGCAGCTCGCTTTCGGTGAGCGCCGGCGGCAGGTCGATCGGACGCTGCAGGCGATGCTCGCGCGGAATCTGCTCGAACAATTCTTCGATGGTCTCCACGCCGATGGCGTCGAGCATCTCCCGCTTGATCGCGGGGACCGAGTTCGCCATGTAGGGATGGGCGGTACCGTTATTCATCTGGTGTTCCTTCACTTGAATCTGGCATGGATGGGGTCACGATCTGACTTTGAAATACACCGTGCGATCGGGCGCCGTGCGAAGCGGCAGGTAGCCGCTCAACATGGCGTCCACTTCTTCGTCGCCCGTATCGACGTGCAGCGCACCCGATTCCAGGGCGACGAGTTTTTCGAGGGTCGCGACGATCTGGATGTGGTCGCGTCCGACCTGGCGAATCACGTCCGCGCTGATCTGCTGGTTCCCTCGTCCGAACAGGCTGCCGTGCCCGCCGAGCACGCTGACGACGATGTAGCTTTCGCGCCCCTGCATCAGTTCGAGCAGCGCGTGCTCATCGAGGTCGGCGCCGACGAGTGCACCGTCGAGCACGGCGTCCACGCCCAGCAGCGTCTTGGGCAAGCCGAGCGCCGACATCACGCGGCGCGTCGTGGTGCCCGGCCCCAGGATGTAGAGACATCCGGGGCGCATCTGGCGGGCCAGTTGCCGCGACACGGCCTCGAGCGCCACGTTCTCGGACAACCCCGAGCCGGCCTTGGCGTTCTGCGCGAGCTGGCGGTGATGCGGGCTCTGGGCGTAGCCGTAGAGTCGGGCCGACATCCTGTCTTCCCGCATCGCCATCTCGTCGATGTCCATCACCTCGGCCTCGCGCAACCGCACCGATGGATCGCCCTCGATGAAGCGTGCCGCCAGGTCACCCGCGTTCAGCGCGCTCGTGCCGAAAACGGCGGAGTACATCTTCACGCCCGTTGGAATCCCGAGCATCGGCACTCGATCGCCGGCAATGCTCAGCACGTCGCGCGCGGTGCCGTCGCCCCCTGCGAACAGCAGGAGGTCGACGCACTCGCGCAGCATCGCGGCCACGGCCTCCCGGGTGTCCGCGGGGGTGCTGCCCGCATGCGGCTTGCCGTGCACCACGACCGGATGCAAGCCGGCCTGCCGCGCGACATCCTCGCCAAGGTCTCCCTGCGCCGTGACCAGCGAAAACTCGGCCTTCGAAGCGGCCAGCTTCTTCAGCGCCTGCAGGGCTCTTTCGCTCGAGACCGGCCGCGCACCCCGTCGTCTCGCCTCGTCCAGCACGTCGGCACCGTCGGTCCCTTTGAGGCCGACGCGCCCGCCCATGCCTGCGATCGGATTGACGACGAGACCGATCTTCTTCGCGCTCGCGACTCGGCGAGGGGACGCGTCGGCGGGTGCGGCAACCAGCACGTTCCGGTCAGTCATCGGGGTGGTCCTGTTCGACATCGGGCATCGCGCCCGGACTACAGGCGCGGCTCCTTCTGCGGTTCACCCCCGCCCCAGTAAAGCCAGGTCCAGCCATCGGTCTTGCGCCTGAAGATCCCGGTCGCCACGTACGGCACCACCGCCGGCGCACCGGCTTCCATCTTGTGGCCGTCGATGCGGATCTGTGCCCAGGCGATGTCGCCCTGCATCCAGCACAGGACGACCTTCGGCTCCCAGCGGATGCCCAGCGTGGTTACCCATCTCACGCCGGCCTGTGCCTTCTCGGGTCCGATGAAGTACTCGTCGAGGCCGGAGCCGGCGATCACGATGTCCGGGTCCGCGAAGTACGCGGCGACGCCCGAGTCGGGCGTGGAGAGCGCGTGCAGCGTCTGCGCGATGAAGCCGTGGAGGGACTTCCGCGTCGCCGCGTCGGCAATCATGGATGGCGACTGGTAACCGGTGAGACTTTCGATCATGAATACTCCTGTGCAAGGACGGGGTGGGTGGACGAGCAAGAAAACCGGGCGTGCGCGGACCCTCCCCACGCGTGGTGGAGAGTCCGCGGCATGGGTGTGCCGCTACATGGCGGGGGAGCTAGGGGGTTTCGGCCTGGCGCGCGCTCATTCGAGCGCCTCCGCCGAACTGGCCTTGCGGCGGAGCTGGAACTTCTGGATCTTTCCGGTCGCCGTCCGGGGCAGCGCCTCGAATCGAACTTCGCGCGGGAGCTTGTATTTGGCGAGCATCGTTCGGCAGTGGGCCATCAGCTGTTCCGCCGTGGCCTCGGTGCCCGGCCGCAACTCGACGAATGCCAGGGGCGTCTCGCCCCATCGGGCATCGGGCTTGGCGACGACAGCGCATGACAGGACGGCCGGATGGCGATACAGGGCGTCCTCGACCTCGATGGAGCTGATGTTCTCGCCGCCGGAGATGATCACGTCCTTGCTGCGATCGCGAATCCTGGCGTAGCCATCGGGCTCCAGGACCGCGAGGTCGCCGGTATGGAACCAGCCGCCCTGAAAGGCGCTCTCGGTGGCGGCCTCGTTCTTCAGGTAGCCCTTCATCACGATGTTGCCGCGAAACATGATCTCGCCGATGGTTTCGCCATCGGCCGGCACCTCTTGCAGGGTGACCGGGTCGCGCACCGTCATGTCTTCCTGCAGCGGATAGCGCACGCCTTGCCGTCCGTTCAACCGCACCTGCTCGGCCGGACTGGCCCGGTCCCAGGACGGTTGTCTGGCAGAAACGGCCGCGGGCCCGTACACCTCCGTCAGTCCGTAGACATGGATCATCTCGATGCCTAGACGGGCCATGCCCTCGATCATGGTGGCGGGCGGCGCGGAGCCCGCGACCATCGCGCGGACCTTGTGCGCGATCCCGTGCCTGTCTTCGGCAGGTGCCGCGATCAGGAGGTCGTGCACGATCGGTGCGGCGCTGTAGTGATCGGCCCCGTGGTCCCGCATGGCAGCGAAGATCGCCTTGGCTTCCACCTTCCGCAGGCACACATGCACGCCGCCGAGAAGCGCCACCGTCCATGGGAAGCACCAGCCGTTGCAGTGGAACATCGGCAGGGTCCAGAGATAGCGTGCGAAGGGAGGCATCGTCCAGACCGCGACGTTGCACACCGCGTTCAGGTACGCGCCGCGATGGTGTGTCACCACGCCCTTCGGATCGCCGGTCGTCCCCGAGGTGTAGCTGACGGCGATGGCATCCCACTCGTCGAGCGGCCCTTGCAGCTTGGGCACCGGCAGGTGGGAAGCCAGGAGGGACTCGTACGCGTGCTGGCCGACGCGTTCGTGAGAGCCGGCATATTCGGAATCGCACACGTCGATCACGATCGGCGTGCGGCCATGGACCTGCTTCAACGCGCGCAACGCTTGCCGCATGACCGGTGCGAACTCACTGTCGGTGATCAGCACCCGGGTCTCGCAGTGGTTCATCTGCCAGGCCAGCAGGTCCGCATCGAGCCGGGTGTTCAGCGTGTTGAGCACCGCGTTGATGCCCGGCACCGCGTAGTGCACTTCGATCATCTCGGGCGTGTTGGCGAGCATGACGCTGACCGTGTCGCCTCGTCGAACCCCGAGTTCGCGCAACGCCGCCGCCAGCCGGGCCGACCTGTCCCTGCATTGCGACCAGCTGAAGCGGCGATCGCCGTGAATCACGGCGGGCATGTCGGCGAAGACCTGCGCGCTTCGCTCGATGAAGCTCGTCGGCGAGAGCGGCTCGAAGTTCGCCGCGTTCCGACCCAAGCCCTGCTCATAGATGTTCATCGCGATTCCCTCGGCTGCGATCAAGTCCAGGATGTCCAGGCGGCGGCGCGACGCTTTCCAGAGCACCCGCCAGCAACTAACATACGCCTCGTATGTGAGTATGCCATTTCACATACGCTCCGTATGTCAATTCACATACGCCGCGTAGGTCAATTTGAGGATTTCATGGCACAGAAGCGTTCGGACATGATCTTGGAGACCCGTGCCAAGCTCATCAAAGCGGCAAGAGAATCGTTTGCCACCCAGGGATTCGCGCAGAGCTCGATGGACGTGCTGACCGCCCAGGCCGGGCTCACGCGCGGCGCCCTCTACCATCACTTCGGGGACAAGAAGGGCTTGCTCGAGGCGGTGATCGCGCAGATCGACGCGGAGATGACGGCCCGGCTCACCGCCATCGTCGATGAAGCGAAGACGACCTGGGACGGCTTCATCGACGAAAGCATTGCTTACATCAAGATGGCGCTCGAGCCGGAGATCCAGCGCATCGTGTTTCTCGACGGACCGGCGGTGCTGGGCGATCCATCGCGCTGGCCCAGCCAGAACTCCTGCATCATGAGCACGCAGCGCAGTATCGAGAAGCTCATCGCCGAGAAGACGGTGCGGCCCGTCGATGCGCCCGCCACGGCGCGACTGATCATGGGCGCATTGCTTGGCGCATCGTTGTGGATTGCAAGCGCGGAGGACCCGCACGAGGCTTCCCAAAAGGCGATCGACGGGTTCCTGGCTCTTGCATCCGGGTTGCGTCTCTCTGCGGCTTAGGCGAGGCGGCCCCCGTCAGTCCATCACATCGCGCAAGCCATCGCGATCGGCCCCGTGAACGCCGCAGGCAGCAGGATCTTGCTCTCCTGCGCCACGAAGAAGCCGATGAACAGATCCACCGCGCGTTGCCATTGCGGATCGGCCGCGAGCCGGTCGCGTCGCGACTGGCGCTCGTCGAGGCTGTCGAAGCCCCACAGGTGGACCACCTGGTTCAAGGGCCCGATCTCGCTGCGGTACGACCCCAGGTAGTTGCCGAGGATGCTTCGCTGCAGCGCGAGGCCTTCGGCCTCGTAGATCCGGAAGTACTCCGCCGTGCTGCCGGGGCGAAGGGTGTAGGTGCGCATCTCGATGATCATGGCGGTTCAGTGCATTCCGAGGTGGTGTTCGATCAGGGCCGGGTCCGCGCGCAGTGCCGAGGTGCTGCCCGCGAACACGACATGCCCGGTGTTGATGACCACGGCATCGTCGGACAGCTCGACGGCCAGCCGCAGGTTCTGCTCCACCAGCACGATCGTCAGCCCCTCGGCCTTGAGCAGCGCGATGGTGCGCGAGACCTCGGCCACGATCTGCGGCGCGAGCCCCTCCGAGGGCTCGTCGAGCAGCAGCACGCGCGGATTGCCCATCAGCGCGCGCGCGATGGCCAGCATCTGCTGCTCGCCGCCCGACAGCGAACCGGCCGCCTGGTGGCGCCGTTCGGACAGGCGCGGGAACAGCTCGAAGACGCGCGCCATGGTCCATGCGGCGCAGCCCGCGTGGCGCGGCGGCTGCTTCGCGACATCGAGGTTCTCCTTCACCGACAGCGTGGCGAACACGCGCCGGCCCTGCGGCACCAGACCGATGCCCAGGCGCGCGATGCGTTCGGGGCTCGCGCGCTCGATCGCTTCGCCGAACAACGCGATGCGGCCGCAGCCGCCGGCCAGCAAGCCCATGATGCTGCTGATGCAGGTGGACTTGCCCGCGCCGTTGCGACCGAGCAGTGCCAGCACGGTCCCCGCGCGCACCGAGAAGCCCACGCCGTGGAGCACCTGGCTGTCGCCGTAGAGCGCGTCCACGCCGGCCAGCGTCAATGCCGTTTCATTGGCCAAGATAGATCTCCCGTGTCCTGGGGTGGTTCACCACCTCCGCGCGCGTGCCCTCCACCAGGATCTTTCCGTAGTGCAGCAAGGTGATGCGGTCGGCGAAGTCGAGCGCCACGTCCATGTCGTGCTCGATCATCACGACCGTGGTCTCCCTCGGTATGCGGTCGAGCAGCTGCCGAATCGCCACGCGCTCGCCCTGCGACAGGCCGGCCAGCGGCTCGTCCAGCAGCAGCAGCCGGGGCCGCTGCACCAGCGCCATCGCGATCTCCACGCGCCGCTTCTCGCCATAGGACAAGGTACCGAGCCGGCGCCGCGCGGCGTCCTGCAGCCCGACCATCTCGAGCGCTTCCTGCGCGCGCTCGCGGAAGCCGGCCTCGGGGCGCATCGGACGCCAGGCGGTCCAGCGCAGCGGCGAGCGGCCGAGCAGGCTCAGCATCAGGTTCTGCGCCACGGTGTCGCGGTCGAACAGCGTGATGATCTGGAAGGTGCGCGCCAGGCCGAGCTGCGCGCGCTGGTCGCTGCGCAGCGTGGTCACGTCCTGGCCGAAGATCCGGATCTCGCCGCCATCGCTGCGCAGGTCGCCGGCGATCAGGTTGAACAGCGTGGTCTTGCCGGCGCCGTTCGGACCGAGCATCAGCCGCCGCTCGCCCTGCGCGATCGCGAGCGAGACGTCCTGCGTCACGGGCAGCCCGCCGAAGGATTTCGCGAGATGGCGGATCTCGAGCGCGGGCGCGTTCATGGCCGCTCCTCCCGCGCCGCGCCGAACAGGCGGCGCACGCCGGGCACCACGCCCTGCGGCATCCAGACGACGATGAACACGAACACGAAGCCCAGCAGCATGTTCCAGCGCTCGACGTAGCCCGAGACGTAGTTCTTGAGCAGCAGCACGATCGCCGCGCCCACCACCGGCCCGGCCAGCGTCCCGGTGCCGCCGGTCATCACGCCGAGCAGGGCTTCGGCCGAGGAGCCCAGTGCCAGCGAGCTCGGATGGATGTACTTGTGGTAGTAGACATAGAGCAGGCCCGAGACACCGCCGAGGAAGCCGACGAACACGAAGGCGATCCAGCGCACCCGCCACACGTCGTGGCCCAGCGCCGCCATGCGCCGCGGCTGGTCGCGCGTGCCGCGCAGCGAGGTGCCCAATGGCGAGGCGACGAAGACCATGAGCACCGCCATCCCGAGCGCCACCACCGCCAGCGTGAAGTAGAAGAACGGCGTCGAGGCGTTCAGGTCCACTCCCGGCAACGAAGGCCGCCCCAGGCCGGCGAGGCCGTTGTCGCCGCCGGTCACCGAGGACCAGCGGTAGGCCAGCCCCCAGAGCACCTGGCTCAACGCGAGCGTGATCATCAGGAAGCCGATGCCGCTGGCGCGCAGGGCGATCCAGCCGAACACCGCGGCCGTCAGCACCGCGGCCGCCAGCGCGAGCGGCGCGGCCGTCCAGGCATCGAGGCCCTGCGAGGTGGTCAGCCATGCGCTGCCGTAGGCCGCCATGCCGAGGAAGGAGGCATGGCCGAGCGAGGTCAGCCCGCCGTAGCCGACGAGGATGTTGAGGCTGGAGGCGAACAGCGCGGCGATCAGGATCTGCGTCGCGAGGTTGACGTAGTACTCGCCCGCGACCCAGGGCATGGCGGCGAGCACGGCCAGCAGCGCCAGCCAGCCGGCGATGGAGCGCTTCATGCGGCGATCCTCCCGAACAGGCCGCGCGGGCGAAAAGCGATGACGAAGATCATCGGCAGGAACAGGATCACGTAGGCGAGGTCGGGCAGCAGCGCGGTGCCGAAGGTGTAGATCGCGCCGATGACGAAGCTTCCGACGAAGGCGCCGAGCAGGCTGCCCACGCCGCCGAGGATCACGACGATCAGCGCCAGCGGCAGCATGTCGGCGTCCATGCCCGGATAGGCCGAGAGGATCGGCGCGCCGAGCACGCCGCCGATGCCCGCGAGCGCGGCACCGAGGCTGAACACCAGCGTCAGCAGGCGCGACACCGGCACGCCGACGGCGCGCGCCATCGGCATGTCGTCGACGCCCGCGCGGATCATGGCGCCCAGCCGGGTGCGGTCGATCATCAGGTGCAGGGCCAGCGCGATCGCGGCCGCCACGCCGAGCAGGAACAGCCGGTAGGCGGGAAAGGCCATGCCGAAGACCACCAGCGGCTTGCGCAGCAGCTCCGGCGTCGCGAGCGGGATCGGGTCGCCGCCCCACAGCAGCAGGCAGGCGTCGGCGATGATGAACGACAGGCCCAGAGTGGCGAGCACCTGGTTGAGTGAGTTGCCGGCCAGCCGCCGGATCAGGAAGCGCTCGACCAGCGCGCCGAGCAGCCCGAGCGCGACGCCGGCCGCGAGCACGGCCAGCCACAGGCTCGCGACGCGGCTGAACACCATCACGCCGAGGTAGGCGCCGAGCATGAAGAAGGCGCCGTGCGAGAGGTTCGCCGTGCGGATCAGGCCGAAGATCAGCGAGAAGCCGGAGGACAGCAGGAACAGCACCGCGCCCAGCGAGAGGCTGTTGAGCGCCTGCAGCACCATGAATTGCGTCGAGGGCATGCGCTCAGCTCTCCAGGTGCCTGGCCGGCGGAAAGCTGCGCGAATACACCGGTTCCTTGAGGAAGGCCGCGGGCTCGTACTTCCAGAACTGGCTCACGTTCGGGTACGTGTCGATCACCGAGTTGACGAGGCGGCCCTCCTTGCGGACCACCTTGCGGATGTAGACGTCGCCCACCACGTTGCCGTAGGTGTCGAACGAGACCGGCCCGCGGGCGGTCCTGGCGAGCTTCACCTCGCGCAGCGCCTTCATGAAGGCGGCCTTGTCCTCGACCTGGCCGTTGGCGGCCGTCACCGCCGCCTCGAAGACGGCGCCGTTGACATAGCCCATGGCCGCGTAGAGGCCGGGGTCGTAGCGCGTCTCGGCGCGGAAGGCGGCCGAGAACTTGCGGTTCACCTCGTTGTCGAGTTCCGCGGAGTACCAGCAGGCGGTGAGCACGCCGAGGGCCTCGTCGCCCATGTTGCGCAGCACCGATTCCTCGAGCGCCGTCATGTTGCCCACCACGGGCAGCTTGCCCGCCAGGCCGTACTCGTTGAACTGGCGCAGGAAGCGGAAGCCGTTGGAGCCCGCGAAGCCGATGAAGATCGCGTCGGCGTCGGTCTTGAGCTGCGCCAGGTAGCTGCCGTAGTCCGGCACCGTGAGCGGCGAGAAGAGGCGCTGCACGACCTTGCCGCCGGCATCCTCGAAGGCGCGCTGGAAGCCGCCCACGGTCTCGTGGCCGAAGGCCAGGTCGTCGGCGATCACGACCATGCGCTTGTACTTGAGGACCTTCGCGCAGTAGTCGCCCATGGGATGCGAGCACTGGGCCGAGGTGGCCGTGGCGCGCACGGCCCAGGGATTGGTCTTGCGCTGCGTCATGTCCTCGGCGCCGGGCATCCACAGCGTGGGCACCTGCTGCTGGCGCACGTAGTCGTCGATGGCCAGCGCCTCGAAGGCCGCCATCGGTCCGGTGAGCGCATGCACCTTGTTGCGCTCCACCAGCTCCTGCGCCTTGGTGCGCGCGGTGGCCGGCACGCCGGCGGTGTCGGCCACCACCAGCTCGACCTTGCGCCCGCCGATGGTCTGGCCACGCTCGCGCAGGTACTGCTGCAGCGAACGCTCGATGTCGAGGCCGCCCGAGGCGAGCGGCCCGGTGCGGATCGTCAGCAGGCCCAGCCGGATCGGCCCGGACTGCGCCCGCGCCAGCGGCGGGCAACTGGCCAGTGCCGCGGCGCTGCCCGCGGCCGCGATGAATTGGCGGCGATCGATGCTCATGTCTTGTCTCCTTGTGGTTGTGGCGCCGGTACGTGTCTCGCCGTTCCTAGTCGGGAATGACGGGCAGCAGGATGAAGGGCGGGTCGGCCGGATCGCAGTGCAGCGTGTTGCGCCCGCCGTAGATCTCCGCGGGCCGGTCGCGCGGATCGTTGTGCAGGAACGGGCCGCAGCCCTTGAGCTCGTTCTTCAGGTTCGACAGCTTCAGGCCGGTGCTCGCCTGCCACTCGTAGTCCTTGCCGCGCACCGACAGCGCGATGCGGTAGCCGGCCGGCACCACGATCGAGGTCGGCAGCACTTCCACGTCGAGGTCCACGGGCTGGCCGGGCTCGAGCGGTTCGAGCGCGTCGTGCGGGTGATAGGGACGGTAGGGCTGGCTGAACCGCGGATCGAGCTTGCGGTGCGAGGCCCGCAGCCAGCCCTGCCCCACGGGCGTGTGCGGATCGAGCGCACCCTGGAAGGTGATCTCGCGCAGGTCGCTCGTGAAGACGCGCAGCACCAGGAAGACGTCCGCGTCGGCGGTCGACGACGACAGCCGCAGGCGCGCGGCCGAGGGGCCGGTGATCTCGGTGTCATGCGCCAGCGGCAGCGACATGAAGGTCAGGCCGTCGCCCAGCGCCTCGTAGTCCACCGTGGCCGGCGCGGCGGGCGGCTCGGTGCGCAGCGAGTGGTCGCCGAAGTGCAGGTAGTAGCGCGTCCAGCGGGTGCGCGCCAGCGGCCACTCGTGCTCCTGCCGCTCGACGAAGCGGTCCACGTGGCGCACCTGCAGCTGCACCTTCGGCCGCTCGCGCCAGCCATTGGCCTCGCCCTTGAGGTAGTGGTCGAAGAAGCGCTTCTGCAGCTGCACGCCGTAGTCGGTGTAGAAGTGCGTCCAGTGCGCCAGGCCGTGCGCCTCGAGCCATTTCTCGGACGAGGCCGCGCGCGCGATGGCCTCGAAGTTGCCGCGCGTGTGCAGCCCCTGCCCGCCCCAGTTGGCGGCCGAGAGGAAAGGCACGCGGATCCGCTCCCACACGGCCGAGCGTTCGCGGTGCCAGGCGTCGTCGAGCGGATGCCCGAGGATGTCGTCGCCGAACTGCGAGCGATTGGCCTGCAGCTGCGCGTCGGACAGCGTGTCGGGGCCGCACACGGTGTCGCCGTGCACCTTGCTGCGCGGACCGCGCTCGCCGAGGCCGTGCTGCACGGTCTTGACCTGCATGTCGTACCAGTTGGCCCACATGGTGCTGAGGATGCCGCCGTGATGGGTGGCGTCCCGGTACCAGTCGGAGGCGCCTTCCCAGATGCACATCGCGGCCAGGTGCGGCGGCTGCAGCGAGGCCACCTGCCACTGGTTCATGCCGTAGTAGGAGATGCCGTTGAGCCCGACCTTGCCGTTGCTCCACGGCTGGACGCCGGCCCATTCGATGGCCAGGAAGAAGTCCTGCGTCTCGCGCGCCGAGAAGTGGTCGACGAAGCCCGGCGAGCGGCCGCAGCCGCGCGAGTCCACCCGCACGCATGCGTAGCCGTCGGGCACCCACTTCTCGGGGTCGACCACCTCCCAGCTCTGGTACTTGTTGGTCGAGCCCGCGCCGACTTCGGGGAACTCCAGCACCATGCCGTTCCACGCACTCGGATAGCCCTCCTGGAACGACAGGCCCTTGGCGTACGGGCCGCAGGTCAGCACCACCGGGTAGCGGCCCGGCGCCTCGGGGCGGAAGACGTCGGCGCGCAGCACCAGGCCGTCGTCCATGACGATGGGCACGTCCCAGTCGATGCGCATGCCATCGCGGACTTCGGAACGGAGGGGTTCGACATTGCTCATGGTTGCTCTGCTTCTCGTTGAATGGAATGCGTGGGCTTCAGCGGCCGCCGGAGACGTCGACCAGCGCGCCGTGCACGTAGCTCGAGGCGTCGCCGGCCAGCCACAGCGCGGCCTGCGCGACCTCGTCGGCCGAGCCGGCCCGGCCCGCCAGCGGCACGCCCGCGGCCAGCGCGGCGACCGCGGCGGCGCCGCCGTGCGCCTCGTGGATCTCGGTCTCGATCAGGCCGGGGCGCAGCGCGTTGATGCGCACGCCGTCGCGGCCATGCTGTTTCGCGAGCGCGACCGTGAGGCTGTCGACCGCGCCCTTGCTCGCGGCATAGAAGCTCTCGTCGGGCAGGCCGCCATGGCGCGCGGCGGCCGAGGACATGTTGACGATGACGCCGCCCGTGCCCCCGTGCCGCGTCGACATGCGGCGCACCGCCTCGCGGCTGCAATGGAAGACGCTGAAGACGTTGGTCGCGAAGACCTCGGACAGCAGCGCCTCGTCGATCGCCTCGAGCGCGCGCTGGCCGCCGACGATGCCCGCGTTGTTGACGAGCGCCGAGACGGGCCCGAGCAGCGCATCGACCTCGCGGAACAGCCGCGCGGCCTCGGCGTTTCGCGAGACGTCCGCGGCGATCGCGACGGCGCGCCCGCCGTCCTCCTCGATGCGCCGCACCAGGGCACGCGCCTGTTCGTGCGCGCTGCGGTAGTTGATGCATACCTGCCAGCCCTCGCGGGCTGCCCGTAGCGCGATGGCGGCACCGATGCCGCGGCTCGCCCCGGTCACGACCATGACCTTGCTCATGAACGATCCTCCGTTCGACGGATGAAGAAAGAAAAGAAAAGAGATCCGGCGCGCCGCGGGCCGCGCCGCCGCTGTCAGAACGAGACGCTCTGGCGGCCCTTGAGCGCGAGCATCTCGCGCGCCTCGTCGGGCGTCGCGACCTCAAGGCCCAGGCCCTGCACCAGTTCGCAGGCCAGGCGCACCTGCTCGGCATTCGACGTGGCCAGCCGGCCGGGGCCGGCCCAGAGCGAGTCCTCGAGGCCGACGCGGATGTGCCCGCCCATCGCGACCGACATCGCGGCGATGCGCATCTGCGCGGCGCCCGCGCCGAGTACCGACCACTGGTACTGGTCGCCGAACAGCCGGTCAGCGGTGCGGCGCATGTGGACGACATCCTCGGGATGGCTGCCGATGCCGCCCAGGATGCCGAACACGGACTGGATCATCAGCGGCGGCTTGACCAGGCCGCGGTCCAGGAAGTGCTTGAGGTTGTAGAGGTGCGAGATGTCGTAGCACTCGAACTCGAAGCGGGTGCCGTTGTTCGCGCAGGTCTGCAGGATGTACTCGATGTCCTTGAAGGTGTTGCGGAACACCAGGTCGCGCGTGGCCTCCAGGTGAACCGGCTCCCAGTCGAAGCGGAACTTCGTGTAGCGATCGAGCAGGTGGAACAGCCCGAAGTTGGTCGACCCCATGTTGAGCGAGGCCAGCTCCGGCTTGAAGGTGAGCGCGGGCTTCACGCGCTCCTCGACCAACATGTAGGGACTGCCGCCCGAGGTGATGTTGATCACCGCGTCGGTCTGGCGGTTGATCGCGCTCAGGAAGCGCTCGAAGGCCTCGGGCGTCTGGTCGGGCTTGCCGGTCTCGGGATTGCGCGCATGCAGGTGCAGGATCGCGGCGCCGGCCCGCGCCGCGGCCAGGGCCTCGCGCGTGATCTCCTCGGGCGTGATCGGAAGATGCGGCGACATCGAGGGCGTGTGGATCGCGCCCGTCACCGCGCAGGTGATGATGACTTTGCGGCGGCTCATGCCGACGCTCCCGGTGTGCGAATCATCTGGCTCGTCTCCTTGGTTCTGCTCATGGGGACAAGCGTATCGGCGGGTGTGGCGCGGCGGAAATACCGTCTCGGCATGGTCGCCATGCCGGAACGCCCGCGCGATCCCGGAGCGCTACAGGAAGCCGATCGAGATCCAGGGCACGAGCGCGATCAGCAGCAGCCCGGCCAGCAGCGCGCCCATGTACGGCAGGATGGCCTTCATGCCGCGGTCCGGCGAAATGCGGCCGATGGCGCAGGCCGTGTAGTAGCCCACGCCGAACGGCGGCATGAACAGGCCGATGCCCATCGCCAGCACCACGACCATCGCGTAGTGCACCTCGTGCACGCCGATCTCCTTGGCGATCGGGAACATCAGCGGCCCGAACAGCACGATCGCGGGAATGCCCTCGAGCACCGAGCCCAGCAGCACGAACGCGACGATCGACAGCGCCAGGAAGGTGTAGTGCCCGCCCGGCACGCCGGCGAGCGCCGCCACCAGGTCGCGCGAGAAGCCCGACTGGGTCAATGCCCAGGCCATGGCCGTGGCGGCACCGATGATCAGCAGGATCGCGCCCGACAGCGCGGCGGTCTCGGCCAGCATCGCGCCGAGGCGGCGCCAGGGCAGGCCCTTGTTGATCACCCAACCCGCCACGAGTGCATAGACGATGCCCACGGTGGAGACTTCGGTGGCGGTGGTCACGCCCTCGACCACGGCGGCACGGATCAGGAACGGCAGCGCGAGCCCCGGCAACGCGAGCAGCAGCGTGCGGCGCACCGTGCGCCAATAGGCGGCCGAGCGCAGCAGGCCCGGCGCGGCATCGACGATGTCGTTGCGGCAATGGAACCCCACCACCACGGCCAGCGCGAGCGCCATCACCACCGCGGGCAGGATGCCGCCGGTGAACAGCGCGGCGATCGAGACGCCCGTGGCCGAGCCGATGGTGATCAGCACCAGGCTGGGCGGAATGGTCTCGGACATCGCGCCCGAGGACGACAGCAGCGCGACCAGGTCGCCCTCGTCCACGCCGCGCTTCTTCATTTCCGGGAAGAGCCCGGGCGCGATGGCCGCCATGTCGGCCGCCTTCGAGCCCGAGATGCCCGACACCAGGAACATCGCGCCGAGCAGCACGTACGAGAGGCCGCCGCGCACGTGGCCGATCAGCGCGGCCAGGAACGACACCAGGCTGCGCGCGATGCCCGTGGCCTCGATCAGGAGGCCCAGGAACACGAACAACGGCACCGACAGCAGGATCAGGTGGCTCATGCCCTCGTCCATGCGCGAGACCACCACGCTCAACGGCGTGGAAGTGGTGACCGCCAGGAAGGCCACGGTGGCCAGCGCGAACACGAAGCCGATCGGCGCGCCCGCGAACACGCCCGCGCCGACCAGCAGCACGAAGAACACCAGCAGCCGGTAGTTGCCGATCTCCATCAGCCACGGGCGCAGCAGCCACAGCGCCGCCGCGATGGCCGCCAGCAGCACGACCGCCCCCGCCACATGTGCCAGGCGTTCGCGCCGCAGCAGGGTGAGCAGCGCGAAGGCCAGCATCAGCACCAGCCCCGCCGGCATGGCGGCCGCGCGCCAGATGTTCGGCAGGTGCAGGGTCGGTGTGCTGATGAAGGCCTCGTCCTGCGCGTACTCGATCGCGGGCCAGGCCAGCGCCAGCAACACGGCCACGCAGACCATCACGGCGAGCGTCGCGAAGAAGCGCCGCTTCGGCTCGTCGAGCCCGTTGACGAGCGCCGCCATGCGCATGTGCTCGCCGCGGCAGAAGGCCAGCACCGCACCCAGCATCGCCAGCCACAGGAAGAGGATCGAGGCCAGCTCGTCCGACCAGGTCAGCGGCTGGCGGAACACGTAGCGCGACACGACGCCGCACAGCAGCAGCACGATCTCCGCGGCCACGAGGACGCAGGCCAGCACCTCGACGATGCGCACCGCGGTACGGGTCGCCCGCTGGAGCAAGCCCGAGTCCGCGGCCTCGGAAGCGTGCGACCGTTGTGCCGGCGGATCCACGGCGGCCGCATGCAGGGAGTTGGTGTTCATGGCACTGCCGATCTTTTTCTTGGGAAGGACGTGGGGCCCGGGTGCGGTCGCCGCGCCGGGATCAGAACCCGAACAGGTCGGGGGCCTCGAGATCGCTCCAGGCGGTGGGCCCGTCGGCCCAGGCCAGCAGCGTGCAGCCGAACTCCGAGCCGATGGCGACCTCGGTGCCGGGCTCCACGATCACGAAGTTGGCGGGGCCGGCGCGCCGGCCATCGATCGTCATCTCGCCGCCCAGCACGAAGAACTCGGTCAGCGCCGAGGTCTTGAAGACCGGCACGCGCGAGCGCGGCAGCATCGTGAGGCAGACGTGGCGATGGTTCACCGCGGCGCCGGGGCGGCCGTGCTGCGCGGGACGCCCGTAGTCGAAGATCATGCGGCGGGTGACACCGGCCGCGGCGGTCGGCACCGCCTGCACGCGCGCCACCTCGATGCTCAGCGTGGGCGTGAGTTCGGGCGCGGGATTGCCGAAGTCGCCATGGCGCGAACCATGGTGCAGCGTGTGCAGCGAGAAGTCCTGCGGATAGAGCACCGGCGCCTCGAGGCGGTTGACCATCGAGGTCTTGCAGTAGCACATGGCGTCGTGCGTCGAGCCCTCGAGGTTGATGCCGGTGACGCCTTCCTTGTAGGTGTCCCAGTGGTCGGTCAGCGAGCCGCCGAGCATGTAGCTGCTGGTGACGCCGGTGTGCTGGTGCAGGCCGCTGGCCACCAGCGCATCGAAGCCCAGCAGGCCCAGGAACTCGCCCTGGCCTTCGTTGCCGCGCACGAGCTTCTGGTGCAGGCCCGGCTTGCCGGCTTCGACCCAGGGCGCGGCAGCGACGTCGTGGATGTGGATCGTGGCATCGCGCAGTCGCGCCGGACGTTCGGCGACGGCGGTGTTCGAGGAGGGCAGCATGGTGGGTTTCCTTTATGGGATGGAGTGGATGGAAAGTCGGAATCAGGAGGCCTCGGAGGCCTCTCGCAGGCGCGCGGCGGCCAGCAGCCCGGCGGCCGTCATGCCGCCGTCGATGGCGATGACCTGGCCGGTGCAGTAGCCGCTGAGCTCGTCGTCGAGCAGGGTGGCGATGACGCTCGCCACCTGATGGGGCGTGCCGTAGCGCCGCTGGGGAATGCGCTCGAGCAGCGAGGCGCGCGTGGCGGGCGAATGCATGGTGGCCACCAGCGGTGTCTCGATCGCGCCCGGCGCGACCGCGTTCACGCGGATCGCGGCCTCGGCCAGCTCGACGGCCATCACCTTGGTCAGCGTGACGAGCCCGCCCTTGGAGGCGCCGTAGGCGCTGCGCCCCGCGTTGCCCACCAGGCCCGAGGCCGAGGCGATGTTGACGATGGCGCCGCCGCCCTGCGCGGCCATCCGGCGCGCCGCGGTGCGCGCGACGACGAAGGCGCCGACCAGGTTGACCTCCAGCACCTGGCGGAAGGTGCGCGTGGGCGTGTCGAGGAAGGGAATCTCCGCGCCGATGCCGGCCGACTGCACCAGGCCCGCGATGCGGCCGAAGCGCGCCTGCGCGCGTTCGAACATGCGCTCGACCTCGGCCTCGTCGGTGACGTCGCAGGGCATGAGGCAGGCGAGGTCCAGCGGCAGGTCCGCGCGGTCGCGCAGCGCATCGATGGCCCGAGCGTTGGCATCGGCCACGACCACGCGCTGCCCGCGTCGCCACAGCAGCTCGACGGTGGCCAGGCCGATGCCGGAAGCCCCGCCGGTCACGAGCGTGGCGCCTTTGGTTTTCGATTGATGGTCCATTATGTGTACCTACTTTGGGACTGGCTTGTTCGGGATTCTCCCGTCTCGCCGTAATGAAAGCATTATCTAGAATGAAATCGCGCTGCAGATTCGTGCAAACCATAGGTCCATTTTGTGGACCATTGAAGAGTGCCAAGGCGCACCACACAACGACCCACCCCCAACAGGAGACAGACATGAGTTCGATGACACGCAGAACGCTGCTGATCGGCGGCGCCGCGACCGCCGGCGCCACGCTGGTGTCGCTGCCGGCCCAGGCAGCGCCGGAGTTCACCTGCAAGTTCGCCAACAACCTGCCGCTGGCACATCCGCTCAACGTCCGCGCGAACGAGGCGGCGGCTCGCATCAAGGCCGACACCGGCGGGCGCGTGGAGCTGCAGGTGTTCCCGAA
Organism: Variovorax sp. PDC80; assembly: GCF_900115375.1. Lineage (NCBI taxonomy): Bacteria > Pseudomonadati > Pseudomonadota > Betaproteobacteria > Burkholderiales > Comamonadaceae > Variovorax > Variovorax sp. PDC80. Next base: position 36,994 of record NZ_FOWG01000006.1, on the reverse strand, counting down.
CGGGCAGCTCGGCTCGGACACGGACATGCTCAGCCAGGTGCGCTCGGGCGCGATCGAGTTCATGACGCTGTCGGGCCTGATCCTCGCGACCCTGGTGCCCGCCGCATCGATCAGCGGCCTGGGCTTCGCCTTTCCCAACTACGACGCGGTCTGGTCGGCGATGGACGGCAGCCTCGGCACCTACGTGCGCGGCCAGATCGCCAAGTCCAACCTCGTGGCCATGGACAAGATCTGGGACAGCGGCTTTCGCCAGATCACGACCAGCACGCGCCCGATCGACAAGCCGGCCGACCTCAAGGGACTGAAGATCCGTCTCGCCTCGGCGCCGATCTTCATCTCGCTGTTCAAGAGCCTGGATGCGGCCACCACGCCGATCAACTTCAACGAGCTGTACTCGGCGCTGCAGACGAAGATCGTCGACGCGCAGGAGAACCCGCTGTCGATCCTATCGACCGCCAAGTTCTACGAGGTGCAGAAGTTCTGCTCGATCACCAACCATGCCTGGGACGGCTTCTGGTTCCTCGCCAACCGCCGCGCCTGGGAACGGCTGCCCGAATCGCTGCGTCCCATCGTCGCCAGGCACATCAACGAAGCCGCCATGGCGGAGCGCGCCGACCTCGCGCAGCTCAACAACAGCGTGCGCGCCGATCTCGCGGGCAAGGGGCTGAAGTTCAACGAGCCCGATGTCGCGCCGTTCCGCGATGCGCTGCGCGGTGCAGGTTTCTACGAGACCTGGAAGAAGAACTTCGGCGAGGAAGCCTGGGCGGCGCTCGAGAAATCGACGGGCAAGCTGAGCTGAGCACGCGCGAGAACGCCAATGACTCTGTCGTATCCTTTGCCGCATGAGTACCGCGCCCATCGAGGAGACCGAACTGACTGAATCGCGCACCGGCACCCAGGCGGTGGAGCGCGCGGTGCGCCTGCTGCAGGCCGTGGCCGCCTGCGGCGACGCGGGCGCGCGCCTCACCGACCTGGTGAGCGACCAGGGCCTCAGCAAGCCGACCGTGCGGCGCCTGCTGGCCGCCCTGATCGAGCAGAGGCTGCTGTCGCAGAACGAGACGACGCGCCGCTACTACCTCGGGCTCGAGCTCTTCAGCCTCGGCGCACTGGCCGGACAGCGCCTCAACCTGCGCCGCGCGAGCGTCGATGCGCTCGCGCGCCTGACCGACGAGACGCAGGACACGGTGTTCCTGTCGATCCCCGACGGCAGGGACTCGCTGTGCATCGCGCGCTACGAAGGCGAGTACCCGATCCGCACGCTCACGATGTCGGTGGGCGATCGCCGGCCGATGGGCGTCGGCGCGGGCAGCCTCGCGATCCTCAGCGCGATGTCCGATGCCGACGTCGACGAGGTGCTGCGTTCCAACGTCTCGCGCTACGTGCCCTACGCGCCCGAGATCTCGGTCGATCGGCTGCGCGAGAAGGTGCAGGCCACGCGCGCCGCCGGCGTGGCCTCTTCCACCTTCTTCCTGAGCGACGGCAAGGTCATGCCCGGCATGAATGCGATAGGCATCCCGATCGTGACCGAATTGGGCATCCCCATCGGCGCGGTGAGCGTGGCGGCGGTGCCCGAGCGGCTGGCCCCCGAGAGGCGGGCCGAGGTGGTGGCCTTCGCACGCAAGGCCGCGGCCGAGATCGCCAGGCTGGCTTCGCGGGACTGACGCGTCGCCCATGAAGATCAAGAGCCTCCAGTATTTCCTGCAGATCGCCGAGATCGGCAGCCTGACCCAGGCGGCGACGGTGCTCTACATCGCGCAACCTGCCTTGTCGCGCCAGATGCAGCAACTCGAGGACGAACTGGGGGTGACGCTGTTCAACCGTTCCGAGCGCGGCGTGACGCTGACGGACGCGGGCCGCCTGCTCAAGGCCAAGGCCACATCGCTGCTGCGCGACTTCGATTCGCTGAGCCAGGACATGCGCGACGCGTTCAACGAGCCCAGCGGCACCGTGACCGTCGCCATGCCGCCCTCGCTCTTCCACCTCGTGACCATGCCCGCGGTGCGCGAGTACCACCGGACCTATCCGAAGGTGTCGCTGCGGATGTTCGAGGCCATGAGCGCGGTCATGAATGCCTGGTCGATGGTGCAGGCCGGCAACGCCGACCTCGCGGTCGTGACCAACATCGAGCCGCTGGCCTCGCTCGAGAACGAGCCCTTCGTGACCGAGGCGCTGTGCCTCGTCGGCCCGCCGGAGGCGAAGCTCGCGATGAAGGCCCCGGTCGAGCTGTCGTTGCTTGCCTCGCTGCCGCTGGTGCTGACCAGCCGACCCAACAGCCTGCGGCTGATGATCGAGGCCGCGGCCGCCAAGGCCCGGCTGCCGCTGGACATCGTGATGGAGACCAACTCCTCGCGCGGACTGCTGGGTTCCGTGGAAGCGGGCCTCGGCTACACGGCCCTGCCCTACTCGGGCTGCTACCAGGCGCTGCTGCGCAAGCAGATCTCGGCCGCGCCGATCGCGGGCATGCAGGTCGCGTGGACGCTGATCCGCGCACGCACCCAGTCGCTGTCGACGGCCGCGGAGCGCATGCGCGAGCTGCTGATCGGCACCGCGAGGTCGCAGATCGAATCGGGGCTCTGGTTGACCGGGCAGCAGTAGCGGCGGCCGGCATGGTCTGGCGGGCGACGTCTCCACAAAATTGGACAGGGAGCGCCGAGATGGTTCGCCGAACCTGGATCGGCATCAGTCCTGCGCCAGCGTGACTTGGGCCATGACCGACCAATCGCGATCGCCAAGGCCCGCATCCACGGCTTGCCGCATGCGGCCATGGACGGCATCGAGCATCGGCAGTGCACGCGCGGCACCTGCCGCGGCTTCCCTGGCCAGGCGAAGGTCCTTGAGGCCAAGGCTTGCCTTGAAGCCCGGCGGGTACTCGTTCCGGACGATATTGCCCGAGTAGGTCTGGTAGGGACGACAGCCGAACAGCGTCCCCAGGATCAGTTCGAAGAAGCGCTCCCGCGCGAGTCCGTTCGTCTCGGTGAGAACCACGGCCTCCGCCATCGCCTCGATGGCCATCGTGATCATCATGTTGCAGGCGATCTTGGCCGCATAGGCCGTGGGCGGTTCCTCCCCCATGTCCCAGATCCGCTTGCCGATCGCTTCCAGCGCCGGCCTCGCTTTTTCCAGCGCGGCGGGCGCGCCGGCGGCGAGCACGTTGAGTTCGCCCTTCGCGGCGACGTCCGGGCGGCCCAGCACGGGCGCGGCCACGAAGGCGATTCCCGCCTTGCGATGGTGTTCGACCAGCTCTCGCGCGAACGCCACGGAGATCGTCGATGCGACCACATGCACCAGCCCGGGCCGAGCCCCGGACAGCAGATCGGCGTCCAGCAGGACGCCGCGGATCGCCGCATCGTCGGAGAGCATCGTCAGGGTCAGGTCCGCCTGCAAGGCCTGCGCCGGCGTCTCGACCATTCGCACCCCGTCGACATGCCCGCCCGAGCGATTCCAGGCGCTCACCGAATGGCCCGCGACGACCAGGTTGCGCGCTATTTCGCGGCCCATGGCCCCGAGGCCGACGATTCCGATTTCCATGTGACTCTCCTGACGGCTCGCAAGCAGGCTGCAGCTCGCGACGGCGTGTAGTCTCCGGGAGTTCATCATCGTTCGGCAACTGAATATGATGAACGACAGCCGTTCATTTTTGTGGGTGCCGGACATGGAATGGAGCGACGTCAGAATCTTCCTCGCGGTCGCGCGCACAGGCACGCTCGGCGCGGCCGCGCGCCTGCTGCACCTGAGCCATCCGACGGTCGGGCGGCGGCTTCGCGCGCTGGAGGAGGCTACAGGGCAGATGCTCTTCCAGCGCACGACCGACGGTTTCGTGCTGACCGAGGAAGGCACGGCGATCCTGCCGCTCGCGGAGCAGATGGAAGACAGCGCGCTGACCATGGCGCGGCAGCTGGACGGCAAGCAACGCACGCTGGACGGAACGCTGCGGGTGTCGTCGGCCGACTGGTTCGGCGCCTACGTCCTGCCGCCGGTGGTCGCCGAGTACTCGCGTGAATATCCCCGCGTCGACATCGAGGTCCTCACGGGAACGCGCCTGTTCGACCTGGCGCAGCGCGAGGCCGATGTCGCTTTCCGCATCGTCCCCTTCGAGGGGCTGGACATCGTGCAAAAGCGGCTGCTTCGGATGCGATACGGTGCCTACGTGGCGATCGCCGGCACCGACCCGGTCGAGGGCGACGGCACGGGCAGCCGGCTGATCGCGATGGACACGTCCACCGGTGCATTTCCCGACATCGACTGGCTCAAGAAGTGCTTCCCGAATGCCAGCGTCGTGCTGCAGTCGAACAACCGCAATGTCCAGGCGCAGATGTGCGCGAGAGGCATCGGCATCGCCGTGCTGCCGCGCCCCGTCGGAGACCAGAACAGCGCCATCCGCCGGCTGGACCTGGGCGACGACCCGCCGCACCGGGACATCTGGGTGGGCTACCACCGCGATCTCAGGCGGCTGCAACGCCTGCGCGCCTTCGTGGACCTCGCCACCGCGCACCTCGCCAACGCCTCATTCGACGCCTCGAGGCCCTGAAGCGCCAGTGTTGTGGACTTTTTCACACTTCGCAGGCGTGCCTGCGAACTGGACACATCCAGGTCCGAGGTGCTCGGCGTAATTCAGGTAATGAAAAAGACTGATGTTCTGGCCACTTCCATGGCAATGGCGAGGGATGGACTGGCCCTCAACCCCTCCGATGCGTTCGAGTTCATCGCGGAGCTCGTCGCCGAAGAGAACCCGGCCTGGGATTCCTACGATCGAAAGGTGGAGCGCCTGCTCAAGCTGGGCGCCTGCATCTGGAGCCTGCGGCGCGACCTGGTCGCGCGCTAGTCCGCTGAACCTCGGCTCGAATGGACTATCCGGGAGCCGCGCCGCCCGGCGTCGAAGGGGTCGCGGCGCCTGAAGTCCACAGGTCCATGAACCGCCGATTCGCCTCGAGCTTGAGTTCGGCCAGCTCGTTGAGCGCGCTCAGCGGGGCCTCGGGGCCGAGCTCGCGCAAGGTGTCGTGAAGGGCGGTCTCGGACGCAGCCCATGCAGCGTAGAGATCCTCGTCGAATCGCGCCATCGTGGTCTCCTTTGCATTCGTGCGCGCGGCGTGCGAGCGCACGTCGACTGCCTCGCAATGCTAAAGCGCTACACGCGGGATCTCCTCCGCGGACTTGCGGTTTCGACTCCTCCAAAAGGAGGATGCGCCGGCGCGCTTGCGCCGCTCGACTCACCCGCTACGGCTTCAGCGCGGCGATTGCGCGCGAGCGCGCGGCGAGGTCCCCAGCACGCGCTTGTACGCACGCGCCAGGATCGCGCCCGTCGAATACCCGACCCGGTCGGCCGCTTCGTCGAGCGACATCCGCTGCTCGCGCAGCAGGCGTGCCGCCGATTGCACGCGCCAGCGGGCGAGGTAGCCCATGGGCGGAACGCCGGTGTGTTGCTGGAACCGGGTCGCGAAGGTGGTCCTCGCCATGTGGCACAGGCCGGCGAGCGATTCCATCGTCCATTGCTGCTCCGGCCGTGTGTGTATGGCATGCAGGGCGGGAAGCAGCCGGGCGTCGCTGCGCGCTGCGGCCGGTGCGGGTTCGTCGTGGCGCTCATGGTGCTCATGGCCCAGTTGCTGGAGCACGACGTGCCGGATCAGCGCATTGACGGCTTCCGTCATGCCCACGCCACGGCCGCCTTCGGGGACGTTGGACAGCCAATGCAGCAGGTCGATCATCGGCGCGAGCCAGGGCAATTCATCGTTGCGCCGCCGCAGATGGACCACTTCGGGCAGCCGCGCCAGCAGCGGTTCCGCCTGCAGGCGTTCGCTCCAGAAGAAGCTGCCGCTGACCACCGTGGCCGGCTCCCGATCCTCGCGGGCCGTGCCGCCAGTGGCGGCCTCCAGGTCGACGGCGTAGGTCAGGCCTTCGCGCGCGGATCGATGCGCGACGATGGAAGCGAAGGGCAATGGCGCCGCATGTGGCGTGTCGAACAGGCGGTGGGCTCCGCCGCGGGGAAGAAACAGCAGGTCGCCATGTTCCACCTGGAGCGGCGCCCCACCCTGCATGCGGAACTGGCAGGGCCGGCCTGCAAAGGCGTACAGCGGCGCGCGCCGGCGGCCCTCGATGCCGACCGCGAAGCCTGTCCCCAGGCGAGCCTGGAAGTGAAGGATCGGGTCGAAGCGCCAGGACTCGACGCATGCGTGATAGCTCGCGGCAGCCTGCCGCAAGGGTTGCTGGTTCATCGGGGAGTGGTCGTCGTTGCAATGAAATGGATGCCCATCGCCGCTTCGGGCATCCGCACTCTATGAAAGCGCACGGCGCCAGGGAATTTCGATTTTTGTGATACCGTTTTTGAATGACCAGGCCCATCAGCGTGCGGCAGCTCCAGTGCTTTCTCGCCGTGGCGCAGGAGCGCAGCTTCCGGCGCGCCGCCGAGCGGCTGTCCATCACGCAGCCGCCCTTGTCGCGCCAGATCGCGGAGCTGGAAACGGCACTCGGCGTTCGCCTCTTCGACCGCAACACGCATGGCGTGCGGCTGACGCCGGTGGGCGAAGTGGCGCTGCGCCGCTTCTCCTCGCTCATGGGAGAGTTCGACGCGGCGGTCGCGGACGTGGCGCAGGCCTCCCATCAACTGCCGCGCCTGCGGCTGGGCGTGCTGAACTGGGTGCAACTGGACGGCCTCGCGGCCATGGAACACAGCCTGGTCGAGGGCGGCCATGCCAGCGGTGTGGACGCGCGCACCACGACGACCATCGCCGCGATGTCGGCGCTGCGCAAGAACGACCTGGACGCCGCCATCGTTCTCTGGCCTGCCTCGATGCATCGCCTGCGCGGCGACCTGGTCGGCGAGGTGCCCCTGATGGCCTTCGTGCCCGCCACGTCGGCGCTCGCGCGCAAGCGCGCCATCCCCGTGCGCGAACTGCAGGCGCTGCCGCCCTTCTTTCGCTTCGCTCGCGCCGAGAACTCGCGCATGTACGACGAGTTCACGCGGCAATACGCCTCGCATGGCTTCGTCCCCTCGCAGGAGGCGGGAGGCCCCGATGCACTGCACGTGTTCGCGCAGATCGGATCGGGACGCGGATGCACCTGCCTGCCCGCGCCGTTCTCGCTGCACCGCTATGCCGGCGTGCAACCCCGGCCTCTGCGCGAGCGGATCATGGTTCCGCTCGTGCTGTTGACGTCCCTGCGCCTCGCCCAGGAATACCACGACATCCTGGCGGCCATGGCGACCGACATGCTGCGAGCCGCGCGGCCGGCATCTCGGTGATGCCTCAGTTGCCCACCTTGTCGTCGAAGGCCGGCGAGACCTGCATCGCGCCCCACTGGAACTTGAGGCTCATCCCGTTGTTCGACGGTTCCTGCCTGTCGGTCACGCCCGCGGCGGCATCGAGCCGGGGGTCGAGCGCGATGTAGGAGGCATAGGGGAAGCGCTCTTCGTGCGGCCAGTTGGGGCTGCCGTCATAGAAATAGTCCGAGAGCTGCAACCAGACCTGCAGTTCGCTCTGCGTGACCCGGTCCCTGTCCTGCAGGGTCATCTTCGACTTGCCGAAGGTGCCCGCGATGTGCAGGCGCTTCTGCACCGCGTCGAGGCGGGCATAGACCGCATCCGAGAAGGGCTTCAGCACGTCGAAGTCGACGAAGGGCCGCATCGCGAGCGCGCCCGATCCCGAGTGCGCCAGCACGACCTCGTCGCCCTGCACGCACCTGCCGCTCGCCGCCCACTGACCCTGGGTGTCGTCGGCGGGAACGATCACGAGGTTGTTGTTCTTCAACGGGCCATCGACCTCCTCGCGCCGCGCCTGCATGTCGGCGCGCAGGTGCAGGTCGACGTTCACGTCGGCCAGGAAGGTGGCGCCCGCGCAGCTCTTGTCGACCCGCTTGCTCTGGTAGGTGACGCGGCCCTGCCAGGAGCCGAGCTGGCGCGGATTGCTGCGCAGCTCCCTGGCCGTCACCACGACCGCGCCGTGCGTCGCGTTGCCCAGCACCGCCTTGATCTGCGTCGGTGCCCACGTCGCGTTGACCGGCACACCGCCCACGCTCACCGTGCCCGGTTCGTCGCCGAAATCGCCGTGCACCACCAGCAGGTTGCCGGCCTTCATCTCGAGGTGCGTGATCACCGGCGCCAGCTTCGTGAAGAGATCGCCATCGACACGGATGAAGGCATCGGGCGTGATGTGGCCGTCGTCGTCCTCCACGCCGGGTGCCGACAGCAGGCCGCGCTTCTGCAGATAGGCCATCACGTCCTTGAAGACGAAGGAGCGGTTCGGCACGGACACGGGCTCGTACTGGTTGACGCCGGCCATGCGGTCGACGAGCAGGCCGATGGCGGGATAGCCGTTGGGATTGGAGCTGCCGTCCCAGCCCACGATCGAACCCGCGCCGCTCGCCTTCAATGCGCTGCGGAAGTTCGCCGACTCGGCATTGCCGCTGTTGCACGAGTAGGTGATGACCAGCGCATTCGGCGCGAACTTCAGATAGCGGCGCACGAACTTGTCGGTGAACGAGAGCTTCGGCGGATTGCCCTTGCCCATCGCCTGCCAGATCGTCCGCTCGCGGTGGTAGATGAGGTTGCCTTCCTCGAGGTCCTTGCGGTGGACCACGTCGTTCACCACTGTCGCGAAGTCGTCCAGCATCACGGCGAACTCCTTCTGCGCACCGGGCCCGTACATGGCCGAGTGCGAGTTGAAGTACAGGAAGCCGACATCGCCCACGGCCTTGACGTTCGCCACCGTCATCGCCTGGCGCGTCACGCTGTAGCCGCGCTCGGTCAGCGCCTTCTTCATCGAACGCACCAGCGGCTCGCCGAAGCGGAATTCGTTGGGATTGGGCGCGGGCGCGCCGGAATGGACGAGCAGCACGGCCTTCGTGCTGCCCGGGATGGCGCGCACGATCGACGGCACCGGGGTCGCGGCGAGAGCGCCGGCGGAACGCAGACCGGTGCGTTCCGCGTCCTCCTCGTCGGGCGCGGGCTCCGGTTCGGGCTGGTTCTTCGGCACGCGCCAGTTGTCGGAGAACAGGTAGTAGCGCCCGTCCTTGAAGCGGGCCCAGAGGCTCGCGTCGCCGACGCCGGCATCGTCGAACTCGGCTTGCGCGACAGTCCATGCGCGCAGCGCTTCCCACTGCTCGGGCGTGGCGTTCTTCCGCCCGCCGGTGATGGTTTCGAACTGGTCCGCGAGACGATCCATCGCATTCAGGCGGGCCACGCTGGCGGCCTCGCCTTCGGTCGGTGGCGGCGCGTCACCGCCCCCCGAGGGATCGCCGCCCGATGGAATTCCGCCGGGAAAGAAACCGTTGCCGCCGCTGCCGCCGCCACCGCAAGCGCCCAACGTCACGGCAAGGCACAGGAACGCGGCGAAGAGGAAACGCCGCACGCAAAAAGATCGTTGCATAGACTCAATCGAGGGGGAAAGAACGCTCCGCCCCGGCGCGCTCGCGGGGCGAAAAAGAAGGAAGAGATTCTTCGCGCGCCCCTGCGGATCGACCACAGCCCACGCGCGCGAAAACAGAGCCGAGCGTTCGCGAAGAACGCCGTGGGCGCCTCGATTTACCTGTTTTCGGGGATTGGTTCTCCAGGCCTAGCTCCCTAGCATCGCGCGTTTTCCTGACCATGCCCGGGCTCGCCACGTCGTGCCACCGGGCCCATCGCTTCATGCAGCAGCACACGCCCGTCCCCATTTCGCCAATCCGTTTCGCCGACTCGTTCCGGGCCGTTGCACGCAGGAGCTGCGCACTGCTGGTGCTGCTGCTGGCCGCCTGCGGCGGCGGTGGAGGCGGCAATGGCGGTGCCGTGTTCGCATTGCCGCCGATCGGCTCCACGACGACGCCGGCGGAACCCTCCCCGCCGAGCACGTCCCAGCCCGAAACGCCACCGCCGGAGACGCCCTCGCCGCTCACCATCGGCGGCACCGTCACCGGGTTGAAGGGCAGCGGGCTCGTGCTGGTGAACAACGGCGGCGATGCGCTTGCTGTGTCGGCCGATGGCGCCTTCACCTTCACCTTCGCCACCGCGCTCGCGCGAGGCGCGTCCTATGCGGTGACCGTGCAATCCCAGCCCGGCGGGCCTTCCCAGGTCTGCACGGTGAATGCGGGCATGGGCACCGTGGCCGACACGGCGGTGACGGGGGTGAAGGTGATGTGCGCCACCCGGTCCTACGCAGTGGGTGGCACGGTCATCGGACTGGCCGGCACGGGCCTGGTGCTGCAGAACAATGCGGCGGACGACCTGCCCGTCGCGGCCAACGGCGGCTTCGTGTTTCCCGTGGCGGTGGCCAGCGGCGCCGCCTATGCGGTGACCGTGAAGACGCAGCCCGGCGGTCCCACCCAGCTGTGCTCGGTGGCGCAGGGCAGCGGCACCATCGGCGCGGACGACGTGGCGTCGGTGCAGGTGGCCTGCGCCACCCGGACCCGCGCGGTGAACGTCACCGTGAGCGGTCTCGATGGACAAGGGCTGGTGCTGCAGAACAACTCGGGCGACGACCTGGCCGTCGACGCCAATGGCAAGCGCCAGTTCGCGACCCACGTGGCGGAGGGAAGCAGCTATGCCGTGACGGTGAAGTCCCAGCCGCGCATGTACACCCAGTTCTGCACCGTCGGCCAGGGCAGCGGCACGACCGGCGCGGCGGACGTCGACGATGTGAGCGTGGCCTGCGCCACCCCCGCGACGAAAAGCGTCTACGTGTCCTCCGTGCTCGGCGGCAGCCTTTCCACGCTCACGCGCTACAGCGGCGCGGACCTGAGCGGGGAGGCGTTGTCGATCGTGCCCACCATCTTCACATCGCTCGTGGCCGATCCGAAAGGGCGCTACGTCTACGGCAGCGGCGACAGTGGCAGGATCTACGCGATCCAGGAAGGCGATGTATCCGATTCGGTCAGCTTCGCCGTCCAGGAAGTCGGAACGCCGACGCTGGGCATGCACCCCGGCGGCGCGTACCTCTACGCCGCCAGCTCCGCCGGATGGGTGAGCACCTATGCCGTGTCCCCGGCAAGCCCCACGACACTCAAGCAGCTCGCGCTGCGGCCCATCGGTTCCAACGGCACATCGGCATGGTCGATGGCGGTCGACCCGCTGGGACGCTTCGTCTTCGTCAATGTCCAGGACAGGGGCCTGGCGACCCTGCCGATCCTGGCGGACGGCACGCTGGGCAACGTTGCCTACCAGGGAGTGTCCGACGTCGTGTCGATCGCGGTGCATCCCTCCGGCGCCTATCTCTACGCTCTAGCTGCGGATGGCTTCCTGCGTACCTTCTCGATCGACGCGTCGACGGGGGCCTTGAAGCAGACGGCGTTGACCCTGGCCATGGAGAGCTTCGAAGCCACATTGGCCTCCCTGGCCATCGACGGAAGGGGACGCATGCTCAGCCTGGTCGACACGACCAACGACGTGCAGCAGACGCGCGCGATCACCGACACGACCACCGGCACACTGGGAGCCCCGTTTGCGATCCGGGGGCTGCGCGGCCCCATCGCCACGGCCTTCGATCCTTCGCGCGAGGGCGTGAACTATCTCGTGGATTCTTCCAATCTCTACCGCCGCACCATCGACCCCATCGCGGCCAGCTACACCCACACATCGACCGTTCCCCTCGCACCGACGATCAAGGCCATGGTGCTGCTCAATCGCTGAGGGTCTGGCGCAGTGATGCCGCGGGCGAATCCCCGGCGCTCGACGTCAGGAAGTCGAGGAACGCCCGCAGCGCCGCGCTCTTGTGGTCGCGGTGCGCGTAGGTCGCATAGAGCCAGATCGTCTGCGGCATCGCATCTTTCAGCACGGGCACCAAGGCCCCCGACCCCAGGTGCGCGCGCGCCAGCACCTCGGGCACGCAGGTGACGCCGAGCCCTTTCACCGCCAGCGCGATCAGCGGCGCGGCATCGTCCGCATCGAGGCGGCTGCGCACGGGCACGTAGTGGGTCTTGCCGTCGACCAGGAAGGGCAGCCGCGATGAGGCGTCCCACAGCGAATAGGTCAGCACGTCGTGCAGGGCCAGGTCCTCGGGCTTCGACGGCATGCCCCTGCGCGCCCAGTAGCGCGGCGACGCGCAGAGCACCAGCGGCACCGGCCGAAGCTTGCGCACCACGACGTCCCGGGCCTCGATGGGCCCGATGCGCAAGGCGACATCGATGCCGCCCATCACCAGATCGTCGTCGCGATTGCTCAGATGGATGCTCACGTGCACGTCGGGGTGGTCGGCGATGAAGTCCTCGATCTGCCAACCCAGCTGGCTCAGCGACAGGCCGTGCGGCGCCGCGACCCGCAGCCGCCCGCGCGGATGCGCCGCGAAGTCCGACAACTCGGTGCTCAGCTCCTGCAGCAGGCCGAACAGCGGCACCAGCCGCCGCGCGAGCGTCTGGCCGGCATCGGTCGGCGTGACCGAACGCGTCGAACGATTCAGCAGCCGCACGCCCACGCCCTTCTCGAGCTGGGCCACGATCTTGGTGACGCTGGCCTTCGAGATGCCCAATGCGACAGCCGCGCGCGTGAAGCTCTTGCGGGCGACGACTTCGCCGAAGACCTTGAGCTGCTGCAGGTCCTCCATGGCCTAGGGCGCCGCCTTTGCGAGCCGGTCCTGTCCTTCGCCTTCCCAGCCGCCCCCGAGCGCCATGAACACGGCGAACTGGCCGTCCGCGAGTTGGGCTTCCGATGCCGCCAGCGCGGCCTCGCTGGCCGCCAGCGTGCGCAGGGCGTCGAGCGCGTCGAGTTGCGCGGTCTTGCCGTTGACGTAGAGCGCGCGTGCCTGCGCCGCGACCACGGCACTCTGGTCGCGCGCGGCCGCGAGCGCGGCATGCCGGTCCAGTTCGCGCGCATAGGACTCGAGCGCGGTCTCGACCTCGCGCAGCGCCGTGAGCACGGTGGCATCGAAGCGGGCTGCCGCCTGCCGCGTAGCGGCCTCGGCCTGCGCGATGCGCGCGCGGGCCACGCCGTTGGTGGGCAGCGTCCAGCTGATCAGCGGGCCCAGGCTGTAGCTGAACGACTCGCGGTTGCCGAACCGGTCCATGAAGCCGGCCGAGCTGGCCGACAGGCCCAGCACGACCTTGGGGTAGAGCTCGGCCGTCGCCACGCCGATGCGGGCGGTGGCGGCCGCGAGGCTGCGCTCGGCCTGGCGCACGTCGGGCCGGCGACGCAACAGGGTTGCACCATCGCCCACGGGCAGCGGACCGGCCACGCGCGGGGGGCTGTCGCATGCGGCCACCTGGGCCGGAAAGTCGCGCGGGGCCTCGCCAGTCAGTGTGGCCAGGCGGTACAGCGCGTTCTGGCGCTGCGCCTGCAGCGGTGGCAGCGAGGCGCGCAGCAGCTCGAGCTGGCCGCGTGCACGCGCGGTGTCGATGGCCCCCACCCTGCCGGCCTGCTGCAGCCGTTGCGCGAGCCGTACGGCCTCTTCCTGCAGCCGCACCGACTCGTGGGCGCTGCGCAAACGCAAGCCGGTGGCGCAGGCCTCGGCATAGGCCCTGGCGGTGCCGCCGGCGACGTTGACGCGCACCAGGTCGACGGCGGCTTGCGCCGCGCCGCTGCCGGCCTCGGCCGCCTCGACGGCGCGGCGCAACTGGCCGAACAGGTCGAGCTGGTAGGACAGGTTCGCGCTCGCGCCATAGGTGAAGCGGCTCGGCGGTTCGTAGTCCTTCTGCACGAGCGTGAGCCCCGAGACATGGCCGAAGCCGGGGCCGCCGCTCAGGGCCAGCGTCGGGCGCTCCGGCCCGCGCACCTCGGCCTCGAGCGCCTGGTCGCGCTCGAAGCTGGCGATGGCCTGCCGCAGGTCGGCGTTGTGCGCGAAGGCTCGGGCGATCAGCGCGTCCAGCTGCGGGTCCTGGTACAGATGCCACCAGTTCGGCGGCAGGGCCGCGTCCGCCGCGTTGCCTTCGGCCGACAGGAACGGTCCCGCGGAGGCCGCCTGCGCGGGCGAGAGCGCGGCCGGCGCCACATAGTCGGGGCCGACGGGCGAGTGGGCACAACCGGCCAGCAACACACCCGCCGCGGCGGCGACCAGAAGTCGATGCAGGCGGCTCATCCAGGAAGCTCCGAGCGGCGCGCGACGGCCGCTGCCTCCCGCGCCGCCGACGCCCCGAGCACCTGCACCGTGACCGTCTGGCCCGTGACCAGCCGCGTGCCCGCCGGTATCGCGTCCAGCTTCACGCGCACGGGCACGCGCTGTGCGAGCCGCACCCAGTTGAAGGTCGGGTTCACGCTGGGAAGCAGGTTGGCGCCGGTGCTGCGATCGCGATCGGCGATGCCGGCCGCGATGCTCTCCACGGTGCCTTCGAGCGCATCGGCGTCCATGGGCGTCACGCGCACCCGGTCGCCCAGGTGGATGCGCGGCAGCTTGTTCTCCTCGAAATAGCCCTCGACGTAGACCGACCCCGCATCCACCAAAGCCATCACCGGATGACCGGCGCTCGCGTAGGCACCTTGCCGCAGGTCGAGGTTGGTCACGAGACCGTCGGCGGGGGCATGCACCTGCGTGCGGCGCAGGTTCAGCCGCGCGGTGTCCAGCGCGACCTGTGCCTGCCGCAACGCCACCTCGGCCGCGCGCAGCGTGCCGTTCGCCTGGTCAAGCCGCGCGCGCGACTGCTCGCGAAGCTCCTGCGAGACCAGCTCGCCCAGGCCCGCGTTGCGGTTGTTCTCGCGCTGTGCCTGCGCGATGAAGATGCGCTGGTTGTCGAGCGCGACGGCCTGCGCGGCGACGGCGGCCTCGGCCTGCTGCACGGCCAGTTCGAAACGGGCCTTGTCCAGCGAGAACAGCGGCGCGCCGGCGGCGACGAACTGGTTGTCGCGCACCGCGACATCGGTCACCAGGCCGGACACGTCGGGCGCGACCTGCACGATCTCGGCGCGCACGCGTCCGTTGCGGGTCCAGGGGGCCAGCTCGTAGTGGTCCCACAGTTGCCAGGCGGCCCAGCAGGCCGCCGCGACGACCGCCAGGGTGACGAGCAGGCGGATGCCGCGGCGAGCCCAGGCGGGAAAGGGAATGGCGTCAGGTTTCATGGAGAAGGAATGCAATGCGAAGCGCGGGAATCAGGTGGCGAAGGCGCCGGTGAAACGGGCCAGGGCGAAGAGCAGCAGCACGTACACCGCCAGGTCGAACAGGGCCGGATGCCATACCCAGCGGTAGACGCCGGCCAGCGACAGCAGGCGGCGCAGCGCCCAGGAACACGCCAGCGCGCCGCCGTTCAGCAGCATCAGCCCCGGCAGGTACACACCGTGGAAACTCGTTTCGATCATGGGTGGAGTGCGCCCTGGGCCGCTGGAAAGAGATTGCGTCGAAGGCCCACGAGCGCGGCGATGGCGGCGCCGTCAGGCTGCTCGGCATCGCCATGCAGCGCGCCGAGCAGCAGGCGGTCGATCTGCGGCAGCAGCGGTTCATCGCGCCGTGGCGCCCCCGCGGCCTGAGCACGAAAGACCCGGGCCGAGTCCGCGAGCAGGCGGCCGACGGCTTCGGAGGGGAGGCAGCGGCGCCACTGTTGCAGGGACGCGATGTCGGCACCCATGCGCAGGTCGCGCAGCGCGAGCCGCGCGTCGGCCCGGGCTTCCTCACCCGCGCCCGGTGCCGTGCGCGGTGCGAGCAGCGCGATGCGGTCCAGCATCCGGCCGGCATAGGCGTCGCGCGCGAATGCGCCTTGCGGATCGGCCGCCAACTCGGCCAGATCGAGCGAGGTCGCGCGCCGTATGCGCCGGGCACTCCAGTCGCTGCCCACGCTGCGCATGAGCGCCGTGATGCGCGCCGCGGCCACCGCGCCCAGGATCAGCGCGAGGTTCGAATTGAGAAGGCTCGGCAGGTCCGCGTTGGCGGTGTCCTGCAAGGCGAGCGTGCCGGCCACGCCGAAGAACATGCCCAGTGCCGCGAGCGAACTGGCGGGCCGCGCGATGTAGCAGCCGACGAGCAAAAAGAACGGCGCGATGCACAGCGCCAGCATGCCGAAGTCGCGCGCCAGCGGCATCACCACCAGCACGCAGAACACCGACACCGGCAAGGACCACAGCAAGGCGACGACGAACTTGTGCATGGCCGGCACGGGATCGTCCATCGTCGCGAAGAAGCTGCAGAAGACGGCCGCCGACATGGCCGCGGCCGAGCCCGAGGGCCATGCCGTGGCGATCCAGACCGCGCAGCATGCGCAGGTGGCCAGCACGGCCGTCACGGCCGAGCGCAGTGCCAGGCCCCGGTCGCGATGCAGCACCTTCTGACCGAGCGCGGCGGCACGCTGTCGTGGCATCGCGCTGCCCGCGAGGCCGGCGTCGATGTCGGCGCGCAGTCCGATGCAGGCCTGCCACTCGCGCACCAGTTCCTCGAGGCGCACGGCGAGGTCGATGCGCAGTGCGCGGATCCAGGGTGACGACGCCGGCCCATCGGCCAGCGCGCGAAATGCGGTACGCGTTTCGTCGATGGCCGCGGCCGGCAGGCTCGCTCCTTGCGGCGCCATCCAGCCCATGTGGCGCCCGAAGGCCGAGACGATGTCCCGCGGCACCTCGCCCTCGGCGACCCTCAGCGCCTCGAGCCGGTCCTCGATCGCCGACAGCGTGGGCGTGAGCGCCGCGAGGCGGTCCTGCATGGCGCGGATGGCGCCCGCGGTCCAGCGCAGGTTGCCGGTGTCGAAGGGCACATGGGTCGACAGCAGGCGCAGCTGCGTGATGTCCAGCGCCAGCCGCTGGCGGTCCGCGGCCATGCGCGCGCCATCCGCATGGGCGAGGCCGTCACCGAGCAGGTCGCTCATCCACCGGCGCGCGTCGCCGAGCGCACGGTCCATCAACCCGAGCAGCGGCGGCGCCAGGCTGGCCGGCAGCACGAGGCTGTGGACCAGGCTGGCGCACAGGATGCCCAGCCCGATCTCCTGCACGCGCGCCACGGCGGTGTCGAACATGGCCGCGGGCGCTTCCACCAGCGGGAAGCCGATGAGCGCGGCCGAGTAGCCCGCCAGCAGGAAGACATAGGAGCGCGCGCTGCGGTCCAGCAGCGAGAGGTAGAGGCACAGCCCGGTCCACAGCGCGAGCGCCAGCGTCAGCAGCTCGGGCGCGGCCGACAGTGACGGGATCAGCACCACGGTGGCCGCGCAGCCGAGCAGGGTGCCCATGAAGCGATAGAGCGCCTTCGAGCGCACGTTGCCCGCGAGCGGATGCGCCACGATGTAGGCGGTCATGAAGGCCCAGAAGGGCCGTGGCAGGCCGGCGCGGCTGGCCAGGTACAGCGCGAGCATGGCACCCGCGAAGCTCTTGAGGGAGAAGAGCATCTCGGGGCGAGAGAAGCGAATACTTTGCATAAGTCGATGCTAGGCAGCGGTGCCCGTGGCGGAAATTGCATTCCTGGCCGAACGATTTCTCTTTTCGGCCACGGCATGGCGTGCGCCCCTTCCGTCCGGAGCCTTCGCTCGGCGCGGCGAGAATGGCCGGCTCGCAGCAACGCCCATGGAGACCATGCAACGCCCCGAGGTCGTCCCCGAAGGCCTGGACCACCAGCTCACCGTGCCCGTCATGGCGCTGCGCGTGGACGTCGAGGCGCGTGCGCGCGAGATCCCTATCCACCAGCACCAGATGGGGCAGCTGGTCATCGCGCTGCGCGGCGCAGTGTCGTGCGAAGTGCCGGGCGCGCTGTGGATGGTGCCGCCGCAGGCGGGCGTGTGGATTCCGGGCGGCACGCCGCACAGCAACCACGGCACGGCGAACGCGCTGATCTTCTATCTGTTCGTCGCGCCGGGCACGGGCGCATTGCCGACGAAGTGCTGCACCCTGGCCATCAGCACCATGCTGAGCGAAATGATCCAGCACCTGGCCGGCCTGCCGCCGACCTACGAGCCCGGCAGCGCGACCGACCGGCTCGCGCATGTGCTGCTCGATCAGCTCGGCACGATGCCGAACGAGGACTTCTCGTTGCCGATGCCGCAGGACGCGCGGCTTCGAAAGATCTCCCGCGCCATCACGCTCGACCCCTCGGACCGCCGGACCCTGCAGGACTGGGCCGCCGAGACCGGGACCAGCGAGCGCACCCTGACCCGGCTGTGCACGGCGCAGACCGGCCTGAGCTTCGGCCGCTGGCGGCGCCAGCTGCACATGATCGTGGCGCTTCGCGAACTCTCGGGCGGCGCGACCGTGCAGCAGGTGGCCTATGGCCTGGGGTACGAGTCGCCGTCCGCCTTCATCACGATGTTCAAGAAGGCCTTCGGCAAGCCGCCGGCCACCTACATCGCCGAGCGCTTCAAAGTGGGCGCTTGACCGCGCGCGGGCGGCGGCGCGTGGAGGGCGGCTCGCCATCGACGGCGGTCGAGGCCTCGGGCCGCGCCGCGACATCGCGCAGCTCGTGCGCTTCGACCAGCCGCGTCAGCAGGCCCATGAAGACCTGCTGATCCTCCGCGGACAGCGGCTCCATCAGCAGCTCCTGCGCATGGCGCACGCTGTCCTGCAGTTCCTGGATGAGCTTGAGTCCGTCCTTGGTGATCACCGACAGCCTCGAGCGGCGGTCGTCCGGGTTGACGCGCGTTTCGATCAGGCCCTTCTCGCTCAGGCGCTTGAGCACCTCCGCGGTCGTCGTGCGGTCGAGGGCGAGCTCGCGGCCGATCGCCTTCTGGTCGAGCCACGGGTTCATCGACAGTGCCGTCAGCATTCCCACCTGCAGCGGCGTGATGCTCTCCGAGTGGCAGAGCTCGTAGAAGATGGCCGCGCCGATCTGATGCAGGCGCCGGATCAGGAAATTCGGGCGGCTGAACATGAGTTGCCGCAAGGGATTGAACGGCGCCGGCCGGCTCGCGGCGTCCTTCGCCGCTGCGGTCTTCTGCGTTGAATTGCGCTGGGTCGTCATGCTCTGGATGGTGGATGTCTCACGTTCGCGAGTGTATCTACGCGACCCGCCGGGGCGCGTGGCGCAGGTCGATCCGCAGGTACTCGCCGAGCAACCGGAAGAAGCCTTCCGCGTCGTCCCAGGGGATCATGTGGCCCGCGTCGGCGGCGACGCATTGGGACAGGTGGGGAGCCAGCGCCCGGATCTCGGCCCTGTCTTCCGCCGAGATGACGCCGCCGCGGCCCGCCGCCATCAGCAGTCCCGGCGTTTCGAGCCGCGCGATGTCGGCGTGGATGTCGTCCTCGTGAAATCCGCGGTGGGCCTGCACGATGGCAGCCTCGTCGCATGTGTGCAGCCATTGGGCGCGCAGCCGCAACTGTTCGTCGGTCCACGTGGGCGTGAACGCACGCAGAGCCTCCGCCGTGATCCCCTGCACCGCTGCCCGGATCGAGTTCACGTACAAATCCAGCGGGTACGGATAGCTCCGGCGGCCGGGCCCCGAAACGGGTGGATCGATCAGCAGGACCCGGGCCATCTGCCGCGAATCGCGCACGGCGGCGCGAATCGCCACGCGCGCGCCCATCGAATGGCCCAGCACCGTCGTGGCCGACCAGTCCGGCGAGGCGAGGATGCCGAGGACATCGGCGGCCATCGTCTCCAGGCTCGCATCCATGCCTGGGGCGCTGAACGACAGCCCGCGTCCCCGGAAGTCGAGCACGTGGACGTCGAAGTGCGGCGCCAGGCGTTCGGCGACGAAGCCCCAGGTCACGGCCGGGCTCGTGATGCCCGGAAGGATCAGAAGGCGAGGCCCCTGCCCGCCGAAGCGAAGCAGGTGCAGACGCACGCCATTGGCGCGCACGTGGTAGCCGTAGGGCGCGAGCGTCATCGTCAGGCCCGCCTGAACACGCGGCGAAGGCGGTCGACGGCCACGCTCCACAGGATGGCCAGCAGGGACACCGAGCGCTTCGCTTCATCGGCGGGTGCGGTCTCTCCCGCCAGGCGTCGCGACACCTGCACGCCGAAATCGGCCACCATGCGGCGCACGAAATCCTTGACCAGGCCCGAGCGCGAGAACTGCGCCAGCGGTCCCTGGAGGGCGTACACCATGTCCACTTGGACCCGCGTGTGGCCGGCGTCGCTCGACTCCAATCGATAGGCCACGTTGCCCTGGGCGCGCGACTTGCTCAGGCTGTCCTGGCCCGCGCCGCGCAGGACGGCCCGCTTGAGGGCATCGTCGCGCTCGAGGCGCGCCGCGCCGACGAAGGCGGCCGACATCGGGCCGAACTTGATGGCGATGCTGCCCTTGACCCGCTCTCCATCGTGCGAGTCGATGCGCGCGCCCGGCAGGCAGGACGCGACCGTCGGCAGATCGCCCATGAGCGCCCAGACCTGCTCGGCGGGAAAAGGGACGTCGAAGGACGCATCGATCGCATGGCCCTTGGCCCGGGCCTTGGCGAGGATGCCGTCATCGACCTCGGCGACGACCTCGGTCCTGGGCGAGGCCGAAGCAGCGGGCGCCGGCGTCGGTGCCGGCGTTGCGTGGGCAGGCTTGCGGTAGACCGTCACCGGTCGCGGCGCGCGCAGCGTGTCGCGCAGCCGTTCGACGCGCGGGTCCGGCGTGTCGCGCTGCTGCTTCAGCACGTCCAGGATGGCGTCGACGATGCCCTGGTAACCGGTGCAGCGGCACAGGTTGCCCGCGAGCTCGAGGCGAACCCGCGCTTCGTCGGCCGCGGGAACCCGCAGCACGATGTCGCGGGCCGTGGCGAGCATGCCGGGGGTGCAGAAGCCGCACTGGAGAGCGTGGTGCCGCGTGAAGGCGGGACGCAGCAGGCGCATCGCCGGATCGTCGTCATAGCCCTCGATGGTCGTGACCGCATGCCCCTCGCAGGCCACGGCGAAGGTGGTGCAGGAGCGCGCCGGCTGCCCATCCAGCAGCACGGTGCAGGCGCCGCACACGCCGTGTTCGCAACTCAGGTGCGTTCCCGTCAGCTGCAGCCCGTCGCGCAGAAAATCGCCGAGGTGCATCCTCGGTTCGGCATCCCGGCTCACCGTGCGGCCGTTGACTTCCATGGAGATCGCGTTCAAATCCTTGCTCCCTGAACCTGGTGATGGATCGTCACGCCGGCCTGCTGCAGCGCACGCTCGAGGGCGGCGGCGAACAGCCGGAGATCGATGGCGTCGCGCTCGGGAAGGGCCTGCTTCACGGCGGTCTTCACCTGCTCGCGCGTCAGGCCCTGCGTAGCGCCATCGCCCAGATGCGCCGCGAGGCTCCGCAACAGGATCGGCGGACCATCGACCGCGCCGAGCACCACGCGCGCGCAGTTGCGCGAGGGGTCGAAGAAACAGGCCGCGCTCGCTTCGGCGAACTCGCCGGTCTTGCGGCACAGCTTGTGATAGCCCCAGCGCGCGGTGGGCGTCGAGACCGGCACCGCGACGGAGACGATCAGCTCGTCCGCCGCGAGCACCGTCGTGTAGGCGCCCAGCAGCAGGCTGTCGGCCTCGACGATGCGCTCGCCGCTGCGCGACCGCAGCCGGACGCGCGCACCAAGGGCCGCGAGGCTCACGACCCAGTCCGCCGCGGGATCGGCGTGCGCCAGGCTGCCGCCGATGGTGCCGCGCGTGCGGATGGCGCGGTAGGCGATGCCGGCCGCGACGTCCTGGACCGGATGCCCCACCAGGGGCGGATGCACCCCGTCCTCGAGTTCCGCGTGCGTCACGGCGGCGCCGATCTCGATGGCATCGCCGTGCGCGCGCACGACGCGCAGGTCTTCGATCTGCGCGATGTCGATCACCTCCGAGGGCCGGGCCAGGCGCAGGTTCAGCATCGGCCCGAGCGACTGGCTGCCGCCCAGAAGCTTGGCCGTGCCGTTCCTCGACAGCAGCTCGATGGCGTGGTCTACGTCTGCCGCCCGGGCGTATGCGAAGTTCGCGGCCTTCACAGCGCGCCCTCCCGCACGGGCCTGGCCGATTCGAGCGCCTGCAGCAGGCGCCGGGGCGTCAGCGGCGTCATTCGCAACTCGGCGGCACCGGTTCCTCGCAAGGCATCGTTCACGGCATTGAAGATCACGGCGGGCGGCGCGACCGCGCCGCCCTCTCCCATGCCCTTGGCGCCGAACTCCGTGTGGGGCGAGGGGGTCTCGGTGTGCTCGATCCGGATCCGGGGCATTTCCATGGCGCCCGGCAGGATGTAGTCGGCCAGCGTGGAAGCCAGGGGCTGCGCCTGGTCGTCGTAGGGGCTCTCCTCGTACATCGCGGTGCCGATGCCCTGCGCGATGCCGCCGATGGTCTGGCCTTCCACGATCATCGGATTCACGATGGTGCCGCAGTCCTCCACCACCACGTAGTCGAGGATCTCGACCTGGCCGGTCTCGGTGTCCACCGCGACCACGGCGGCGTGGCTCGCATAGGTGAAGGTGCCGGTGTCGACCTTGGGCTTGTAGGCACGCGACACCTCGAGTCCGCCGAGGTGGACTTCTGGCGGCAGGTCCTGCGGCGTGAGGTACCAGGCGCGTCCGACGTCGGACAGCGGAATCGACTGCTCGCCGGCCCAGGCCCGGCCGTCGAGCAGGGACACGCCGTGCGCATCCACGCCCATCAGGTGCGCCGCGATGGACTGCACCCGGGGCAGCAGTTCCTTGCAGGCGGTGGCGATGGCGCCGCCCGACATCACGGTGGCGCGCGAGGCATAGGTGCCGGAAGAGAACGGCGTGAGATCGGTGTCGCCATGGATCACGCGGATGCGGCTGACCGGGATGCCGAGCACGTCGTGGGCGATCTGCGCGAAGCTGGTCTCCATCCCCTGCCCGTGCGAATGCACGCCCACGCGCACTTCCACGCCGCCGTCGCCGGTCATCCTCACCAGCGCCTGGTCGAAGCCGGGCACGACCGAGATGCCCCAGCCGGCGAACACCGCCGTGCCGTGCGCCGATTGCTCGGTGTAGGTGGCGACGCCGAAGCCGATGCGGCGGCCATCGGGCTCGCCGCGGGCCTGCCGTTCGCGCACGGCCTCGTAGCCCACCATCTCGAGCGCACGCGTAAGGCTGGCGCGAAAGTCGCCGCTGTCGAAGTGCTTGTTCGCGATGTTCACGTAGGGCATCTGCGCGGCGGGCACGAGATTCTCGAGGCGCACCTGCCACGGTTCGCGGCCCACTTCGCGCGCCACCGCGTCCATGAGCAGTTCGATCGCGAAGCAGACGCCGGTGCGCGCCACGCCCCGGTAGGGCATGAAGCCGGGCTTGTTCGTGCCGATGCAGACGGTCTCGCATCGGTAGCCCTGGATCGTGTAGGGGCCGGGCAGGTTCCCGAGCGCCTGCCCGGGCTCGAGCCCGATGAAGAACGGCCAGTACGAGTAGGCGCCCCCGTCGATGGTGATCACCGCGTCGAGCGCGAGCAGCTTGCCGTTGCGATCCGCGTACGCGGTGAGCTCGTAGTGGTGCTGGCGCGTGTTGGCGCCGACGATCAGGTGCTCGCGCCGATCCTCGAGATAGCGGAATGGGCGCTTGTACGTCTTGGCCAGCCAGGCCACGCACATGTCCTCCGGGTAGAGCATGCCCTTGTAGCCGAAGCCGCCGCCCACGTCCGGCGAGATCACGCGCACGTACTCCTCGTTCATGTCGAGGTGCTGCGCGATGCCGGCGCGCAGCAGGTGGGGGCACTGCGTCGCGCAGATCAGCACCAGCTGCTCGGTGCGGAAGTCCCAGTACGCCATGACGGACTTGCCCTCCATGGGCGCGATGCACTGGCGCGAGAGCTCGACGCTGCGGCTGACCTTGACTTCGGCCTGCGCCGCGACCTTCTCGAAGTCCCGGTCCATGCGCAGCGTGAGGAACACGTTGTCCTTCCAGCCGGGGTGAAGGAACTCGCCGGTCGCCGCCCGCGCGGACGCGGCATCGTGATAGACCGGGAGTTCGTCGTACGAGACCTGCACCTCCTCGAGCAGGTCCTCCGCAAGCGCGCGTGTCGGCGCGATCGCCATGGCGACGGCCTCGCCGACATGGCGGACCTTGCCCTTCGCGAGCGGCGGCACTTCCGAGTACTGGTAGCCCGGAATGCTCGACGGCGACTGGATGTCCAGCGCGCCCTCGAGCATCTCGCGCACGAACACCCGTCCCGCGAGCTCCTTCGGAATCTCCACGCCCGTGATGGCGGCGTGCGCGAGCGGGCTGCGCAGGAACGCGACCTCCTGCAGCCCGGGCATCACCACATCGCCGACGAAGTTGCCCTTGCCCGCCAAGTGCCGGGCGTCTTCCTTGCGGGGAACCCTGGCCCCGATCCCCTCGGGCTTGAGCGCCCGTGTCGGAAGTTCTGCGTGATCCATGTGTTGTCTCCGAGGTGTGGTGGATCGACAGGAAAAATCGATAGATACGAAGTGTACTGTCTTAATTATAGGTAACTCGTGGCGAAAGCAGATCACCTGTCTTGACGCGTGGAAACCCTAGGCTTCGACCCGGCGTATCGATCATTTCTCCCCATTAAATAGATACCTTCCTCGACATTCAGATGCTCGGCCTGCCTTCTCCGAAGCGAGCATTCCCCGTGGAAACCCTGATTCATCTCGATCTCTTTTCACCTAAATTACGACGTGTACTGAGCAATTTTTTAGAGCACTGCAATGGAACTCGTCATGGAATGGATCAAGGTGGCCTCGGCGCAGGAGCTGGGCGAGGACGAAGTCAGGTCCGTGAACGTCGCGGGCCACAGCATCGCGCTCTACCGCGTGGGTGGCGAGTTCCTCGCCACCGACGGGATCTGCACGCACGGCAAGGCGCAACTGTCCGACGGCTTCCTCGAAGACGGATGCATCGAATGCCCGCTGCACCAGGGACGCTTCGACATCCGCACCGGCAAGGCCCTGTGCGCCCCGGCGACCGTCGACCTGCGCACCCACGCCACGAAGCGCGTGGGCGATGACATCTACGTGCAGGCACCGGACGCCGCATGAGCCGCGAACCGATCGTCATCGTCGGGGCCGGCCAGTCGGCTGCCGTCGCCGCGCAAACGCTGCGCGAGTTCGCCCACCGGGGGCGGATCGTCATGCTGGGCCAGGAGGCTCATCGGCCGTACGAGCGCCCGCCCCTGTCGAAGGCCGTGCTCAGCGCGGAGGTCGAGCCCCGGCTCGACGTCCTGCCCGAGAGCGTCTTGTCGCACATCGATGTCGAGCTGCTTCCGAACGTCGAAGTGGTCGCACTCGATCCTGAACGGCAGGAAGTCCGCGCCCGCGACGGGCGCGTGTTCGCATACGGCACATGCCTGCTCGCCACCGGCGGCGAAGCCATGACGATGGCCGGCCTGCCGCGCGGCACTCCGCGCGTGCATTACATCCGGACCCTCGACGACGCGCGCCGCTTCCGTGCGGCCCTCGGAGAGCGGCCCCGCATCGCCATCATCGGCGGCGGCTTCCTGGGCCTCGAGCTCGCGCATTCCGCGCTGGCGGCCGGTGCGTCGTCGGTAGCGCTGCTGGCGCGCACGCCACCGCTGCTCGAACGCTTCCTGCCGAGCGAAGCCTCGGCATGGCTGGCCTCCGCGCTGGCGCGCGAGGGCGTGCGGCTCGTGCTGGACGATTCGCTGGTTCATGCGCGAGCCGCCGAGAACGGCTGCATGGAGCTGGTCACCGCCGCGGGGCTGCGGCTGGAGGCCGACCAGATCGTGGTCGCGATCGGCCTCGTACCCAACGACCAGCTCGCGCGCGATGCGGGACTGGGCATCGCGGATGGCGGCGGCGTACTCGTCGATGCCGAGTGCCGGACCACCGACCCCTTCGTCTTCGCGGTGGGCGATTGCGCAAGCCAGTTGCGTCGCGGCCAGCCGCGGCCCACGCGCGTCGAGTCATGGCAGAACGCGAACGAGCAGGCACGCGCGGCTGCCGCGGCCATCCTGGGCCTGCGGCCGCCGCCCCCGGTGGTGCCGTGGTTCTGGACCGACCAGGGCCGGCACAACCTCCAGGTCCTGGGCGCTCCGGCCAGCGACCTCCAGTACCTCCGCTGCGGCGATCCCCTGCACGACAAGGCGCTGTGGATCGGACATCGGGACGGCGTGCCGATCCATGGCGTCGCCCTCAACTGCGGTGCCGAGTTGCGTGCCATCCGACCTCTCTTCGACCGCGCACAGCCGGTCGACGTCAGCGACCTCTCCCACGAGATCGTCAACCTCCGGGCATGGGCCAGGCAGGCGCTGCAGCGCTTGCCGGTCGCCGCATGACCCTTTTCTTGAAGGACCTGTATGTATCAATCACAAGCGGTTATTGGAATCACGAATGCCGACAAGGACCCGCCATTCGAGCAGTGCGTCTGGCCGGCCGATGCCCTCCACACGATCCCGGACTGGGTCTACACCAGCAAGGCGGTCTACGACCGGGAGATCGACAAGTTCTTCCTGGGGGAGAGCTGGAACTTCGTTGCGCTCGAGGCCGAGATTCCGGCCACCGGCGACTACAAGCGCGGCTACGTGGGCGCCACGCCCGTCGTGATCGCGCGCGCGGAGGACGGGACCGTCTCGGTCTTCGAGAACCGCTGCGCGCACCGCGGGGCCGAGTTCTGCCGCCACAACCAGGGCAATGCGAAGGAGTTCGTCTGCCCCTATCACCAGTGGTCCTATGACCTCAAGGGCAACCTGCAGGGGATCCCCTTCAAGCGCGGCGTCGACAAGGTGGGCGGCATGCCGCCGAGCTTCAGGAACGAGGACCACGGCCTGCGCCAGTTGCGCGTGGCGACGCGCAACGGCCTGGTGTTCGCCACCTATTCGGATCGCACGCCGCCGCTCGAGGAGTACCTCACGCCGGAGATCGTCGAGCAGCTCGATTCGACCTTCCCGGGCAAGAAGCTCAAGGTGCTGGGCTACTACCGCAACGAGCTTCCGTGCAACTGGAAGATGTACCACGAGAACCTCAAGGACCCGTACCACGCCACGCTGCTGCATTCGTTCCTGGTGGTGTTCGGCCTGGCCGTGGCGGGGGTCAAGGCGCTGATCTACGCGGACACGGTGCACGGGCGCCATGGCTTCATGGGCTCGCGCAAGACGAAGGAGAAGTACGCCAGCGTCTCCGACGACAACAAGTCGCAGATGCGCTCGTTCCATGACCACCTGAAGCTGCGCGACGAGCGCTTCCTCGACTTCGTGGAGGAATTCGACTCGCCCTGGTCGGCCATCATGATGACCATCTGGCCGAACATGATCGTGCAGCGCGAGCTGAACACGCTGGGCGTGCGCCAGATCATCCCGAACGGGCCCAACAGCATGATCATGCAGTGGACGATGTTCGGCTACGAGGACGACACGCCCGAGATGACGCGCCATCGCCTGCGCCAGGGCAACCTGATGGGGCCTGGAGGCTTCCTGGGCGTGGAAGACAACGAGGCGCTGAAGTTCGTCCAGGAAGGCATGCGCCGCTCGACGACGGACACCAACGTGATCCAGCTCGATGCCGGGCAGACCGGCACCACGCGTGGGTTCATCTCCGAGTCCTGCATCCGCTCGATGTACGCCTATTACCGCGAGGTGATGGGCATTCCCGTCGCGGAGGCCACGGCATGAAGAACCCGCTCGCCTACAGCCCCGCGAGGGTCGCGCCCCGGCGCGCGATCGAACTGCGCGCCGAGATCGACGTCTTCCACGCCGAGTACTGCGCCGCGCTCGACGCCGCCGACATCGAACGCTGGCCCGGGTTCTTCTGCGAGGACGCCACCTACCGCGTGACCTCGCGCGAGAACGCGCTGCTCGGCATGCCCGTCGGCCTGATGTATTGCGAAGGGCTCGACATGATCCGCGACCGCGCGATGGCCATCGCCCACTCGCAGATGTTCGCGCCGCGCCAGATGGTCCACGTGCTCGGCATCACGCGCGTGGTGGACGAGGACGAATCCACGATCGCCGCGCAGACCCCCTTCATGCTCGTGCAGACCCTGGTGGAGGGTCCTTCGACGCTCCATCTGGCGGGCATCTACCACGACAAGTTCCTGCGGCGCGCCGACGGGCTCGTCTTGTTCCACCGCGACGTCGTCCACGACACCGAAGTGCTGGCGACCGCCCTGGTCTATCCGGTCTGACAGGAAACCCACCATGAACACCACACCAAAGATCGCACTCGAAGAGCATTTCTCGGGCCCCGGATTCGAGCAGTACTGGGCACCCTTCGTCAGCGCGCTCCCGCGCGCCTTCACCGTAGAGATCGGCGCCCGGCTCTCCGACTTCGACGACCGCCGCATCGACGAAATGGATGCCGGCAACATCGGCTATTCGATCCTGTCGGAGACCACCCCCGGCGTGCAGGCCGAAGCGGACAGCGCGCTCGCGGTTCGGCGAGCGCGAGAGAACAACGAGTTCCTCGCGGGACGCGTGGCCCGCCACCCGAAGCGCTTCGGCGCATTCGCGCACGTCGCGCTGCAGGACCCGGCCAGCGCGGCGGACGAACTGGAACGCAGCGTTCGCGAATACGGATTCAAGGGCGCGCTGATCAACGGTCACACGCTGGGCCGCTATTACGAGCACCGCGACTTCGACGTCTTCTGGGAACGCGCGGAAGCACTCGGTGTCCCGGTCTACCTGCACCCGGCCGCATTCAGCGCACCACCCGCCTTGCTCGCGGGCATGCCCGTGCTGCTGGGCCCCACATGGGGCTGGGGCGTCGAAACCGCGGGGCATGCGCTGCGCCTGCTGTTCGGCGGCGTCTTCGATCGCTTCCCGCGGCTCGTGCTCCTGCTCGGGCACATGGGCGAGTTCCTGCCCTACCAGCGCACGCGGATCGACAGCCGCTTCGCCGCCTATCCGTCGGGCATCGCGCTGGCCCGCAAGCCGAGCGAATACTTCGGTCGCAACATCCTGATCACCACCGCGGGCGTGTGCTCGGCGCCCGCCCTGCTGGGCGCGATCGGCGAGATCGGCGCCGAGGCCGTCCTGTTCTCGGTCGACTATCCCTTCGAGTCCACCGAGGAAGCCTGCACGTTCATCGAGAACGCGCCGCTGGATGCCTCCACGCGCGCGCTGGTCTGCCACGGCAATGCACGCCGCCTCTTCAAGCTCGAAACGCTCGAAGAAGCGGTGCTGCCTCAGGTCTGACATCACCAACGAAGAGGTACAGAAAAAATGTCCGCTGTCAGCGACTACCAATTGACGAAGGCCTGGGAAGAGGTTCTCCGGCTGTCCAGGCTCGAGCCCGGCCAAACGGTGACCATCCTGTGCGCGCCCTACACGAACCCGCAGACGCTGCGGACCGCGCGGGTCGCGGCCCAGAACGCGGGCGCGATCGTCACGACGATCGAGCTGCCGCCGATCAATGCCGAGAAGGCCACGAGCCGCGACCGCCTGAACTGGCTGGGCGAGACGCCGCTGAGCAACAACCCGGTGGCGCTCGCGGCGCTGAAGACGAGCGACCTGGTGCTCGACCTGATGGTGCTGCTGTTCTCGCCCGAGCAGATGGAAATCCTCGGGTCTGGCACCAAGATCCTGCTGGCCGTCGAGCCGCCAGAGATCCTGGTGCGGGTCGTGCCCACCCAGGAAGATCGCCGGCGCGTGCGGCGCGCCACCGAGGTGCTGAGCAAGGCCCGGCTGATGCGCGTGACCTCGCCAGCTGGCACCGATGCCACCTTCAGGATCGGCGACTTTCCCACCATCGGCGAATACGGGTTCTGCGACGAGCCCGGCCGCTGGGACCATTGGCCCAGCGGCTTCCTCTTCACCTTCGCCAACGAGGGCGGGAGCGACGGCACCATCGTGATCGACAAGGGCGACATCCTGCTGCCGCAGAAGAACTACATGGCCGACAAGATCACGCTGACGGTGCGCGACGGCTTCGTGCGCGAGATCGAAGGCGACATCGACGCGCAGCTGATGCGCGAGTTCATGGAGGCCTACAAGGACCCCGAGGCCTATGCCATGGCGCACATCGGCTGGGGCATGCAGCCGCGCTGCTACTGGCACACGCTGTCGCTGCTCGACCGCGAGCAGACAGTGGGCATGGACGCGCGTGCCTTCGAAGGCAACTTCCTGTTCTCCCTGGGGCCCAACAACGAGGTCGGCGGTCCGCGCACGACGGCCTGCCATCTCGACATTCCGCTGCGCAACTGCACGGTGGAGCTCGACGGCGTGGTGGTGGTGCGCGACGGCAAGGTCGTCGAGGAGGCCCTGCAATGAGCCGCGACGAAGACGTGTACCGCCAGCAGGGCTTCGGCAACGCCCTGCCGCCCGAGGCCCCGTTCGCCCTGCTGATCGTCGACTTCATCAACGGGTTCGCCGACCCGGGCAGCTTCGGCGGCGGCAACATCGGGCCCGCCATCGAATGCACGCGCGGCCTCCTGGCCGAGGCGCGAGCACGCGGCTGGCCGATCGCGCACACGCGGGTGGTCTACCAGGACGACGGGGCCGACGCCAACATCTTCGCGCTCAAGGTGCCCAGCATCCTCGCCTTGAAGGAAGACGCGCACGGCAGCCAGTTCGTGCCGCAGCTGCAGCCTTCCGCCGGCGAGCTGGTGGTGCGCAAGGTCCATCCCTCCGCTTTCTTCGGCAGCTCGCTGGCGGGCTGGCTGTCGCAGCGCGGCGCGAAGACCGTGCTGGTGGCGGGCTGCACCACCAGCGGCTGCGTGCGCGCCAGCGTGGTCGACGCGATGTGCCACGGCTTCCGCCCGGTGGTCGTGACCGACTGCGTGGGCGACCGTTCGCTGCCGGCGCACGAAGCCAACCTGTTCGACATGGGACAGAAATACGCGACCCTGCTGACCCGCAACGAGGTGCTGGGCATGCAACACATTCACGGGGGCCAATCATGAAGCGCCGACAGGTCCTCCACACGATCGCCATGGGTGCGCTCGGCGCCGCGCAGGTCGCGCGCGCGCAGCTCTCGAGTGCGTCCGGGCGTACCGTGCGAATCGTCATCGGCTTTCCGCCGGGCGGTTCCACCGACGTCATCGCGCGCACCATGTCGCCGCACCTCGAGAAGGCGCTGAAGGCGACCGTCATCGTGGACAACAAGCCCGGTGCCGGTGCCCGCCTGGCCAACACCTACGTGAAGAGCGCCAGGCCCGATGGCAACACCCTGCTGCTGACATCCTCGACGCTGATGTGCGTGTACCCGCACGTCTTCAAGAACCTCGGCTACGACCCGTTGCGCGACTTCGTGCCGGTGGCGTCCGTCGTCAACATGGAGTTCGGCTTCGTCGCCAGCACGTCGGCAGCACCGGGCATCAAGTCGCTGCGCGAATACGTGCAGTGGGTGAAGGCGGATCCGAGGAACGGGAACTACGGCGGCGTCGGCGTCGGTTCGATCCCGCACTTCATGGGCGCCATGCTCGGGCGCGAGGCCGGCGTGGCGATGAACTACGTTCCCTTCCTCGGCGGCGCGCCGCATCTGCAGGCACTCAATGGCGGGCAGATACCCTTCGGCGTCGACGTGACCTCGGGCCTGGTGCCGCACCTGGGCAGCGGCCGCATCAGGCTGCTGGCCACCAGCGGCGCCGAGCGCAGCCTGCCGGACGTGCCGACCATCGCCGAGGCGGGCTTCGGCGCGCTGACGCTCGAGGACTACAACGCCTTCTTCTATCCGGCCGGCACGCCGCTGGAGTTCGTGCAGCAGGTCGAGGCAGGGGTGAAGACCGCGCTGCAGCAGCCGAGCGTGCAGGAGACCTTCCGCCAGCTGGCCTTCAGGCCCGGCAATGCGGGCGCCAGCCAACTGGCCGCGCGCATGAAGCCCGATCTCGAGCGGTGGCGCAAGGTGATCGAGGACACCGGCTTCAAGCCGCTCGATTGACGACCTCCTTTCTCATGCCCACGATGACTTCGAAGCTTCGCCAGGTCGGCCATCTCACCATCCTGCTGGACGACGACGGCCTCGCCACCGCCGCCAGGCTGGCGGGCAGGGCCCTCTATCTCACGCACGACCGTGGCCCGCTGCGCACCCAGTTGCAAGGCGCCACACTGACCGAAAGGCCCGTGGTCTGCGATCTGTTCGCCCATGTATCGACCGACGCGATCATCAAGGCGAACCCCGATTGCTACTACTACGACGACCGGCTCGGCGACCTCCTGCTGCGCTCCCTGGGAAACGGCGGCTACGTCGAGGCCAGCGAGATACGGCAAGGCGGCTTCGGCCTGATCCTGGCGGGCGAGGGATGGGGCGAAGGCAGTTCGCGCGAGGTCGCGGCGCGGGCGCTGCTGATCGCGGGGATCGGCGCGGTGTTCGCCCCGTCCATCGCGCCCATCCATCGGCAGAACCTGATCAACAACGGGATGCTGCCGATCACCGATCCCGCACTCGCCTGGCGCATGGCCGATGGCGAGACCCTCGCATTCGACGAGCTGCTCGAGGGCTTCGACGCGACCTCGCGCAGGATTCTTCGTCGCGGCGGCCTGTTCCCCTTCATGCAGGCCCGCAGCGAAGGCAAGGAACCCGACGAGGCCATCGCGACGCCGGCCCGCGCGATGACCCTCGCGGAGAAGATCATGGCACGGCGCATGAAGACGCGCTTCGGTGCCGTTCGGCCCGGGGACACCGGCTTCCTCGAGGTCGATGCGGCGTTCTCCCATGACTACACGACGGCGCCTGCCGCGGCCGCCGCCGAGGCGGCCCTCGGACGACCGGTTCGCGTCCAGCGGCCTGCAACCGTCCACTCCTTTCCGGACCACCTGACGCTGGCCTCGCGATTGCCGGGCATCGATGCCGAAGCGCTGGCCGGCATCGCCGATCTGCGCATGTCCCAGCGCGCGCTGGCAGAACGAACCGGGATGCACTGGCACGCCACGCCGCAAGGAACGCCCACCGGCATCTGCCACACGGTGATCCGCGAGCAGGTCGCCCTCCCCGGCCAGGTCATCGTCGGGACCGACTCGCACACCTGCTCCGCCGGCGCGCTCAATTGCCTGGCCTACGGCGTCGGCAACAGCGAGATCGCGGCCGTGTGGGAGTGGAATGTCCTCGGCGTTCGTGTCCCGCGGACCGTCAGGGTCCAGCTCGAGGGCCGCTTGCCGGCGGCCTGCACGGCGAAGGACGTGATGCTTCACCTGGCCGGCATCGGCAAGGCATCGGGCATCTTCACGGGCCGCGTCATCGAATTCGGCGGCAGCGGCCTCGAGACCTTGATGTTCGACGAGCAGGCCGTGCTCGCGAACATGGCGGTCGAATGCAATGCGTTGACCGCCGTGTGCGAACCCACGTTGGCGATGATCGATCACCTGGCCGTTCGGCGGCAGATCGCGCCGGAGGATGCCTGGGCCCTGTGCCTGCGTCCCGATCCGGAGGCCGAATACGAGCGCGTGATGACCGTCGACCTCGGCGCGATCCAGACCCTAGTGGCGCGCCCCGGCCATCCCGGCAACGGGGTGCCGCTCGAGCAAGTGCTGGGAACGCCGCTGGACCTGGCCTATGGCGGCTCGTGCACTGCCGGTGACCTGGGCAGCATTGCGATGTATGCCGAAGTCTTCAGCGGCCGCCGCGTCCGCATTCCGACCTATGTGCAATACGGCTCGCAGCTGGTGCAGCAACAGGCCAGGCAGGCGGGCTACCACGACGTGCTTGTCGCGGCCGGCGTGACGGTGATCGACGAGCCTGGATGCGGCGCGTGCATCAGTGCGGGCCCCGGCGGGCCCCGCGCGGGGCAGGTCGCCATCTCGGCGACGAACAGGAACATGCCGGGGCGGATGGGGGACGGCGATGTCTATCTGGCCAATCCGCGTGTGCTTGCGGCATCGGCGGTTGCGGGGTGCATCGCCGAGCCGTAGCAGGCTCGGCACGGGTGGTTGATGGCGGCGTCGGCCGCAAGGCGCTCACGGCGAAGCGGCAGCGCCCCGCGGTAAACACTACCGCCCTCGCGGTTTATGGGCATATACCCATAATTGCGCATGACCTCCGCCCATCACCACCACGGCATGTGCTGCAGCACCGCGCTGCGCAAGGCCACGCGCCGCGTCACGCAGCTCTATGACGAAGCGCTGGCACCCGTGGGACTGCGTTCCACCCAGTACTCGATCCTGATGGAACTGAGCCGGCGTGGCCGCGAGGCGCCCACCCTTCAGGTGCTGGCCGATGCCCTGGTGATGGACCGGTCCGCCCTGGGCCACACCTTGCGCCCGCTGGAACGCGATGGCCTGCTGGCGCTGCAGCCTGGCGAGTCGGATCGGCGCCAGCGCCAGGTCGTGCTGACCCGCAAGGGCCAGGCACTCGTCGCTCGCGCGCAGCCGCTGTGGCAACGCGCGCAGGACCGCTTCTGCGAGGTGTTCGGCGAAGCGGAGGCGGCGATCTTGCGCATCACCTTGCTGGACATTGCCGCGGACGAACGGCTGAGTTCGCGGGCCTCCTGATTTTTCGGGCTTGCATCCACCGCTTTTCCCGTTGACCCCAATATGGGCATATGCCCTTAAATCATGACCGCCAGCATTCCACCCACGTCCGCGCCACAACGGGCCGCAGCCTCGCCTGCCATCGCGCAGGATCCACGTCGCCAGCAGGCCGTTCTGCTGGTGGCCTCCATGGTGTCGTCGCTGGTGATGCTCGACACCAACGTGGTGGCGGTCGCCCTGCCCACCATCGCGCACACGCTCAATGCCGAGTTCGCGGACATGCAATGGGTGATCACCGCGTACATGCTGCCCTTCGCGGCCCTGCTCATGGCGGCGGGCTCGCTGTGCGACCGGTATGGCCGGCGACGCATCATGGTGGTGGGGCAGGTGCTCTTCGTCGGCGCTTCGCTGTTCTGCGGCACGGCCCCGGCCGCCTGGGTGCTGAATGTGTCGCGGGCGTTCCAGGGGATCGGCGCAGCCCTGCTGTTGACGGCGGCGCTGGCGGTGATCAACCACAGCTTCCAGGGACCGGCGCGCGCACGTGCCTACGCGTTCTGGGGCGCCTGCCTGGGCATCGCCATCACCTGCGGGCCCATCCTCGGCGGAGTGATCTCCAGCACCATCGGCTGGCACTGGGTGTTTCTCATCAACCTGCCGATCGGCGTGGTGCTGATCGCCGCCACGCTGCGGGTGGTGGAAGAGTCGCGCGACAAGGAAGCCGTGCGCCTGGACTATGGCGGCGTCGCCACCTTCAGCGGTGCGCTGTTCCTGCTGACCTGGGCCGCCATCGACGGCAACGCGCTGGGCTGGACTTCGCCCGCGGTGCTGGGGCGCCTGATCGGCGGCGTGCTGCTGCTCGAGGCCTTCGTGGTGATCGAGGGCCTGCAGGCGCGGCCCATGGTCGACTTCAGGCTGCTGCGCTCGCCGGCCTTCGTCGGCAGCGCTTTCGCCATGGTGGGTTACGCGGCGGGGGCGCAGGTCATGCTGTTCTACCTGCCGCTGTACTTGCAGAACGCCTTCGGCTTGTCACCGGCCAGCGCGGGCATCTCCATGCTGCCGTTCGCACTGCCCATGTTCCTGGTGCCGCGCGTCGCAGCCCACTACACGGCCGGGTGGACGCCACGCGCGTTGCTGTGCCTGGGCCTGGGATTGAGCGGCGCGGCGAATGCGGCCATGGCACTGCTGGCCACCAGCGGCTCGAACTACCTAGCCTTCGCCTGTGCGATGGCGCTCGCGGGCACCGGTGCCGGCCTGCTCAACGGCGAAACGGCCAAGGCCATGCAGGGTGCGATCCCGCCGCAGCGTGCGGGCATGGCCTCGGGCCTGGCGGGCACCACGCGCTTCAGCGGTCTGCTGGCGGGCGTGGCCGGATTGGGCGCGGTGCTGGTCGCGATGGCCACTGCGGATTTCCAGCGCGCGGCTGCGCAGTGGCCATTGGCACCTGCGCTGGCCCGGGACGTGGCCAAGCGCTTCAGCGCGGGCGATGCAGCAGGGGCGCTGCACGCACTGCAGGCGCTTCCCACAGATGCGGCCGCCGCTGCTGCAACTGCGTTGCGACATGCATTCGGCACCGGATTCGCCGCCGCCGCGTGGTCCGCCGCTGGCGTGGCCGTGGCCGCACTGGTGCTGACACGGCTGCTGATGCCCGGCCGCGATGCCCAGGCGGCGAACGGCCTGCAAGAGGCGCACATGGTGGCGCCGAGTGAGTGATCGTCCATCAACGAAGGAGAAATTCCATGCGCTATCGTCTTCTCGGCCGCAAGTCCGGCCTTCGCGTCTCTGAATTCGCACTCGGTGTCGCCCTGTTCGGCACGGGCTGGGGCTACGGCTCCGAGCATGCCGATGCGCGCCGGGTGTTCGACCGCTATCTCGAGGCCGGCGGCAACTTTTTCGACACCGCCGACGGCTACCAGTTCGGCCAGTCCGAATCCATGCTGGGCGAGCTCATCGCACCGATCCGCGACGACACCGTGGTGGCGACGAAGTACAGCGGCGGCGCGTCGAAGGAGCCGACGCTCGCCAAGACCGGTAACAGCCGCAAGAACCTCGTCTACTCCGTCGAGCAGAGCCTGCAACGGCTCAAGACGGACCGCATCGACCTGCTGTGGGTCCATCACTCCGACAACGTCACACCCACCGAGGAAATTCTGCGAGGGCTCGATGACCTGGTGCGCGCGGGAAAGATCCTCTACGCCGGCTTCTCGAACTTCCCGGCCTGGCGCATCGCGCGCGCGGATCTGCTCGCGGAACTGCGTGGCTGGTCGCCACTGGTGGGGGTGCAGTTCGAATACAGCCTGATCGAACGCAGCGCCGACCGGGAACTGATGCCGATGGCCGAAGCCCTGGGCTTGGCCGCTGCCGTGTGGTCCCCGCTCGGGGGCGGCCTGCTCACGGGCAAGTACCGCAATGGAGAGCAAGGTCGGCTGCAGGGCATGGGCCGGGTCATCCGCACCGAGAAGACCGAGCGCGACGCGGCCGTCGTGGACGCCGTGATCGATGCGGGTGTGCAACTCGGGAGATCGCCGGCCGAAGTGGCCCTGGCATGGCTCGGCGCCAAGGCGCGGAAGTCCACCACATCGATCATCACGATCATCGGGCCGCGTACGGTGGAGCAGCTCGACAACAACCTTCTGGCGCTCGACCTGGCGCTGCCGCAGGACTTGGTGGACCGGCTCGATCAGGTCAGCCAGATCGCTCCTGGGGTCCCGTTCGAAGTCAATGCGGAGACGCTTCCGCGGATGCTGGGCGGCCGTCCTCACCTGGTGGATTTGCCTGCCTTCAAAGTTGCCTGATTAGCTTCTCGCGTATCGGTAATTGAATTGCCAACAAAAAAAGCGCCCTGTCGTGACAGGGCGCTTTTTGTTTTTTGTTTTGCTTTT
This sequence comes from Variovorax sp. PDC80, assembly GCF_900115375.1. NCBI lineage: Bacteria > Pseudomonadati > Pseudomonadota > Betaproteobacteria > Burkholderiales > Comamonadaceae > Variovorax > Variovorax sp. PDC80. The sequence continues at coordinate 135 of NZ_FOWG01000006.1, read as the reverse complement.
GCCAAGAAAAAAGCCCCAACCGATTGGTTGGGGCTTTTTTGGCTGTAAGAGCCTGACGATGACCTACTTTCACACGGGAACCCGCACTATCATCGGCGCTGAGTCGTTTCACTGTCCTGTTCGGGATGGGAAGGA